>SDOA01000133.1 GCA_004524595.1 Candidatus Thorarchaeota archaeon | reverse complement strand
TCAGGAATATTGGTTGGTACCATGATGATTAGATTCGCATTCTTTGAGATCTCCTGCATAATGTTCCAAGTACGTAGTACAAAACCTACTTGCGACTCTTCATATCTCTTTGCTGCCTTCAACATATTCTCTGCTGCTTCAAGCTCTGCTGTAGCTAGAGTAATTCGTGCTCTCCTCTCACGTTCAGCTTGAGCCTCTCTACTCATAGCATCTTGTAAAGCGGAAGGAATGACAACATCTCTGATCTCTACACTGGTGACCTTGACACCCCAGTGCTCTGTCTTCTCATCAATTAGTTCCTGAAGATGTCCTGCAATCTGATCGCGTTCTGATAAGAGCTGGTCAAGTGTTACCTTTCCTGTAGTTTCTCTGAGCGTTGTTTGAGCTGCAAGCTCTACCGCTACAGTATATCTCTCAACGCTAAGGATGGCTTTTTCAACATCAATTACTCTGAAGTACATGACAGCGTCAACAACTACTGGTACGTTATCTTTAGTAAGTGATCTCTCTGTCTTGAAAGCATAAGTCAGAAGCCGTAAGGAAACCTTCATTGCAATTTTATCGAGAATTGGAGTTACCCAGATTATACCTGGTCCTTTTACACTGCTATATTTTCCAAGCCTAAGAATGGCTACTCGCTCCCATTCCTTTAGTATCTTTATTGCACTTGCAACAAACATCAAAGCAAAGATACCAATAACGAGTATGAGTGCCAACCATAATGTACCTACATCAAATATTTGCATTATCTATTTACTCCTGTACACAATCATTGTGATACAGAACAGAGCCCCTCCAAGGACTCTGAACCTATTTTACCTTTGGTCTGAAATCTTATGAAGCTTCGTCTAAATGCTACAATTCAACATGCATTGATTTTGGTGTTTCTTCAAGAAGGAAATTCATTTGTGTTCCTGAGAGTGCTCGTCCGAGTGCCATCAGCACAGCTGTTACGACTAGAGTAACTGCCATCCGCTCAAAGGGATATACTAGTACTGCCCCAATGAAAATCCCAGCCAAGTCTGCTGGTGATATTCCTACTACGTACACAAACCAAAATGCTCCTAATGCTCCACCAATCAAATTATCTGCCATTAATGCAATGAATGATATTAACCACAGAGGAAGTAAATTTGCTTCCGGGTTGCTTTTTTCGAAGGGGAGTCTTTTATATATCCAAGAAGAACTTTTTGAAATAACGAAGAGAAATGTGAGTATCATTGCAACAGCATGCATCCAGATATAGATTGGTAGGATTAAGCCAATTGGAGATATCAGATATACGATAATACCCATAGCAAATAAACCAAGAACAAACTCCTTTTGTTTTGTTTTCAAACAACCTGCTACAAATGCTCCAGCCACTGGAGCCACAATTGGGATGAATGGTCCTAGTATCCCGCCAATATTGAAAATGAGGACACCTATTCCAGATCCAATTAATACAGATATTGCACCGTAGAAAGGGCCCAAGACGAAACCAATCACAACTGATGAAACAAGTCCCATTGAGATGAAACCCTGGCCACCAGTTAATACAAAGAGAGGAATCATCGTTAATACCAAATGAAGTGCGGCAAAGATACCCGTTAGAGCCCAATAGATTGTACCTGTACGAATATTACTTATCATGAACTTTCCTCAAATCAAGATGTCTTGTGTTGAAGTCTAATCAATTTGTATATTTTCCTCTATTTTAAGATGATTAAACTCAAAATGAACGATAGGGGAATTCAACTACTTGATGATGCTGCTATCCAGAAGAAAAGACCGCCTAGAATCCAGACAAAAAGCCCAGCACCAAGCACTATTCCTAGTGTTGCACCTAGACCAGATGACCCTAGATTTACATGCATATTAGTGAATCTCTTGAATCCGCCAATATACTTGGTTTCATAATCACAATGAAATTCTTTGTCCGTTACTGCTCCACAAATCTCACAGACATATCTGTTTTGGAACATTGCACCAAGCAAACTGTCTAGATTACACCCAATGAATGCTGTAAGAACTGAGATTGGGACCAGAAATAGCACGTACTCTATTACCATGGTATTCCCTGCTGCCATTACTCCAGGAATCCAAGTTGGAGTAAATATTGCAAAGAGTAGAGCAATCATACCAATGATAAAACCTGCAAGTAGTGCAACTCCTTCTCCAAGGAGTGACACAGCACCAATCGTACCGCTAGGAACCTTTCTCCTGAGATTTGTGATTAATCTTGGCTTACTCTTACTGAAGACACCAACCTCGCTTGCTAGAGTATCTGCAGTAGTAGTAGCTACTGCTCCTACATACCCTCCGAACAAGAAGAACGGCCATCCAGCAGCGGCAAGATCTGGAGAAAGTTGGGCAAGGTACATTCCTACAGAGAACAGCATTGGTATGATCCCACTACCAAAGACATTAACCCATGATCTCTTTCCTTTCCCTTCCTGTGCCACATTTTTCTGCACCTTGGCCTTGTACTTGTATTTTGTAGCAATACCTGCACTCATGAAGAAGAAGAAAATAATAACGAAAGCAGGAACGCCTCCAGTATACCAAATAGTAAATCCTACAACAAAAGCACTGATTAGACCTGATATATCAACAAAATGAAGCTTGTAGGCAAGAATGCCCACAATTCCCATCACCAATAATCCGGAAACAACCGGATGAGTAAGCATCTCGAACAATCATTTCACATCCTGTATACGTAATTGGTCCTCAAACTTTGGTCATATCATTGCAAATTTTGTTGAATGTTCTATGAGCATATATCATATCATATCGAATGCCCGATTATCACTCAACACCAAAAAAATTGCATTTATAGCTTTGCCTTAGGAATGATTATCATTCAACAATAAATAGGCAATATAAGAATTATCATGTGTAATGTCGGCTTTTGACGAATTGTAATTACACGAACTTTATATCGTCAATGGTCGTAATTTCTGTAGGGGGAACAAACGGATTTATTAAGGCTTATTTTAATCTTTAATGACTTATGAGTGTTTTATACCCATATAATTCTATGACCAACTAATAGACTGTGAATTGCTTTCGAATTACTTCCACAGCTCTGCCCGGTAAAGATCTATTATCCTGCGAGATTTCTGCATCAAGATAATAACCTGTTACAACATCTATGGGTGGTGTCAGCCATTTTATCGAAACCGAATTTTTCCTTTCAATCGATAACGGGACCTGATACTCTTTTACTATCTCACGTTTTGATACTATTCTCAGAGTGAGCATTAGTCTTTCCATTCCTTCTCTTACACTTGTCACATTTACTATAATTTCGACAGGAGTAACTCTGGCAACAAGACCCGGGATTTCTTCGCCTGATTCATTTCGTATCGAGAAATTCACTTTGAAGAAGGGTGTTTCAATTGCTTTAACCTTAAATCTCTGAGAATGCCCACATGACTGGTTTCCACACTGAAGTTTGGCTGTCAGATGAGCAGTACTCATCTCTGCTCCTAATGGTACTCTGAACGGTACAGGAATCATCTTTGGTTTGGCAGATAGCAATGTGATTTTTCTCTCAATCATTACGGTATTGCTATTTATCGATTCAAGTTCAACTGAGAGTACACAATCAATGGTCCTTTCATAATTACTTTCAATACGAGCTGTAACAAGCAAGACCTGATCCGGGACAACAAAACTAGGTAGTCCTATAAAATCAATATTAGCTATATCCACCGCGGGGTCGCCAAGGAGATCAATGACTACAGATCGTCTATCCATCTCCATACCTGTATAGCTAAGCTCTGAAATAAGAGTGACAGTCTTTGGGGTTTCCGATGATTTTGGAGCAGGAATTACTAATGGACCAAATGATAAGGAAAGATTTTTGCTCTGTTTGACTGCCTGTCGAAGTACAACATGTTTTTCTCCATCCGGAAATACTAAAGACATTGTTAGGAACGCAGGATCTCCCTGTTCAGTATTTCTTCTTATGCGTAACCAGCCCGATATACGCCCTCCAATATGTGAATGCTGAGGCACCCTTAATGAGTCTATGTTGACTCGTGTGATAAGGTATTCAATACTGAATCTATCAGAATCTGTTGATGTAAGGATATTCCCGCGATTCATGATTGTGGCTCTAAGTACCCCAAAACGGTCTGCTTGGCTTTCAAAATTAATTTGTGGTATTCGCCACTGGAAAGCATACTCTGTATCTATGAAATTTTCATAGAGCACTTCATCAATCTTCTCAGTCTTACCCGAGTCTGATACGAATTCTATTTGTAAAAGTGCAGATTTATTGATAGACTTTGTTCGATCATTAACTATGACTAAGCCTGAGATAAATTCTCCAGGGAGATAACTAGTCTTCAGATCTGACTCGATAATAATCTGAGGTCCTCTTCGAACAAATCCTACATAGAATGGTTTGGATGTTGTTTCAGCAATTTCTATTCCTTCTTGATTGATAAGCTTCATTTGAAGAACACATCGTTCGACGCCTTCAGCAACATCCGACGGAATTATCAGAGCAGGTAGATTAGCACTATCGAGAAAAGTAGTTTCTCCAGCATCAATTTCCATACTTTCAGTTAGACTTGCAAGAACTCGTTCTAAACTTGGAGCTAAAATACTAATTATACAAGCAACAGTTGATTTTCGTGGATAATTGGTTTCTATCTCTCCACTAAAGAGAACAGGAGTCTTACCGTCTGCAAACTGTGTTGTTGTTCGTGGTTTAATCGTTGCATTTACCCAGTACATGTTGATAGTACTGGCTAGATTGATTTGTCTTCCAGCGAAACCTATCTCTGTAATCACGTTGTAAGCTGTAGTTTCTTTCTTAGTCAGAAATGTGATTCTGGATACATGTATTTCACCTGCTTCAATTAAGGGGATTGCTAGAACATTATTGTCAATGGCTGTACGTTCTAAATCTTCAATCGAATAAGAGACCGAAATATTATCAAGATTTCTTCCTGTTGAATTTCGAATCAATATTGAGAACTCGGCATTTTGCCCTGCAAATGTTCTTTCTGTATCAGTCACAATTTCAGGTTCCAACCCTTTCCACCAGCATAACCAAGTAGGTAATTGTGGAGTTCCTTCAATGGGATCATAGAGCCAGTTGGTGCTGCATTCACGCGTGACTTCTGTAAGGCGTTTTAATAGGGTGACCATATTGAAATCGGATTTTGCATACACATCTATCTGAAAGTCCGCTCCAGTCGTTCTTGGTTGCGAAAATTCACTTCCAAAAATAGACACAAGAATCGCCTGCATGAATGGATTCTCAATGATTTTGAGTTCTTCTAGCTCATTTCTGATAAGATAGAACATAGAGATTATAGCATCCCCTATGTACCTATTCTGCTTTGAAAGATTGATTTTGCCATTATCCTCAACTTGATAGTTGTAGGTCTTGAGAAAATCATCAGTGCCCTCTCCTGCTCGGAATGCTCCCCATAAACCGGCTGAGACCGCTGATGCTCGGTTAGCTGCGAGTGCACTTGCACCTACATCAGGTACTCGTAATCCTTTTTCAGTCATTCTCTTTGCTTTCAATGATAATGCTTGGAGAATGAGTGCTAATCCAATCCTCCTAGGAATACTAAGCTGGGTGTCTGAAATACGAATCTCGACAGTCCCGTAATCTGTGTATGGATACATATCCACCATACGTGCATAGCTTCTATTGACGTGTCTCGCAAAGGCTTCTTTGTCTGATTTTATTATATATGGTATCAGTTCAAATTCATTAGTAGGACCCATCTGTGTTGTATTCTTGAAGAGTCTAATTGACCGTTTGCATTTTGGAGCCCGTATCCTTCCACTTTCATCTATAATAATCTCATCAGTAGGTTTCTTGTTTTCAAAAGGCGAGTTCACAGACAATGCAATAAGATGAGGAATGAAATTACGAATCATATTGTAAACTGCAATCTTTGTTTTCTCATTAATTTCGGGACTAAGAATATGATGATGTTCTCCAAAAGACAGATTACGAAGATATTCTTGGGTAGGATTCAATCCAGTTGAAATCAAAATTGCTTGTGACTCTTTGGGTAACGATTCAAATGATATTGCTATTAGTGTCTGAATCCACCATGCAAGCTCTTCAATTGATGTACAAGGTGGAGTAGCAATTTCTAGTATCCAGGTAAGACTAGTTACATTAGGATCATGTCCCAGAAGTGTGAACTCTTTTGGTTTTCCTGATGGATCTAAGTAAGTAACAACGATCCTTGAACCTCTTTCTCCTTCTTCAGTTTGAGCAGAATGCATGTACTTATTTCTAACTGACTCGACTGAAGATGATCTGATTTTTTTATCTAGAAGACCTTTTGCACTCGAAACTATTTTATCAAAAACTTCGAGGATATCTTCACCTCTTATCCATGTTCCATCTTTCTTAATGACTTGAAGTTCAACCTCAATACCGTGTGGAAATGGCAATTGCATTTCGATGGTATTTGAGATCTGATCCATTCTTCTCACCTAAATTATTGAAAATGCTTGTAGTACGAAACCTATCTGCCTTTCATTCTCTGCTAGCTCCTTTGATACTGTCACCTCGAAAACCGTAATCTTCCCTCTCTTATCAATCGATTCTAAGAGATGATATGTGAGTAATCCCCCTCCATATTCTCCTGAGTCTTCGAATACTTTCAGTCCCTGTTGTTCGAGTTTAGTGACAAGTCTTTTTGACTCAGACTCTTTCAGATTTGAATAGCGCGTACCTATTATGAGAGCATGTTGTGGATTCAAGAGTTGAGGGAGGATTGACCATCTCAAGTTAATAACGAATCGAGGTAGTTCGTTTACGAGCTCGGATTCAATAATCTTTAGAATAGAATTGCAAGTGCTCTTAGACTCATTTCTATCTGCTCCTTTGATAATTGAAGGTAGTTCCAATCCTTTTCCTTGTTGTGCTTCTAAGGATTTGGATAATGGGTCTCCTTTAATCAATGCTGTCAGTGAACAGACAATACCCTTTATTGTTCCACGCTTAAATGCCCCACTTGCTGAAAAATCACTTACTCTAAGATCACGCTCTAAAGGATCCAGTATTTCATTCATGTTCATTAATTTTTCTAGAATCTTGGTTAGTGCAGAATCTGCTCTTTCAAGTTCTTGAAAAAGACTAAGTATCCTGTGTGAGTTATTCATAACCTCATACCGCTCTCAGAGTTTTCCTAGGTATCAGAAAATCTGGACTTGTCGTTATTATCTTTGTTAGTTCAAGAGAATTTATTGTTCTTAGTTCTCTTCAACCAATGTGAGAAGCTCTGCAATCTTAGCTCTAAGCTCCTTTAATCGATACCATGTTGACTCCCGTCCACTTTGCTCTGTAAGTTTACGGATTAGAATATTATAATCCATTCCTACAAGGTCCCGAAGTAATACCAATGCACGATCGGATTTGAAATGCGAACCATCAACTCTTCCATCTTTGAATCTAGTTATGAGGGGCTTCAGTGCTCGTTCTGCAGAGTCTATCTCTATCAAGGCTTGGCGATAATGCGTTTTCTGGTCTTTCATACCATAGCCCCCGATTAAAGGTGTCATTCCTGTTCCTAGGGAACTCTTTCCGATTTCATCAAGTTGGTCCATTGCTTTTTGAAAAAACTCGTTGCCATTGACCAAGCATTTCTTTATTGCTTTGAGAATGCGAGGTCTGTCTATCTCTCCAGTCATCATATCACCTTAGTATCTGAAACATGAAAAAGGAATCGAACACGGGTGCAAGGGTAACACCCGTGATCTAGCGGTACTATAGCTGTACTTCGGGTAATTCACCCGCAAAATGACAGGCTACAAAGTGCCCCTCACCCATATCTCTATCCTCAGGAACTTCTCTTACACATATTTCCTGTGCATATGGACATCTTGGGTGGAATCGACAGCCTGAAGGAACATTGATGGGACTTGGTGGTTCTCCTTTAAGTGATTCAACTCTTCGTTTTACAGTTGGGTCTCCAGAAGGAACTGCTGAGATTAACGCACGAGTGTACGGATGAAGTGGATTGAATGCAACTTCATGAGATGGCCCGATTTCCATTACTTTGCCCAAGTACATAATACCAATCCGATCAGCGATATATGTAGCAACAGCAAGGTCATGGGTAATGAATAGGTATGTCAGTCCAAGCTCCTCACGCAGATTGAGTAAGAGATTAAGAATCTCCGCTCGTATTGATACATCTAGCATTGATACAGGTTCATCCGCTACCATGAACTCAGGATGTAGAATGAGTGCACGTGCTACAGATATTCTCTGACGCTGTCCTCCAGATAGTTCGTGCGGATATCTGTCAATGTAATCTGCTGCTGGTGTAAGTGCAACACTCTCAAGAGCTTCTAACACTCTTAGTCTCCTCTGACTTGGTGTTAGTGGAATTTTATGCACCATGAGTGGCTCTTGTACAATATTGTAAATACTCTGTTTAGGATTCAGAGATTCATATGGATCTTGGAATGTAATCTGCATGCGTTTACGTAGTTCCTTAATCTCATTCCTATCAAGGGTTGCTAAGTTTTGACCGGCATAGATTACTTCTCCATCGGTAGGAGTTTCAAGATGAAGAATACATCTACCCGTAGTTGTCTTACCACAGCCTGACTCGCCTGCAAGTACAAGGACCTCTCCTTTCTTGATATCGAAAGAAACACCATCAACTGCTTTTACGAAGAGTTCTTGACGGTAAAGCATAGAAGAAAGAAAACCTGTATTAACTGCAAACCATTTACGCATGTTCCTTACTGAAATTAGAGTTTCACCATCTCTAATATCCTCGGAACCCTGTAGAATTCTCGATTCGTCAATAGTCATCATAATTCACCCCAAGTCTACTTTAATTTCTCCTCTCAACTGCTCAGCAAAGTGACAGGAAACAAACCTATCTGGTTCGATTTCCAGTGGTGCTGGATCCTCTTTTGAGCAGATATCTTGTGCGTATGGGCATCTTGGATGGAATCTGCAACCAGGTGGTGGATCGATAAGGTCTGGTGGTGAACCCGGAATTGATGTTAGTTGTTTCTTCTCTGCTTTTATCATACTTGGAATTGCACCGACCAAGCCCGTAGCATATGGATGTATTGGGTCCTTGAAGACAGAAACAACATCAGCTAATTCCACAATTTTACCCGCATACATAATTGCTGTCTTGTCACAAGTTTCAGCAATAACACTCAAGTCATGTGTGATTAAAATGAGTGATAAACCTAGATCTTTTTGCAGCTTTTGCATAAGCTTAAGAATCTGTGCTTGAATTGTAACATCTAAAGCTGTTGTAGGTTCATCTGCAATCACTAGGTCTGGATTACACGCAAGAGCCATTGCAATCATCGCTCTCTGACGCATTCCTCCAGAGAATTCGTGGGGGTAGTTGTGAATACGACCAGGATCAAGACCGACCATCTCAAATAGCTTTGCGCAGCGGTCAAGAGCTTCTTCTTCTGTCACATTTTCGTGCATCAAGATAGCTTCAGCAATCTGTTCTCCAATTTCAAATACGGGATTCAATGCATTCATTGCACCTTGGAAAACGATAGCTACGTTCTTCCACCGGATGTCCCGCATCTCCTTTGCGGTCTTACGAATTAAGTCGTCACCCTTGAAATATACATTTCCTCCAACGATATTTGCTGCAGGTGGTAGTAGTTGCATGATTGAGTATGCTAGACTGCTCTTACCACAGCCCGACTCTCCTGCCAACCCGACTGACTCACCTGGCTCTAATGTCAGGGAAACGTTATCGACTGCTTTCACAAGACCTTTCTGCGTTTGATAGTACATTCGCAGGTTTCTGATGTCTAGCAGGGGCATGTTTGTACACTCCATCGAGCCAATTGCGGCCCATCAGATGAGGCAGTTGTCTCACCCTTATTGAGGTACGACTCCTTTAGGGTCGGCTTAAATATGTTGCTTTCCGCGACATTTGCCGTTCAATATTGTTTAGGTTTCATTTCTAATAGGCATGATTAGAAAAGGTAAAAGGCAAAACCC
>SDOA01000031.1 GCA_004524595.1 Candidatus Thorarchaeota archaeon | reverse complement strand
TGGGAGATGAGTTCAGGACCTGTATACCGATACGTACTTGATCTAAATGATAGAATGAGTTCAAGAATTGTTGTAGCTGGAGGACAGAGCGGCAATATCTTTAGTAAGCACTTTGATGACCTCTTCCAATTGTATTTCGATTTTGATGAAGAATCACATCACTATCATTACCACGAAGTCTATGCATTCGTGTCAATTGACGACTTCATTGATGCTGATATTGATGAAACAATGATTGAGCGAAGAATAAACCTGATTCCTTGATAGATTTCAATGACTTGGAGGGTCTCTCCGTATGCTTAAGAGTCACGAAGTACATCAATATAAAATACGATTCATGAGGAAGGAGAGATATTGAAGAGAAGAATCATTAATCTTGGACTATCGACAATTGGCCCTATTGCATTAATAGTGATTTTAACAATGCCAATTGGCCCCTTAGCAGGGGGACTGGGAATCATCCAACCCATTGGTGGTATTTTCGATAATGGATCACCCGATCCTGGATCACAGAGGATTCAGCTAATAGGTCTTGAAGCTCAAGTTGATGTAATAATAGATCATATGGGGATACCGCATATCTATGCTGATTCAAGCTATGATGCCTTCATGGCATTAGGCTATATGCATGCAAAGGATAGGCTATTTCAAATTACTATGCAGAACTATGTGGCAGCCGGTAGAATTAGTGAAATCGTAGGGCAATATGCTGCCAGCTCAGATAAATTCTATCGAACGATTGGTCTCAAACGCTCTGCACAGCTCACATTGGATTGGTATGAAGCAAATGCAGCAACTAATCCTGATATCCGAACTGCACTAGATGCTATCTATGCTGAGGTGGCTGGAGCGAATGCTTTCATAAAATCGATGACAGCAGCAAATACCCCTATTGAGTTCAAAATACTTGGATTCACTCCAGAGCCTTGGACTTTTGTTGATTGTTTTGTCAATGCTAAAATGCTTACCTGGGGATTATCTGGTTCCATTATGGATTTTCAACGACAATGGATTAGAACTACTATCGACAATGATACAATGTATGAAGATCTCTTCCCCGATTTAATGCCCTATACTATTCCCGTAGTCCAAGAACAAGTCAATCTTAGTATCGCAGAATATCCTCTTGCACCTGGTGGTTTTCCTGCGACTGAAAATCCAAGTATGTACACAACTGCTCTTGCGAGTGAAGAAATTCTTCCTGAATACAAGTTAGAAGCTTTGCTTGCAAGCTTGAATGATATTATCAAACCATTTGGAGATGAAGAATTAGTCGGAAGTAATAATTGGGCTATCAACGGTTCCAAGTCTTCCACTGGAATGCCTATCGTGGCTGGAGACCCACATCTTAGTCTTCAAGCACCTTCTGTCTGGTACGAAGCTCATATTGTGGTTCCCGATGAAGGATTGGATGTGACTGGAACAACTTTTCCTGGACTTCCTGCAGTTCTTATTGGTCATAATGATCATCTAGCATACAGCTTCACTAATGTTGGTGCTGATGTAAATGATATTTTTGTAGAACAGCTGAATCCATCTAATCCTAATCAATACATGTACAACGGAGAATATCAGGACTTTATCATTCATGATGAAACAATTCATACAAAGGAAGGAGTGGATATTGCCTTCACTGTAAAAGAGTCAGTGCATGGACCTTTAATTGATTCAGTAATTTCTACATATGATTATGAAATTGGAACTCATCCCAATCTTGCTATGAATTGGACAGGATCTGGAGTCACCCATGAAATGGTTGCAGCAGCTGGATTCATGAGAGCTGACACTCTCGAAGAGTTTATTGATGCCATGTATTGGTGGGACAGTCCTCCACAGAACTGTGTTTTTGGTGATGATGAGGGAAATATTGCTATGCTTGTTGTCGGAAGATTCCCAGTTCGGGCTGGATACACTGGTGAATATCCTATCACAGCATTGAACGATTCTGTTGGAATGGTCAGCAATATTCCGTATGCCTACAATCCTCGAGAGATCAATCCTTCCCGTGGATTTGTTCAGTCTGCCAATCAGCGAACAATCGCTCCAAGTGAATATGGATATGATATTCTAGGCCCCCAAGCAAATGGATATCGTGCTAGGCGGATCTATCACCTACTAGATCTTGATGATAGCATCACTGTTGAGGAAATGAAACGGATTCAAGCAGATGTTGTTGAAGTACGTGCGGAAGTAATTGTCCCACATGTTGTGTCAGCTTGGGATAATGCAGAAATAGAAAATACTACTATCGCAGATGCAGTTGATATTCTTAGAAGTTGGACATATGATATGGAAACGCATCATGTCGCACCTACTATATGGATGTATCTTCTTGATGCAATTCACTACGAAACCTTTGATGAACTTCGAGATATTAATTCAGCCATTCCTCTATCGAGGACACCAATTCTTGAGCATTTGATTGTGACTAATAACACCAATTACTTTGATGACAAGTCAACAAATGGAATTCGAGAATCTCGAGATGACATACTTGTCCGAGCATTGTCAAGAGCTCTTGATAATCTTGCACAAGAGTGGATTGATGAACCAGATTGGAATTATGGTAATCGACATATCGTATACATAGAGCATCTTGCGGGTCTCACTTACATCGGAGGAGGTTCTCAACGTGGTCAAAATACCATCAATGTAGCAGGTGGTTGGACTGTTAGACATGGTCCCTCAACAAGATTGATTGCAGATTTTAGTCAAATAGAGATGTCCTATATGGCATATCCTGGTGGACAAAGTGGTAATATGTTCAGTCCCCATTGGGATGATAACTTTGATCTCTGGTATGCTTTTGATTCATCAACTAACCATTATGGATATCATATAATGTACTTCTACTCAACTGTTGAAGCATTTAACTCTGCAGATACTGATGGCTCTCTAATAGAGAGAACGATTACGTTTGTTCCATAGGAGGAAAAGAAATGAAAAAGATAGACGAAATTATGCCTGAATTGGGATTGCTCCCTGCACTAGTCATCACGACTGTATTTGGTATTGTGTTTGAACTAACCGGAGATTGGCGGACTATGTTTATCGCTGGCGCTCTTGGAGCTCTCTTCGTGCGAAGAATTAGGAAAGCATTCCTAGTCGGATTCCTTGGAGTAGGGATTGCATGGTCTATTCTCTTTGTGTATCTTGTAGTAACTGCTCAAGCATTGAATGTAGCCAACTTCTTTATTGCATTACTTGGACTTGATGGTCTTGGGGCATTGGTCATTATAATCAGTGTTCTTATCGGTGCACTTCTTGGAGGGTTCGGAGCTGTTCTAGGAAGAGCTATCTACGAGTTTGTAGATGAGTTGATTGTCACTTATTCAAAAGATGATCAAAAAGATTCTACATTAGATCCTGCTCAGAGTACCAACGAGAAATAATGAAAATAGTTGCTGTGGTATTGTATACCACAGCACACTCATCTTTTTCTTTTGAAGATTAGACCTATTCCAAGAGCTGCTACTATTCCTAGTAAGATGGATATCTCAAGACGTCCTAAGTTTATCTCTCCTTTGTGAGTGATATTACTTTCAATTTGCTTCATGAATATGCTGTCATTAGAATAGACTATATACCAAATTCCTGTTGTGGGTATCTTGAAAGACCAATCAAGTCGTTCGATATTAGTACGTTCAAAATCAGCAGTCACATTCAATCCTTGATTCCAAGACTGAAAATCCTCTTCACTGAAAATCCTGAAATTCACTCCTCCAAGTAACCAATTGTCATATTTGGTCTGGTCTCCGATGAACAGGTCACCATCTCTTGTCAATCTGAAGGAACCAGAGAGTGTATCACCCCTTTCACATGCAACAGCGAAAGATTTCCATGAAAGAGCATCCAACTGAATATTAGTCACTGAATTTATTCCTCTACTAGCATATGAGTCCTGAGTCCAAGCGGTTACTCCAACAATAAACGAAAGAGTGATAACTACCACAATCAGCGCAAATCGTTTCTTCACATTATCACACCCGAACTCATTGTCATTTACTTTCTAGAATCTCAAAAATAATCTCTCTTGTTTTTGCATTAATATATTCTTGATTACGATGCATTTATGCTAGTCTGTCGTTGGTAAAGGCATTCATACAAAGAGTCGGATTCCAAAAGAATACACGGAACAATTTGGCTATGGGTAATACATCTAACAGAGTCATATAGGGAAGGTCTTTTATCATTCCAGATACGGGTTCTAAATGCATTTGTAAATGAAGGGTGATAATAATGAACAGAGAAATTGTTAAGGGTGTCTATTACATTGGTGTTGATGATCATCATACCGAGTTGTTTGAAAACCTCTGGAAACTTCCTTATGGCGTTTCGTATAACAGTTACTTGATAGTAGATGAAAAGATTGCTCTCATTGAAACCGTTAAGGGTCCATGGGCTGATGAGTGGATTGACAATATCAAAGAGATTATCGACCCTTCTAGAATCGACTATATTATTTTGAATCATATGGAACCAGACCATACCAGCGCACTTCCTGATATAGCAACATTGGCTCCTAATGCTACACTCATTTATACGCCAAGGGCTTCAGACATGCGTAAGTCATTCTACGATGTTGACCTCAAAGAGAAGACTGTTGAGGATTTGGACAAGATCTCACTTGGTTCTAAGACCTTAACGTTTGTTCATATTCCCTTCCTTCACTGGCCTGAAACCATGGCCACATGGCTTGCTGAGGATGGAATCTTGTTCAGTTGTGATGCCTTTGGAGCATTCGGAGCATTGAATGGAAAACACTTTGATGATGAAGCTAACATGGAGCTTGTTGAGAAGGAGAGCAGGAGGTATGTGTCTGCAATCATTACATCCTATTTCAAATTCGTACAGAATGCCATTAAAAAAGTGAAGGATCTTGGTATCAAAATTAAGATAATAGCTCCAAGTCATGGTGTCATCTATAGGAAAGACCCACTATGGATCGTGAATAAGTACGATGAATGGAGTAGCCCTGAACTCGAAAAAAATTGCACTATAGTATATGGCACAATGTATGGATATACCCACAGACTCGCAATGAAGCTTAAGAAGGAGTTGCTCGAATTAGGGGTAGATGTCACAATTCACAATGTTTCTTACAGTGAGATGAGTAAGGTCATCACTGACACTGTTCGAACTGGAGTCATTATAATTGGCTCACCTACCTACGATGCTTATCCGTTCCCTAAAATTTGGGCATATGTCAATGAATTGCAAGGAAAACGATTCGCTCCACGTCCGGTGGGTCTCTTCGGAACTTTTGGCTGGGGTGGTGGTGGTGTTAAAAAACTTCAGAAAATGATTGATGAGATAAAATTCGAAGTATTAGAGCCTGTTGTTAGGGTTCGTGGAAGACCATCAGAAGAAGAGAATGAGATGGTAAAGAAGTTAGCAAAAGCAATTGCCTTAAGACTTCATTAGAAGACTCTAAAATAAGTTAGTCGTGTCTAAAGACAGTCTTATTAATAAAAAAGATATCGATTCTTTATCTCGTATAGAGAAAATGAAGAACGGAGTTCTTTCTCCGTTGTGAGAGTGAGAATTATGAAATTGAAAGGAACACAGACTGAAAAGAATCTACTGACTTCTTTTGCAGGTGAATCTCAGGCAAGAAACCGCTACCTAAGATACGCAAAAGCCGCAAAGAATGATGGCTATCAGTATATAGCAAAAGTGTTCGAAGAAACTGCTAGTGAAGAGGTTGAACATGCCTCAAGATTCTTCAAATTCATGGATGAAGGTGGATGTACACCTGAATTAAAGATAGAATGGCTTTTTCCAACTGGTCATATTGGAACTACTGAGGAGAACCTTCGATCTGCTGCTGCTGGAGAAAAATTCGAATTCTCAGATATGTATCCTGGTTATGCAGATATCGCTGACAAAGAAGGATTCACTAAAATTGCTACTGCCTGGAGAAGAATTGCTCATGCTGAAACCTGGCATCATGAGAGATATCTAGCTCTTGCTGATGCGATAGCTGATGGTTCAATTCTCAAAAAGAAAGAAAAGATTCAATGGCGATGTTCAAACTGTGGTTATATTCACGAAGGAGACCATCCACCTGACAAATGTCCTGCATGTGATCATGAGAAGGGGTACTTCTTCCCACATGTCTTCCAATAGACACTCTTCATACTAGCCCTATCGATCATGATGGGGTCTAGTTCTTTATTTTTATTTGACTTACAAGTAGATATGACCACAATAGTGTTCTTGTTTTGCTCTCTTCTACGGTAATCCTATGATAAAAGAATCTTCTAGGCACTTATTATTACTATTTCAAGATTAAGCAGCTATAAAATAATAGGATATGAAATAATGAGCAGAAGGTAAATGACAAGTTCGTGGGGTAATGAAGTTGAGTGATTGCGTTAATGATGTCGCTAAGAAAACTCAGCCTGTCGATATACTTCTGCTCCACAATATGTCAATAGCTCTCGCAATTAGAATTCGAGTAACACTCACTCAGATATGCAACTCATCTAGTGCTTTGAAGAATTCTCTTGTAAGAAATGATCTGTAGGCAAATCCGCCCCATCCAGATTCTTGCATTAATCTATCTACACCACCGAGTAACTCGTCACGGGTCATGATTTTCACATCAAATATCTCAAAAGTATCTATAGGTTTCATCTCCCCGCCTATTATTTCAGCAAGAAAGATGAGAGACCGCCAGGGTATTCGTTCTGAACCACATATAATATCAAGAGATAAGTCAAGGATAAATTGTGTAAGTTTGATGTCAAGACCGGTTTCTTCACGCATCTCACGGATTGCAGCTTCTTCGATGGATTCACCTATGACTGAACCACCAGAAGGCGCGCGGTATATACCAGATCGACCATACTGATGTTTTTGGATAACTACATATCCACCACTCTGATGGCGAATGAAACATGTGACATCATGAAGCCTTCCTTTCTGTTGACTACTCCGGATGAGGCCACATTCAAAATCCAGGAACTTTGTTTTGTAAGAGAGTCGTTTAGGTGCACCATATCGCTCAATCAAATCTTTTACTTCAATGTCACTGATATCGTTCAGAATACTCGCCAGTCTCAATGCAACAATTATCACCAAAAAGGCTTGTGGACAACAACTTTTTACGAAAATGATTAGTATGTTAAAGAGTAAAGGAGGTCATAAAATGGAGAGGAAACTCGGTGATGTCTTAATTAAGACATACCTTGGGGATATCACTGAGCTTGTTGTTGACGCGATAGCGAATGCCGCCAATTCAGATCTCTGGATGGGATCAGGAGTTGCAGGAGCAATAAAATCAAAGGGGGGACAAGAGATTGAGGATGAAGCATTATCCCTTGGACCTATTCGACCAGGAGACGCTGTTTTAACCACTGGAGGAAGATTACCTGCAAGATATATCATTCATTGTGCAGGAATGCCCCCGGGTGGGAGAGCAACATATTGGAAAGTTCTTTCCTCAGTCCAGAATGCACTAAACATAGCATCAGACCATAATCTGACATCAATGGCATTCCCTGCAATCGGAGCTGGTGTAGGAGGTCTCTCGGAACAAGAGTCTGCGAAAGCTATCATTGCTGGAATCTATCATTATTCCCAATCACCACGTTCAGTAAGAGAAATAACCCTTGTTGGACTTAACAAATATGTATGCGATTGCTTCAGCAAAGCATTTGATGAACTAGGGGAATAAACAAAGTGGCATATCGACATCTTGGTAGTATTGAAGTCCAAGTTGTACTTGGGAAATTCGACGATTCGGAACTAGACCTTGTAGTAAAGGCACATGATATACCCTTGGGGCTCTCGCCATCTGGTATCATTGGAGCAGGTGGTACAGTTGGAGGATTTGGTATTACAATAAAAGAAGCAAGCAATGCAAAGGTAGTTCTTCAGTGGCCTGGAGTATCCATAGAAGACCCTGATAGAAGAGATGTTATCTATCAAACAACAAGAAATGCATTGAAATCAGCAGAGGAGATGGAAGCACCTAGTGTAGGTCTTTTTACAATGGGGCTTGAAGTATCACGAATACCAAGCTGGGAAATCGCAGAGGAGATTGTACAAGCAATTAATGATCATTCGAAGGAAGAAACAGCCATTAACAAGGTAATAATAATAGTGAGCTCACCAATTCAGATGAGCTCTTTCCAGTTTGCCTTAAACAACCTTATACTGATTAGACAGAGATAGTTTCTAAATCTTCAATCGTTTCCGTGCAGCATCAGCAGATTGCACTAAAGGATCCCATGTATCACAGATTGCAGGAGCATAGCAATTCTCAAAATCGAAAAGTTCGCTCGCATCTATGTCCTGTTGAATTCCGAGTGTGATGACATTCAAGCGCATCGCAGCATCTTCAAGACCCACTAGCTGACCACCCACTAGTTTTCCTGTTTCTTTATTGAAATATGTTTTAATCTTAAGTTCTTTCCCGCCTACATAATAGGGAGGTTTTGTACTTCCTTTCATTGAACCTTTTACAGTATCAATCTCATACCTCTTTGCTAGGTCATCAGTGAGTCCTGTACTAGCAATCTCAAGGCCAAACAATTTTGTTACTTTTGCTCCAACAATACCAGGAAATCGCACGTCGCCACCAGCAGCATTGATACCTGCAACTCTGGCTTGACGGACTGCGACAGTTCCAAGTCCACCAGCCATCGGATTTCCTGTTATGAATTCCCTGTTTTCAGCACAGTCGCCAACAGCGTAAACATTGAGGACATTAGTCATCATTCTATCATCTGTCTTTATTCCACGACTTGACCCAATCTCAACTCCAATCTTCTCAGCTAATTCGGTTACTGGTCTTACTCCTGTTGCAACAACGACAAAATCAGCAGGAATCTCTGTGATTTGCTCAGTAGCCCTGTCCTTGATCAAGACACCTTTTACTGAGTCAACACCTGTAATCTCTTGAGCAGCAGTATTATTTAGAATTTTGAGACCATGTTCTTGACAATGTTCCTCAATGATCTCAGCCATGTCTGAATCAACCATTGCAAGAAGGATATGAGGAAGGAACTCGACCACAGTGACGTCCAGACCTCGTTCATGAAAAGCTTCTGCGGCTTCCATTCCAACGAGCCCTCCACCGATGATTACAGCTTTCTTTGCCTTATTTGCCTCATCAGCTAATACCTTTGCATCTTCAAGTGTACGCAGACCATAGACTCGTTTCTTATCAAGACCTTTGATTGGAGGATCAGCATTTATTGCACCAGTAGCAAAGATGAGCGCATCATATTTTTGCACTTCTTCACCCTGCTCACCAGTATATGTGAGTGTACGAGTGTTCTGATCTATATCTGTCACAGTCACACCGAGTCTTGCTTGGATATTGAGTCCAGCCCAATTATCAGGGGGCATTAGAACCAAATCGTCAAATGCTCTCACTTTACCGGAAATTGTATATGGTAATCCACATCGTGAGTATTGGGAATATTGTTCAGAATTATAGAGTGATATTTCCACCTTACGATTAAATTTCCTGGCTTGCATGGCTGCTGTTGCACCAGCTGCGCCACATCCAATTATAGCAATATGATCTACCATTTCAAGTTCCTTCTATCCTTTCATCTAAACAGGTAGGTTTTGTCAAATTAGAGTACAACTTGAATGTTTGGAAATAACACATAGTAATGGTTAAGATTTACTAAGGAATGAAATGAGAGGTAAAAGATGAGACCTACCATTGCACTTCAAGTTCTAAAGTTGGACTACTAGTCTTCGATAGAGTCTTCATTAGAGGTTGAATCGAAGTCTTCATTATCCTCATCTGTTGAACCTCTAGAATTGTCAATTTCAGAATTTTCTATTTCCTCATCAGATTCGACTTCGGTTTCATCTTCCTCGGGTATTTCAATTTCCTCAGGTTCTGTATCAACAATTTCTCCATCAGAATCTTCCACTTCGTTAGATTCCTCTTCTTCTTTAGCCTCTTCAGCAGATTCTGCTTCAGTGGGCATCCATTTCTTTCCATCGTCCATATCAGCTTGGAACTTTTGTATCTGGGTTCTTCGGCTTACATAAAGAGCAACAATAACAGCTAGAGACATTGCAGCTCCTATGATTGTAATGGTTGTTTGAAAGGTGCTTGCACTATCACCAAGTAGTTGCTGCCATGTTATTACTAGGAAAGCAAGTCCAGCGATATTTAACACGAAACTTCGAAGAGGCGTTCCAACCTTCACGATTTCAGTCACATTTGTATCGACCATTGCAGCTGCAATGACCCCTGCGTTGTAGTCAGTCGATTTTGTCTTCTTAGCAAGTGTTCGAATGTCTGAGGACTTCTTTCGCCCCATTACCTTTAAAGCAACCGGAACCTTTGAAGCTAGAAGATCAGCATATTCGATGCGAGCTTCTTCTTCTGTTAGATTACATTTCTTACACTTGTTGAGTTTTGTATTCCATTGACGAGTGCATTTAGGACATTTATCCTTAGGCCATGCATCAGGAGCAACTTCTCGTAATCTTTGGCGAACTATGTACTCACTGACCTTACTCTCTTCCTGAGCTTCTTCCTTCGTTTGACCCTTCTTCTTCTTACCCATCTTAGTCATACCAGCAAGCATAGAGAAGAGGAGTGGAAGTGCCCCGATTACAGTCAAATTGGGAAGTGATCGGAGTTCTGATGCTTTCTTGTGAATACCTCTTAATTTGTATGCAGTCTTAAGACCCTCAAAAAGACTCATGAAACCTCTTCCAACTCCAACAACTGCACCAACTGTAGCAACCGAAGCTGATATACCTGTTACAGAAGTGATAACATCCAGTAATCCTGCCTCAATACTGAAGTAGAATTTGTTAGATATTGTGTGAAGAGTCACAGGATCACCTTCTATATAGTAATTAAATTCGATAGACGCCTCAAAGATACCAGTGGTCAATTTGACAGGTCCATAAGTTAATGCTGAAGCGAGGTCGATATTTGCTCGTACTGGGGGAGGTGCTGAAAGATGATTTACAGCAACCCAAGTTGAATTGGTTGCCTGGTCAATAATTTGGATTGGGAAAATTGCTATACCTTGATAGAAGAATGTTATTTTTCCACTCATATTCAAATCTTGTGTACCCGTTACGTTCACCTGGAGATAAAGTTCCATTGGTCCCTCCATATTGATCTCAAGAGGATTGTCAATTCCAGAAGTTTTCATGTTTTCTCCATCAAGACTGGCATATACCCAAAGTCTGCCATCATTTACAAACTCCGCATCAGACAACGGTATCTGGGCAGTTGTTGTAGTTGTATTATAGCTACTCACAAGTAAAACAATGAAGAATGCAGTAATTCCAAGAAGTAGCATCTTTGAGGGGGTTTGAAGCATTAATATATCAACTCCAGCTAGAGAGCATGGGTTCAATCTCTGCGATTCTTAATTGAAAAGGGTTTTGTTGCTCTACTCTAAACAATACTGGATGTAGGTTCACGCATTCCTCTGACCATATCAGCGATTTTTCTAGCAATAGATGCAAAACCCTCACTCTTCTTTAGGACACCTTTTGCACCAACATCAGCCGCACGTTGCAATGATTCTTTGTCAAAATATGCGGTAAGAAGGTGAATATTTCGAATTCCAATCTCGCTCATTTTCTTTGTACATTCAATGCCGTTCATTTCTGGCATTTTCAAATCCATTAGTACAAAATCAGGAGGGTGTCCTTCATTGATACATTCTTGAGCTTTGCCAAGTGCATCAGTACCGTTCTTTGCTGAAAGTATTTCGTAATCATCGAGATACTTTTTCAGATATGCGTCCATCACTTCATGAATTGCAGGTTCATCGTCCACAATTAGAATTCGTAATGTCACCTAATACTCCTCGCAAAGACTTCAATGCTATAACTTGTAAGCGCACCTTATCAATAGTACGCTTTGTAAAAATCGTAAATGTGCTAGTATCATTGAGAAACGTAGAGGTGTTTTTTAAAGCTAGCAGGACCACCTATGTATGTGAGCCCATAATGGAGAAGATAGACGAAACTACAACAGACTGGACTCATATCATCAAACTAAATCCAAATTCGAAAAATATCAATCTTAGATTTCTTGTATTAGACATTAAGCAATCACGACATGTTTTCTCAAAGTCTACAGGAAAAGAAAATGAATTACTTGAATGTATAGTGGGAGATTGTAGTGGTATAATCACTCTGGTTCTTTGGAACGATGATATCGATTCAATAAAGATACACCACACGTATTCACTTAGGAATGGTCGAATTAATCTCTATGATGAATGTATGACTCTATCAAAAGGCAGTATTGGTCAAATTCAAGAATTTGAGAATCCGATTGAAGATGTAGATAAGACAGTAGACATGAGCAAGCCTTTCATGGGATACCCAAAACGAAAACCAAAACCGCGCTCACTGACTGGTAGGTCGTTCGATGGTAGAGCTGGAAGAAACATACGGCGATTCTGTGGACGGAAGTCCTTTTGAGTGAGTTTACTAATGACACAATTATTCAGGTGTCACTGTGATGAAAATACAATTTCAAGATGCTGAGATTCCATACCCCCTATCTATAATGAAGGGGCGTCTTAGACTAAGTGGTCTAGATGATACGAAGATAGCTGCTATAGTTTCAAAATTATTGGATGAATCAGAATCTGAAAATATGTCAGAGAAAGATCTTCTCTCTTTTGTGCAGGGAAAACTCCAGACAGAGAGTTCAGAAAGAATCAGTTCATTCAATACGATTATCACCTATGAGAATCTGCGAAGTGAGCATGAAGACATGCCACCGATAATAGTCGTTATAGAAGGAGCATCAGCAACTGGCAAATCAATGATAGCTTTAGACCTTATCCAAGTAATAGCTTCGACTCGATTCATTAGTACAGATACAATACGCCAATTACTTCGAAATATTTATTCAAAGGAAGAGTATCCTGAACTCCATTGTCATACATATCAAGCCTTCAAGTACAGACAAGTAGGTGTTGACCAAAATCCGATGATTCGGGGTTACAAAGCCCAGTGTGAACTCGTAACATCACAGGTCAAAGAAATGGTATATAGAATCATCTCTGAAGGAGCTATAGCTGTTATAGAGGGAGTTCACATTCAGCCAGGATCAATGAAGAACATTAGTGAAGGCGTTCTTGAAATTCTAATAAATCCAAGTTACCAGATACACCAGATGATGTTTAGTAGTAAGAGTGGGATTGGAAAACTTAGATCGGTTTCTTCTGATGAACAAGTGAGAAAAGATGAATTCATCTCAACACGCATCATCCAAGAGTATTTAGAGAAACATGCGATACAAAATGAAATCACCATTATCAATATGCAGGATTATGAGCAAGCCAATCAGGAGATTTATCGATTGATTGTGATGAAAATGAACCAACTCATTAGATCATATCAGTAATGGAGAGTTGATTATGTCTTGGAAAAGAAATTCCTTGGACAGATTGTTTAGACCTGAATCCATCGCAGTAGTAGGAGCTTCTGATAAACCTGAGAAACTTGGGTCTCTTACTTTGTCAGCTTTGAATCAATTCAGTGGAAAAGTATATCCAGTGAATCCTAGACTAAAGAGAGTTGCAGATAGAACCTGCTATCCTAGTGTGAGTGAAATTGGTGATACTGTAGATTTGGCAATGATAGCAGTTGGACCACAACAAGTTCTCTCAGCGGTCAGGGATTGTGCAGATGCTAGAATTGGAGGAGCAATCATATTCACTGCAGGTTTCAAAGAACTTGGAGATATTGGCATTGAGCACCAAGAACAATTGAAAGGCATTGTTGACAGAGCTCGCATTGCAGTCATAGGACCCAATTGTCTTGGTGCAGGGAATCCAAGTATTCGACTTAATGCAACTTTTTTTCCCCATCCAATCCCACTGAAAGTCGGAGAAGTTGCTATGGTCAGTCAGAGTGGAGGAGTGACTGGTTCGATGTTATATCAAGCATCGGATCGTGGTGTAGGAGTCTCAAAGTTCGCCAGTGTAGGAAATAGAGTAAATATTGATTTTCACGACATGTTGCATTATCTCAGAAAGGATGTTGATACAAAGATAATCTGTCTATTTGTAGAAGGCACGGAATGCGGTCGAGAGATGGCAAATGAGATGTTATTAACAACAGAGGAGAAACCAGTCATTGTCTTCAAAGTAGGAAAGACTCCTGCTTCATGTGATGCAGCTTTGAGTCATACTGGAAGTCTCGCTGGTAATGCAGAACTATATTCAGCAGCAATAAGACAGAGCAGAGGTTTAGAAGTTGGAGGAGTCACAGAAATGATAGATACAGCATATTGCTTATCAGTCTGCAGGGGTACTCCACAAGGAAATAGAGTAGCTGTTGTCACCCATACTCTTGGTATTGCACTAGTAGCAACAGAGACTCTGGAGATGAACCATGCCGTAATGCCATTACCTTCAGAAGAAACAGCGATGAAAATAAAAGATATGCTTAGGATGCCTGTAGATATTGAAATCAAAAATCCCATCGATTTGCTTGCTCAGGGTTGGGCACAACCTGAGATTTTTGCGGAGGCGTTTAGACTTGTTTTGAACGAAGACAAATATGATGCATTGATGATAGTTTTTGCTCCAAATTACCAGGAGGATATTGGTGGAGGAATGCCAATTACTGATATTGTCAGGACAGCAAGTGAAACAACTAAACCTATCGTCAGTGTACTTAGCTCTCCAGAGAGCAAGAAACCACCAGGTCATGAAATACTTGAGGAAGCAGGCATTCCGTTTTTCTCAGACCCTCAACGAGCTGCACAAGCCCTCGCTAATTTGTTGAAAATCCATAAGAAATTTCATTTTGAAAAAGAAAAAGTATACCGCTGATGCTGGCAGCGGTACGAAAATTCATCTCTTTTGAATTAGTGAGATTTCCTGTTTTGATAAGGAAGATCCATTCGATGTTTCTTCATTCAAAGTTCCATCGAGAAGTGCTCCGTATGCACCCATATCAAAATGACCGTGTCCTGATAGATTGAAGACAATTGTTTTTGATTCTCCGTTCCTCTCAGCTTCAAGTGTAATATCAATAACAGCTTTGATGGCATGAGCAGACTCTGGAGCTGGAATTACACCCTCTGACCTTGCAAACAGCACTCCTGCATTGAGGACATCAAGCTGGTCATATGCACGTGGCTTGATTCTTCCTTCCTCAACTAATACACTAATAGATGGAGCAACGCCATGGTAGCGTAA
The DNA here is from genome assembly GCA_004524595.1 of Candidatus Thorarchaeota archaeon. Next base: position 20,532 of record SDOA01000031.1, on the reverse strand, counting down.
TCCTCCAGCATGAATTCTTGGAGGTGTGAAATCAGCTCCAAGTGTGTACATCTTCAGTTTCGGAGTAAGTCCTGCAGTATCACCAAAATCATACCTATATTCTCCTTTAGTTAAGGAGGGACAAGCTGTTGGTTCCACTGCAATGCATTCAGTATCTTTGAACTTATTATTTGCAAGAAAGGGATAGATCATTCCAGCGAAATTACTTCCTCCACCAACACATCCAACTAAATAGTCAGGATTTTCATCATTGCTTTCTAGCTGAGCAATTGTTTCTTGACCAATCACACTCTGTTGGAGAAGTACAAAATTTAGCACAGATCCGAGAGTGTACTTCGTGTTTGGATTATTGATAGTATCTTCTAAGGCTTCACTAATAGCAATTCCAAGTGTACCAGGATGATTGGGATACTCACTGTTCAGTTTCCGACCAAACTCAGTTTTATCAGAGGGACTTGGAACGACGTTAGCTCCGTATGTTCGCATTAATATCCCGCGATATTGTTTCTGCTCATAGCTGACTCTTACCATGTAGATCATTGCTTCAAGTCCAAAATGCGCGCAAGCTAAAGCAACAGCACTTCCCCACTGACCTGCGCCAGTCTCGGTAGCCAGACGTTCAACGCCTTCTTTCTGGGCGTAGTAGGCTTGAGCGGCAGCAGTATTTAGCTTGTGACTACCTGTGGGTGAAACATCCTCACGTTTGTAATAGATTCGGCAAGAGGTCTTCAAGGCTTTTTCCAAACCAACTGCTCTTTGTAGAGGAGTTGGCCTTCCAGACCTCATCAGTATCTCCCGCACTTCGAAGGGAATGGGGATTTTCTTCTGCATCGATACCTCTTGCTTAACGCACTCTGCTGGAAACAATGCCAAGAGCGCTTCAGGAGCAATTGGCTCTTCTGTTGCTGGATTGAGAGGCGGCGGAAGGGGGTTCTTTAAATGTGGTAAAATATTGACATAGTCTTTCGGTGTATCTTCACAATCTAGAGAAATTCTAGCATGTTCTCGTTTCATTGACTTATCTCCATATGTTATCCGCTTCTGGGAAGTGGTGTCTCACCTAATCTTGAAATGATCATGAAAATCAAATAACATCCAAATGGACTTCTGACTAGTCGAGCTGTAAGTGCTCTTTGAGAAGAAATGAAATCGTAAAATGTGTGGTATAGCGAAGTGACTAAACGGGCCTTGCAAGGCCCAACAGCCATTGGCCATCGCACACTCGCGTCATCCTTTCACACTCAGAAACGGTTATAGTCGCCCAAATCAGTTCTCTTATAAACATTGTGCAGAAACGTACTTCATTGTACAAAAATGTACAATATATTTGACTTATGGTTTATAACTCAATTAAGTGGCGAAGCATCTACAGACAATCGCAGATATCTTAATACAGAAACCTAATAGGACATTTCTATAGGAATTACCCCGTAAACTCCCCTTGTTAGATGAAAAGGATACCTCTTTCTTGGTGCACAGGATGAGTGATATAATCAAACAAAATGACAGCAGCAGTTTCAACATTGAAACACTTGAAGCTTTCTTCGATTCATCACCGATTGGTGTAGTAATCTTCCACGAAGGAAGGATAGTCTATACAAATCAGGTTTTTTGTCAATCACTAGGAATACCAACGGAGATAATCTCTAGCTATAATTTAGTTGAGTTAACTAATATCCTTGATTCCGACGATCGCGATATAGCGATTGAAAGATTCACAAAGATTGGTCAGGGTAAGCAAGCTCATGATAAGGACAGGTACAAATTCATTACTCCGGATAATACTGTTAGAGTCTTAGAGATTACAGGGACCTTAGTTACTATATCAGGCAAAAATTATGTGATTGCGTATAGCGAAGATGTCACGAGTGATGAACTAGTAAGAGAAACCACGAAACGTGAAAGAAAAGCATATGGATTAATTGCTCAGGCGGCCTTAAGCACGGAGTCAACAAAGAATATATGCCAAAATGTTTTGGAAGGACTCATTCAGACTCTACATTTTGATTTGGGCATAATACGTATTTTCGATAAAGAAAGACAGGTTTTGTATGTTTTAGCTCACTATGGAATAGATGATGATGAAGTAGAAGAAGAGGTTCATATTGATGATGCAAATTATCTCACTGCCCGTACTGCAAGAACTAGGCAACCTCTCTTTGTTTCAGACATATTGAAAGCAACAGAGAGTAAGGAACGCATGTGGAAAGCCATTAGACTGGGCATTCGGGCATTGATTTTCTGGCCAATCGTTGGAGCAGATAATGATCTACTCGGTGTGATCAATGTAGCATCAAGAACCGAAAAACCCCTTCGAAAAGAGGATAGAAGTTTTTTCGAAACAGTTGCGGGTATGTTTGCCACAATCATCGAAAGGCGTAAGGCAGAAGAACAGCTGAAAGAGAGTCAAGAACAATTCATTGCATTTGCAGATAATATGCCAGGTCCAGTCTTTATCAAAGATCACCAATCGAAGGTCATTTTCATTAATCGATTCATGAAAGATTATCCAGAGAAACCGTATCGAGAAGGGATGAGCAATGAAGACCTGTTTGTACCTAGAAGAGCAGAAGAACTTACTATAGAAGACCAGAAGGTATTAGCAAGAGGACCAATCGATAGAATTCAACAGACAATTGGAAAAGATGGAAAAATACTCACTTACCGTAGTCATAAGTTTCCTATTTTTCGTGAGGGGAAACCTCCCTTAATAGGAGGGTTTTCTCTCAACATAACAGAGCAAGTAGAAGCAGAAAAACAGCGGGAGGAAGCTCATGCTCGTGCAGAATTCTTCAATGATTTGATGTCGCATGACTTGAATAATATGCATCAGGGTATCATGGCAAGTCTTGAATTGATAATAGGAAATGAATCATTACCAGCTCACCTAAAAATTATTGCCGAGAGAGCATTACTTCAAGTGAACAGAAGCGTATCTTTGATTACCAATGTGAAGAGATTCTCAATGGTAAATCAAGGAGATTTCACCCTTGAAAAGACAGATCCTGCATTTTCTCTTACAGTTGCTATTGAGATTGTAAAACAATCATTTCCAAATAGAAAAATCAACATAAAGACCAATATCAACAAAAACCAATTTTGCATTATGGCAAATCAATTCCTAGAAGATGTATTCTATAATCTTCTACACAATGCTGTAAAAGCAACAGAAACTGATGATGTTAGACTTGAGGTGGATGTAGGTCTTACAGAAAAAGGTGAATTTTTACGAATGGACTTTATTGATTGGGGTGTGGGAATAGAAGACAAACTCAAAGAAACTATGTTATTGGGATTTGACGAACCCGTGAGAAGAGTGTCTGGTGTAGGTTTGACATTAGTAAAACAAATCATCAGTCAATATAATGGTAAGATTTCAGTTGAGGATCGAGTACAGGGAGATTATTCAAAGGGTTCACGATTTATTATTCATATTCCTCATGGATGTTAGACAATTGATTTTATGGATATATATCCCAGAAGGATTAAATCATCAATTACAAGCTAATTCATTCTTAAAGGTGTATGAGTCTTGATGGATAATAGCCCGGAATATGTCTTGAAGATGGTCGCGCTGGGAGACGGGGCAGTAGGCAAAACATCATGCATCATGAGATTCACAGAAAATAGTTTTGGGGAAAAATACAAGGCAACAATTGGTACGAATATTGCAGTGAAAAACATACAAGTAGAGCTTAATCCAGGTGTTCAATCAAAGACACAAATTGTTCTTTGGGATCTTGCAGGACAACCATCTTACAAAGACTTGCGGAGCAGATACATGGTTGGCTCATCAATGGCATTCATGGTCTATGATGTCACAAGACCAAGTACATTCATGAATATTTACGAATGGTATCGCAATTTCCGTGCAGTATGCCCAGAAGCAGTAATAGCTTTAGTTGCTAATAAAGTAGATAGAGCTGATCGTCTTGTTCCACTGGAAGCGGGGATGATGCTCTCGAAATGGCTGAATCTAAAATATTTTGAAACCTCTGCTAAAACTGGTAAAAACATTGATGATTTATTCATAGATTGCACAAAAATGGCAATACGGAAGGAGACCTTTAGGTGCACTTGATGATGGTACCCATCCTTTCATTGATTTTTAAAAATCTCCAGATATCGGACTGTATATTATCTATGGAAAGAATGTTTGAGCAGCAGCAAATGCATAATCTAGAATTACATTCGGAAAGATAAACAAAGCAATCACTGCTACGACGCAGATGGCAGCTGCAATCATAGGGATTATTGGAAGAGTCAATTTAGATTCATCTTTTGGTTCCTCCATATAGGTGTATTTCAGTACACGAAGATAATATCCAAGTGAGAATACAGAATTAAGTAGACCAATGAGTGCAAGCCACCACATATTCGCAACTACCGCGCTCTGGAATAAGACCAGTTTCGACCAGAAACCGACAGTCAGTGGCATACCAGCAAGAGATAACATCAGAATGGCAAACATTGCAGAAGCAACTGGAGCGCGTCTACTAAGTCCAGCAAGATCATCATAAGTGATCCTCTTTGTGAGTTTATAGGACATTGTCCAAATGAGGATGAAAGCAGCAGTTTTCATGATGGCATGAGTGAATGCATGGAATCCAGCAGCAGCAAGACCAATCTCGTTCCCTGCTGCGACACCTATGAAGAGATATCCCATCATCGCAATGCTCGAGTAGGCAAGCATCCTCATGATGTCTTTTTGTGCTAGTGCCAAGACATTTCCAATCACCATAGTTAGAATTGCCACCCCAGCAATTAGGGGTGCCCATTCAGTTTTGGCAAAGAAGAACCCAATCATGAGAATTCGCAGGAGAGCACTTACACCAGTCTTCTTTGAACCGCCTGCAAGATATGCAGTCACATTTCCATCTGCACTAGCATAAGCATCTGGCACCCATTGCCATCCAGGAAATATTCCTACCTTGAACCCGAAGGATACAATGAATAGCACCATAGCAAGGAGCAAAGTATAAGCTGCTGGTTCATTACCTGTTGGTGAGGACCATACTGTGTTCACATATGCACTAAGAGCGCTTAGGTCTGTTGTTCCTGCAACACCATACGTGAGTGCGATGCCAAAGAGCATGAGCATCGTGGCCAAGAGACCGATAACAAAGTACTTTGTAGCTCCATCAACAGCTTCACGTCGCGGGCTTAACGCAACAAGTACGTATGTTGGTGTACTCATCACTTCCCATGCTAAAAATAATGCAACAAGATCTGTCGCCATAACTACCCAGAGTGCACCAGCAAAAGAGATCATCAAGAGGAAGTTATAGGTTCCTTTATCACCACCCCAGAGGGTCGATGACATCAAGACAAGAAATGCGACAATTAAGACTATGTAAATGAAAAAGTCTGTAAACGCATCTCTGACAAATAACGTGCCAAAGGAGTAACCAGACAGCACGATTGGTTCAAATAGTATCATCTGGAGTGTAGCTACTACAACACCCAGAAAACTGACTGCAAGTGGATTGTAACGCATTCCAACTACCAGAGAAATTAATCCAAAAGCAACAAGAGTGATTGCAGGAAGTGACATTATCCATTCAGTTGGAACATATAACTGCAGAAATTCTCTCACGGGAGATAATACATTTCGAATGAATTCAGCTATAATATCAAGTTGCATCATTAAGGTAGACCTCCTGCTAACATAGCATCAATGACAGGTTTTACGAAATCAAGAATTAAATCAGGCCAGATTCCCAGAAGAATCACGGGTATGAGCATTAGAATAGGCGCAATGAGATCGTTCCACGGTGCTTCAGACACTTCTTTCTCTGGATCTACATCACTAAAGACTATTCGATTGAGCATCCAAAGCATGTATCCTACTGTGATGAATATTCCAAGACCAATCAACGCGGACCAGGAATAGACAACAATAGAGCCAAACATAATGAGAGCCTCAGCAATAAATCCACTGAATCCAGGAAGCCCAAAAGCTGCTAGTGTTGCGAGAATAAGCACAGCAGATAGTTTAGGTGCTTTTGTCATGAGACCCTTGATTTCGGGAATCTCCCTTGTTCCCGTGTTATATTTGAGCTGTCCTGCTACGATGAACATGACAGATATGATCGTTCCGTGGGAGAACATCATGAAAATTGAACCCTGAATAGCAAGATTCGCAGCTGCTTGAATTATCGGGTCAGCAGAACTAGCGCCAGCGGCATATGCTGCGACACCAAGAAGAACCCAAGACATATGATTGATTGAAGTATAAGCAACCAGACTCTTCATGTCCGTCTGAGCCATTGCTGTGAATGCAGCATAAATGCAGGTGAATATCGCAATAATCGCAAATGGAATAGCTAACCTTGCAATAGCATCAGGAATCATCCAAAGACCTAGACGAATGAAAGCGTAACCACCCATCTTCAGAAGGATGCCTGCAAGGATAACAGAACCGGGGGTTGGAGCCTTCACATGTGCCCATGGTAACCAGTTGTGCAAAGGAAAGACGGGTAACTTGACACCAGCTCCCATGAAGAGAGCGAGAGCAAAACCAATCTGAATCCAAGGGTCCAGACCAAGATTTCGTAGTGCGACCATACTAAAAGTTGGTACTTCAGTTGCAATACCAATCGCATTAATCATAGAAGATTGGAAGTATAGATAGAAGAATCCGACTAACATTACTGCTGAACCAAGATGGGTATAGATGAAGAATTTAACAGCAGCATGACGGGAACCTTGTTCGCCCCATAGCCCGATTATGAAGAACATCGGGATTAAGACCAGCTCCCACCATATAAAAAATCCAATCAAATCTAATGCCATGAAGACCCCTAGAAGCCCTGTTTGAAGCACTAGAAAGAGCATATAGTAGAGCCCCTCAGATGTCTTGATATGATTTGAACTTATAGCTGCAATCCAGATAACAAGATTTGACAGCAGAATCATTACCATAGAAACACCATCAACACCAAGAATAATCTCGAAGACTGGTGCTTCGGACGTGGTGCCAAGTCGAGCTAAGAGATAGCTAATTGTATGACTCATTCCACCAGCATCTGAGCCAAGAGAGGGTGTTCCGAGAATCAATAGTAACGATAGACCTAGCTCAACTGTAGTGATAAGGAGCGTAATTGCACGTGCCCCTTTTGCTCCAATCAGGTATGCAATAAGAGCACCAATGAGGGGAGCTAGAAGCATGAATACGAGAATATTCATAGGAAGTGCAGTAATCAAATCAGAAGCTAAACCTAGTTGCATCTAGATCACCCCCAATGATAAAAGGGCTATTATGATTAGTAGCCCAAAGCCAAAAATCACAACTCCAACATAGTCGTTGATTTTGCCAGTCTGAGACTCAAGTCCGATCTCTGAGGCTTCAACACTTGCTGTAGAAATTCCTTCAGCAAAACCATCCACTACATTATCATCAAACCATCTCACTTTCCTAGAGATGGTCTGGGCAGCATCTGCGGATTTGAAATCGATACCATCAATGACCTTGTCGTCAACCTCCCTTCTCCAGAGATCTGCAAATAGCAGGAACTTATTAACTAACCAATAGTATCCCTCGTTGATATACCATCGATGTTTCAGAAAGTTGTAGATTCCCCTACGAATGCCTTGTGCAGGTATTCTCGTATTTGGAGTATCAGCATTCTTGATGTACATAAGATAAGCTGGAATACCACCAAGAAACAGTGCACCAATTGTGATTGCAAAAGGCACAAGCCCCGGCATTGTCAGCTTGACCATGATCATCTCTGTGAGTAGCTCAAAGAATAGTGTAGCAGTCATCGGTCCCTCTGCAAAGATAATTGTCTGAATGAATGGAAAGATAAGAAATGCCCCAATTGTAAAGGCTGCAAGAACAAATAATGGAATCATCATTGCAGGACCAGGATCGTGAGGTTCATTATGATGGTTCTCTCCGTGATGTTCGGGTCGCTTTCCGTGGAAGACCATTCCCATAAGACGGATACTGTAAAAGATAGTACATGCAACAGCAGCCACTGCTAATCCAAACAAGAACAGTCCAATAAGATTGTGTGTAGCAAGTTCATACGTGTATTCAATGATGGAGTCCTTTGACCAGAAACCAGACATTGGCGGGATACCGGCTAATGCCAAGACACCTATCAGCATGACCCGATAGGTCCAAGGCATGAAGTTCTTTAGTCCGCCCATCTTTGACATATACTTCGTATGTACTGCATGAATGACTCCACCGGCAGCAAGGAAGAGTAGTGCTTTGAAAGCACCATGAGCTACTATGTGAAGGACTCCACTCAGGTAAGCATGCTCGTAGTGTCCATCGAGGGCAAGGATTCCGCTAGTGCCGATAGCTAGGATCATATAACCGAGTTGGCTCAATGTAGAAAAGGCAAGAACCTGTTTCAACTCATTAGAAACCATACCCATTGTGGCAGTCATGAAAGCTGTGATACCTCCCACCACAGCAACTAGGATGAAGAAGGAAACAACCATCTCGATACCAAATGTCATCTGCAATGGTATAAATCCTGTAACATGCTCTTCACCATGACCTGAAGTTGCTTCAACGATTGTCACTAAGAATCTAGCACTGATATACACACCAGCCTTGACCATGGTAGCAGCATGAATCAATGCAGATACGGAAGTTGGACCTGCCATGGCTTCAGGGAGCCAGACCTGCAAGGGAGCCTGACCAGACTTTCCAATAGCGCCTGCAAAAATGAGTACTAGTGCTGGAATCAAGAGACCCCACGCAGCCATGGTCCCCCACCAGTCGTTCAGATTGCTTGCTAGATCAGTGAAGAGGAAGGACCCAGTAAATGTGAAGAGAAGGAGAATACCACCCAGCATAAAAGCATCCCCGACCCTTGTGACGATGAAGGCTTTTGTTCCGCAGTGTGTGTTGTATTCACCTTCGGTCTCAAACTTTAGTAAGGGATTATGTTGTTCGTATCCAAGTGGATCTTCTTCAGGAGGATTCCTTTTGTCATTCCAGAAGCCAATTAGACCATAGCTGCAAAAACCCATAATCTCCCAGCCAATGAATGCAATCAGTAAATTATTGCTCAAAACTAGAGTGAGCATTCCACCACCGAAGACTAGCATCAGGAAGAAGAAGCGATTTCGGTCACCTTCATGTGCCATGTACTCTGTTGAATAAACATAGATGAGAAAACAGAGAGTACTTGAAAGTATTGCCATAATGATTGATAGAGGATCCAGTAGCATCTCAAAGGGGACATAGAGCCCTGGGATATTGATCCATTCCCAGTGTGGCATATGTGTTGTTCCCAAATCCATTAGGAGAGACCAGCAGAGTACCATTGAAACTCCCATGAAGATTGCAGGAGTCCAGTCGCGAAGTTTCTCATTGAATCTGCCAATGATAGGAACAAATAGTGAGCCTGCAAGTGGGATTACGAGGATGAGATAGTAAGGTAAGCCGAATAACATCATAATCACCTTATGGACCTGTAATACCTGCAAACGCCGGAACTATGACATCAAGTGCCAAGCTCGGGAATATTCCAAAGATCACAATGAGTACACCAAGAATAATCATAGGGATGGTCATGGAGTTGGGACTCTCTTTCACATCTTCAAGCTCCTCTGGATGTGTACCTAAAAAGACTCTCCAGAAGAATCGAAGCATATATGCAGCGGTGAGAATTGAACTCGCAACAGCCAGAATTGTCAATATGAGAAAACCCATGTTAAGACCAGCTCCTGATATAGCTGCATTGAATCCTCCAAGGAACATCATCCACTCGCTGGCAAAGCCTGAGAGGGGAGGACTTCCAGCAATGCTCATCATACCAATTGCCGCTGCGAATGCAGTGATTGGCATCTTATTTGATAGACCTCCCATCTTCTTGATATCACGTAGACCAGTCTGATGGATTACAGCTCCAGCAGTCATAAACAAGAGACCTTTGGAGAATGCATGGTTGATAAGATGGAACATACCACCAGATACACCAGCTACTGTCACTGTCCCCAATGCAAAAAGGACATACCCCATCTGAGAAACAGATGAGTAAGCAAGGAGTCGTTTGATGTCTAGCTGAGCTAGTGCCATGAACCCTCCATAGAACATCGTGATGACTCCGAGGGCGGCAACCCAGAGGGAGAGAGAGATTGCAGCCTCATTCAAAGTCAACATGCCAAAACGGACAAGGGCATATGCGCCAGTTTCAATCATTGCTCCAGACAAGAGCACTGAGATTGGAGTTGGAGCCTCCGCATGAACAGGAGGGAGCCACCAATGGATCGGAAAGACTGCCATCTTCACGAGAAAGCCGGCTGCAAGAAGGATGAAAATAACCTTGAAAATCAGTTCACCATTAGTCACGATGTTAGCCAGCACGAAAGAACCACCCTGAGCATAGAGTAAACCAAAACCAATCAGGATACATACAGCTCCAGATTGAGTATAAAGCCAAAACTTGAGTGCTGTTCGCTTTCTGGTTTCAGGGAATCCCCAGAAGAGGATGAGGAAATAGCTCGGCACTAACATGATCTCCCAAGCTATAAAAAATTCAATCATATTGGTTGCAAGAGTGACCCAGGTCATACCCATGATGAAGAAGAGCTGGTTGGCAAAGAAGGTCGGTTTATTCTCTGTATGCTCAGTGTATCCAACTGCGTAGACTACCGAGAGAAAACCTAGGATGACAACAGCAAACGTGATTGGAAATGCTACAGGGTCGAGAAATAGACCAAAAGGTTCGAGGATGTTCGACCAGATGACGGTCTCAATAGAAGAACCTTTAGTTAGAAGTTCATAGAAAGGAGGAATCATGAGGATCGTTGCAAAGAGTGAGATTCCTACTGCAACATTTCCTGCACTCTCTTTCAGATTGCTTCTTAAAACATAGATTAGCAGACCACCAATAAACATTACAGCTAATGAAAGAGCCATGAAAGGAATTCCAAATACCATTAGCGGAACCTCCCTCCACGCCATTCTAACGGGTCTCTGTCGAGTGTGGTAATTTTGTCTGGACCATAGAGGAGATCTTCTTTATCGCCTTCAGAGATATCAACAATTTTCGTGTGATACAACGCATAAAATCTACAGACAGCGACGCAATCTCCACAAAAGATGCACCGAGTATAATCAAAGTACAGAGCTGCATCTTTCTCAAACTTACGATCTTCTTTATCTATACGAATAGCGACCACAGGACAGGCTCTGACACACTGAGCGCAAGCTGTGCAGTTCTCACGAATGTGTATGTGTCTACCACGAGTCCGCTCAGGATATGGTCTGTCCTCGTATGGGTAGAAGTACGTAAAGGGTCTGCGAAATGCTTGACGGAATACATGTTTCAAGATTCTAAAGATGTCGCCAAGAGTACTAAGGAATCCCATCACATCAACCTCCTATGACAAGTGGCACAAGTCCTGGAATGTAGACTAGAGCAAACATCACCACGACAACATTCAGTATCGACAATGGTAGTAGATACTTCCAGCATAGATGGACAATCTGATCCTGTCGTATCCTGTAGAAGGAAGAAGTCACCACTATGAAGAAGAAGAAGACTACAAGCCATTTGATTGCAAAGTTGACAACACCAGGTAAGAAGGGAAGCCCATTGAATCCACCAAAGAAGAGAGCAACCATGAGGGCGCTGTAGAGAATTTGTTCAGCAAATTCCGCAAAATAGACAAGTGTGAAATAAATACCTGATAGCTCAGTTCTCCAACCAAAAATAATCTCAGAGTCTGCAACAGGAGCATCGAAGGGGAATGTTCCAACAGATGCAATGGCAGCTACCAAGAATGTAGCAAAGCTCACTGGGAGAAGCACAATATACCAGATATTGGTCTGAGCTTGAACAATTCCAAACAAACTGAGAGAACCTGCAAGCATAGCTGGCCCAATTGATGAAACGACCATGGGTATCTCTGAGGCAAACTGGTTGTTTGCAGCTCGAAATCCACCAATTAGTGAATACTTGGATCCAGAAACCCACCCAATAAGTAGTGATAGTACAGGGACTGCAGTAAGAATTGCAAAGACTAGAACGAGACTAACTGATAAATCTGGAAAAGCAGGATGTCCCAAAATATTCCAAATGGGGTCCCAAGGAATGAATGCAAAGGGTAGAAGAACAATCAATAGCAATAGTGACGGAAGAATTCTGTATGCCCACCGTTTTGCTTTGTCAGGGATGATTGTTTCTTTTCCCATGAGTTTGATTGCGTCTGCAAACAGCTGGAGACCACCATATTTGCCCAAGTGTGTTGGACCGCGTCGGTCTTGGATTCTTGCCCAAGTTTTACGTGTAAACCAAATTGTAAAGATAAGAGCTAAAACAATGAAGACCAATCCTGGGAATATGAGAGATCTGAATAGAAACATGAAGTTCTCTGGCAAGATAATAATAGCCCAAATAGCATTAAGGACATCTATGACCCATGCAAATAACCATTCGACAAGACCCCAGAACCAGAGTAGGACTCCTATAAACCAGTTCCATATTCCATCAAGCCAGGCAAAGAAATCGAACTGCACGTCATAGCACCTCCTAGCGATCCCACCATCCTGGGTAGGGGTCTAGACTCCCAAAGATTGCGGGAAAATCAGCAAAACGAGCACCAGGGACTATATGTTTTAGAGCATAGTAAGAAGCGAAGCATGGTCCACGTATCTTTGCCCTATAAGGAGTCTGAGCTTTATCAAATGTCTTCAACCATACGGTTGTGATTCCACGAGTACCTTCAATCCTTCCGTATCCCTCAGCCTCAGGGAGTCGGTTAACTTTAGCGCGCGCCTTAGGATCAACAATATCACCATCAGGAAGGAGAGGCAGGAGTTTGCGTATAATATCGATTGAAGTTTCTATCTCTTTGAACCTCTGAAGAAGTCTATCGTAGGCATCACATTCTCCAGGATGTTGCTTGTTTATTATAATAGGAACTTTCCAATCAATGAGATCATAAGCTAAATTCGGATCAGGGTCATCCTTTCGTAGGTCCATGGGAATCCCACAGGCTTTGATATTTGGACCACTGAGGCCCCACTTGAGCCCCTGTTTTGCAGTATAATGACCCACTCCCTCAGCACGTAATCTAAAGGTAGGACTTCTTTGAAACATATCTCTAAAGACGGGTATTCTCTCTTCAACTCGAGATAATGCCACCTCCATCTTCTCTAAGAATTGAGGCGTGAAATCATACTTCACACCACCTGGAGTGTTATATGAAACTGAGTGACGAGAACCTGTTAGTTCTTCGAAGGCATCAAGTGTATACTCTCTATCGACCCACGGCCAGAGAAGCATCGCAAAGAGCCCGAGCTCACCAGCAAACTGGCCCCACCAAAACTGGAGAGAATGAATTCGGTTTAACTCGATCATTATTGTGCGCATTATTTTCGCACGCGCGGGTATCTCCAGATCAACCATCTTCTCTACTGCAGCCACATATGGATACTCAGATATGAAAGCCTCTATCATGCAAATTCGTTCAAGAATCATAGAACCCTGTCTGAAATTCCGGAACTCAAGGCACTTCTCTGCTGAACGATGGAAATATCCTGCATTTGGATCACACTCAACAATATAGTCACCAACAAGAGTGAGTTTCGTAGCCCAACCATGTGCACTGACATGTTGAGGGCCAAACCAGATCTCACTTGCTTCTTCAAGAATATCCGACTTCATGATGACCCACCTCCACTTGTTGATCTTGGTCGTGGAGGTGTAAGACCAGTCTCATCAATCCTACTTCTATCTGTTAAGAACCGTTTTCTCATGGGGTACTGTCCGACTAGTTCATCAGGTAGTAGGAGAGGACGCATGTCAGGGTGATTTTTAAAGGTTATACCAAACATCTCTGAAGTTTCTCGTTCATGCCATTCAAACCCCGGGAAGATATCACTCACAGTATCAACCTCAGGATTCTCATCATCTAAAGCTACACGAAGCTGACAGAGCAGTTTTGATTCATGCGACCAGATGATGTAGATGATTTCATACTTGTCGTTCTCTAAATCTATTCCAAAGGCTGCTTCAGGTAAAGCATCAGGAACGTTCTCCTCAATCATAATAAGAACATCACGAATCTCAGTTGATGGAACAATAAGCTCTATTTTATTGCCCACAAGTGGTTTAGATGAAACATCGGGATATTTGTTAATAATTATTCGTCCCAGAGTTAATGCATCAACCATTAATATCATCCTCCGGTAAGATTGGCTGTCCAAGATCTACAGTACCGTAACGTCTGTGGTACATAAGCATGAGAACCATCGCAAGAGCGGTATGGGCAGCTGCAACAGATATAACGAGAATGAGAAGACCTTGACCTGTGAAGGAAAAAATAGGGTTATAAATGGAAACAGCAACTAAGGCAATATTCACGCCGTTTCCCATTATTTCTGCAGCAATCAGTATACGAATCAGGTTTCTCTTGACCATCATTCCATAGGCACCGAGACCTATCATTATAAAGGCAACAACAAGGTACCAAGAGAGCGGGATCATGAAATATCATCCTCCTGCTCGGAATTCGAGGGTTTGTCTTCTTCAACCTTTGAAGGAATATCATCAATGGGTTCATCAATTGATTCAATACCAAATGTACCCACGATTGGATCAAGACGTTCAGCTTTCTCCATCTTAAGAATTGCAATAGACCCTACTATTGCTGTAAGGAGTATAAGAGCAACCATCTGAACATAGATACCATGATCAGACCATAGCCATTTCGCCAATAATTCTAAATTATCCTCTAGTGGAGGAGTCGTTGGAGAGAAGGTCTCGTACCATGGAAATACTAAGGCAAGTGCAGCTGAAAGAGAGCCAACTAGAGCAGAGAGTACCAATCCTGCCCGTTGACGTCTTGGAGATGCAAAGATCTCAAGAGAGGAATCTTGTGCACGCGGTAAGAGGAGGACTGCGAAGATGATGAGCGCACTGATTCCACCGGTGTACACTGCGATTTGCATACCAGCAATGAAAGGTGCTTCAAGAAGTAAGAAGAATCCTGCTACGAATGAAGCCATGAAACCGAAAAAGAATGCTGCGTAGACAATATCTTTGTGCTCTAAAGCAAGGTAAGCAAGGAAAATAACTATGCATGCGATAACAAGAAACTCAGCTTGCTCAAACCAGACTTCAAACTGTAACATACTTAATGACCTCCTGTATGTTTTTCTTGCTCAGCTTGAACAGCTTTGGCTTCTTGGTAAAGTATCAAGGTTTCTTGCCCACTTAGGAAAGTCTCGGGAAGTCTCTTCATTGCATACCCTAATCCGCCTAATAGTAATAGAACAAATAACAACACTTGCCAAACAACGGATGGACTTAGTCGAAAGGAAGATGCTGATAGCAGCCAAAGAAATGCTCCTAGGACATCAACAACTAAAAAGAGAATCGTATAAACAAGGTAATTATATGGATAGGCAATTCTCGCTGGTCCAATTGGTTCTTCACCACATTCATAACTTGAGGTCTTTTCACTATTCTGAAGAACATGCGGTCTGAGAATCCAAGACCCTACTAACATACCAACTACAAGCACAATGGCCAGTACGGCCCAAACAAGTACAGGGATAAAATCGATGAATAATCTCATCGTGTTCTCTCGACCTCCAAGATTGGATCTGGTTGCTTTCGTATCCGATTAGTACAATGTCGATATTGGGGCACAAAGACTGTTCCGTATATGAATTACGTACCTATCTCTATGATATCGGTCTGTACTCTTCAGACTTAGAAAGGCGCAATCAGGAAGGATGATAAAAACCATTCGCCTTAAAATTAACACTCAAAGGAGTTATATGCCAGACATCATCCCGAGGGGGATTAAGCAATTCAGAGAGAGGATTTAGTGAAATGTCTTTGATCCGTGGCACACTCTTTTACTATCTCGTATTGTTAATTGGAATGGGACTCATTGGAGCTTATTTCTGGTTAATCGTAACTGCAGACATAACAGATCGAATGGTTAAGATGGCTTTCTTTTTGACTGGTTTTTGTTTAGTACTTTCAACCTTCGCTCTGGCAGGGGCAACAAAGAGAGTATCAAGAATTGCCTTCACAACAATCTCAGGACTCTCTGGAGGTATCCATGGATATCTAGACATAGTCTTATTTCAAGAGGGTCTGTGGGGAGCTTTGTTATTTGGATGGATTGCTTTTGGATTGCTGCTAGCTTATGCTGCACTGGCATGGATACCAGAAACGGATTAATTAACTTCAGAACGAGTGTCATCAGATTTGACGGTTTCTGAAGTAAGTATTTCTTCAACAACAGGTTCTGGAACAGATTTAGGTGGACCATAGTGAAGGGATGCAACATCTAGAATACCCGGACTCGTACTCTGTCTTAATGTTTGCATTATTGAGAGTCCACCAGCTATTAGGAGTGAACTACCTATTCCCCATCCAGAGAAGAATATGAGATTGCCAAGAATATCTGTGTTTAAAGAAACCAGATTGGAGACTATTACGAAAAACAATGCTGAAATGACAGATGGACCGAGCATGGACATCTTAGCCTTTCCATGTGAAGGTCGTAGATAACCAGTAAAAAGGAGCGCCATCAAAGGCGGGAAGGCAAGAAGAAGAAGTATGTAGAAGAAGTTAACACTAATCAAGAAATCTGCAGCAGCTGATGCACTAGTCCACATCATATAGCCAAAGTTCGCATAGTACGACCCCAGAAGGAGC
Source organism: Candidatus Thorarchaeota archaeon (assembly GCA_004524595.1). The sequence continues at coordinate 3,880 of SDOA01000031.1, read as the reverse complement.
AATCCAATCCAGAGCAAACAATATGGATCACTGTCTTCTCGTAATCTCATCTATTGAATCAACCCCATTGCATCCTGGTTTTCATAGCGGCGTTGCCAGTGGGTAGTACCAGCTCGAATCTTATTCTGTAGTATCAGATGTGCTCTAACAAAGTCCGCAGGTTTGGGTGGACACCCGGGTATATAGACATCAACAGGTACAACTTTTTCAGCAGGTGTAACCAATGAATATCCATCGTAAAACATTCCACCAGAGGCAGCACACTGTCCATAAGAGATAACAAATTTTGGTTCCGGCATTTGTTCGTAGATTCTACGAAGTCTTGGTGCCATCTTCTTCGTGAGAGAACCGGATATCCAAAGGACATCTGTCTGTCTTGGTCCAAAGAGGGGGAGCATTCCAAATCTTTCAATATCCCAGCGTGAGGCTACTGCCGCAGCTCCATCAACCATACAACATCCAAGACCATATTGAATAGGCCACGGACTATGAGCGCGACCCCATCGCAACAACCATTTTACAGGCGGGACATTCTGTAGCCATTTTAAGAGAATAGGAGCAATCCGACCAAATCCATTCCGGAACATGTCGAAACCTAACCACATGAAATACTTGCCAATTCGAAGCATAAATGGTAGCCAGTAGGCAAAAATCTTGCCAGGATTAGATATCTCCTTTCTATCCCACTTAAGCTTGGCTGCGCGAATCCTCGCTAGGCGCTCCTTACCAAAGTAAATGTGAGCATAGTTGGCAAACCAAATTCCTGTTGAATGCGGGTGACCGCCATGACGTTGTGCTATCTTGAAGATTACAAAGCTCTGTGACCATGAGAGCATGTAGAATGCGCGTCGCTCATCCTCTAAGAAATACCCCATCATAGTCACAGCATTCTTGGAATTCACATAACCATCAATGCCAGCTTTTGCAGAAGCCTGTTCGAATTGGAAGTCATCAAAGATCGCACTCAGATTTTCGAGAGGCGCAAAAGCCTGTCCAACCACTAGTGTAGGTCCAGCCTTTTTAATTCGCATTGGATAGAACCTCTCGTGCCACTCATGTTCTCCCACATGGTCATCATAATTGATGCCTTTGTGTTCTTCAGTCACTCGGCGAATGACCTCAGCACCGACCTTAATCTCTTCCTCATCACCCTCATAGACGACCATGATAGTGCAGTGATGGACTGGATAGGGGAACTTCCAATCCTCTTCCCAAACTGACTTCTTCAAATCAGTATATTTAGATTCCTCGAACTTTATGGTATATGGGAGAGGACCATCTTCTAGAATCTTCTCAATTGCCAGATTCATAAGATAGTTCTCTGGAAAGCTTGAAACAAAGGCCTTGACCTTAGTAAGGGGCTTAATCTTCAAGGTCACTTTAGTTATGATCCCCAGAATACCCTCTGTATCACAGAATAAGTCTGTATCACTCGTTCGGATTATCCTTTCATTTGGAAGAACTACTTCGAACTCAACACAGTTTTCGTTGATTGTTCCATACTTTAGACTGCCAATCCCGTCCCCGCCTTGAGCTACCCATCCACCTACTGTAGCTGAGAGTGCAGAAGATGGATAACATCGTAAATCAAGACCAAGACGATTCAGTTCTAGCTGGAGATTTGACCAGCAGATTCCTGGTTCAACAACAACTGTAAGGTTCTCTTCATCGATAGAGAGGATATTGTCCATACGACGCATATCAACAACAATTCCACCCTTTCTTGGAATGGCTCCGCCATAACCTGAAGTCCCCGCACCTCTCGGAACAAGAGGAATTTTTTCTGCATTGGCAAATCGATAAAGAGAACGAATTTCTTCAGGTATTAGAGGTTGGACAACAACATCAGGTTTTAGGTTCATCAACCAACCTACTTGTTTTGGCAGAGAACCTACATCCATTGACTGCAGAAACAGTTCATGCTTGGCGGTGACTACTCGGTCTCCAAAGATCTCTTTGAGATGATCAATCTGTTTCTGTTTGAGTCCCATGAAATATCTCTCCGGCACTAAACCAAAGGAGGGGTGTTGAGAGGCGAGGATGCCTAGCTACATAAAAACCTAGCGAGCCAGAGGCTTGTGCAGTTTAATATCAATGTCGTGTGGAAAGGTTTTAAGGCGGCTAGGTAACGCTGCTCCTAATTGGACAGAATACATAGTCGTCCTAATCCAATCTCTGGAGAAGTGCTCAATGGAATTTCCGGCATTGAAGAAATACGGATTAGAAGAATATCCCTACATATGTGCTCAGTGTAGCTATTGTCAGATTGGGCATGGTGCATGTCCAACCTATAAGGTAAAGCGAGTAGATAGCTATTCTGGGAGGGGAAAGATGTTACTAGCTCGGGGGCTCATTCAGGGAAGGATTAGCGCTACAGACGGATTAGAAGGACTGAAAGATGCAATCTTTGGTTGTACGTTATGTGGCGGTTGTGAAGAAATTTGTCAGACGGATATTCCCTTTGTAAAGATCTATCAGATCCTCAGAGGTGAATTCATGAAAAGAGGGATGTGGCCAGAAGCAATGAATATGGCCAAAGAAACCCTCCTCAAATCATGCAATATCCAAGGACAGTCCCAGATGGATAGAATCGAAGGATGGTCATATTGGACCCCAAATGAAGACGAACTCATTGATAGACAGAGCAAGCCTGCTGAAACTGCGTTCTTTTTTGGCTGTTCATCATCTTACAGAGGAGTTTCAATTCAAGCAACAATTGCTACAACGCTCATCATGGACAAAATAGGTGAAGATTACACTGTCCTTGGCGAAGAGGAGTACTGCTGTGGTGCGCCTCTGATCATGACTGGAGATTTTGAAGGAGCACGCACACTTGCAGAACATAACATCGAGAAATACAAAGAACTTGGTGTAAAGAGAATAATCACAAACTGCCCTGGCTGTTACAAGATGTGGGCTCATGAATACAAGGAGTTCCTGAACATTGATCATGGTTTTGAGATAGTCTATGGATACTCATACTTGAGAGAACTCATTCAGCAAGGAAAGATCAAGTTCACAAAACCTCTCAATATCAAACTGACCTATCACGATGGTTGCGATGCTGGTCGTAATTCTGGTTTCTATAATGAACCCCGAGATGTGATAGCAGCCCTGCCAGGTATCGAATTTGAAGAACTACCTCATAACAGAGATAATTGTTATTGCTGTGGTAGTGGTGGTGTACTCAGAGCCTTCGATAATCAGTTTGCATCAGATATTGGTAAGCTAAAAGCAGAAGATATAGAGAGAACTCAGGCGGATGTTGTAGCTTCAGGATGTCCCTCCTGTGTTGAATACATGAAGGATCAATTACCACAATCAGGATGCAATAAAACAGTTAAAGATCTTGCAGTCCTTGTAGCAGAGGCAATGGGGCTAACTTGGGATGGACTTGATGAGATATATGAGTAGTTCAAGATCAGAGTAGATGTGTGTCAGAAAGTAAGTGCTTTAAGGTATTTTTTAGACTGAAAAATATAGTACATCTGAAGCTTCAATTGGTGATTCTGTTAATGCATGATCCTAGTACAAAAAGTGATGTTTTGGAAAACGCTTCAGATGACAATGAGAATAGGTCTCTTCAATCTCAGAGGACAAAGATAGATTTTCTTGCCAGTAAGGAATTGAATAAACGTCTGGCAATCATTGATGAAGAGATAATCAGAGTCTTTGAATCTGAGAGAGGAGAGCCAAAGATACTCTATGATACTGCAATACACCTGCTTCAAGCAGGAGGAAAGCATATCAGGTCACTTCTTACTGCATTAAGCTGTGAAGCAGTTGGTGGCAGTTTCAACGAAGCACTTCCTTTCGCAGTTGCCACAGAGTTTGTACAGACAGCAAGTCTGATCCATGATGATGTCATTGATGATGACAC
>SDOA01000132.1 GCA_004524595.1 Candidatus Thorarchaeota archaeon | reverse complement strand
GAAAGAGTTCTATCATTGGAGTCAATTACTTTGATTTTCGATTCTTTTGTAAGATATGCACACTCTAGAAGAGAGAGCTCAAGGGGCTTATCAAATACGGAGGATTTTGGTTTTCTAATTCCTACTGGTTGACCAAAATACCCTTCTTGGTAGAGAGGCATTCCGTCTTCGGGATTCCAGACGATGGCTCGGTCATTGACAAGAGTGGCTATCGGAACTCGAGGAATATTCTCAGTCAAATCAATACACCTGCATCATCACATATTCAGAGTGAGTGATAATGCTCTAATTGTGATTGCAGCATCTTCTCCAAAATTGGAGATATCTTCCATCATATTGATGAAGTCGCGGAATCTGAGGATGACTGCAACGGGAATATCCGCAGGATAGAGCAGAGATACAATCTCTCGCTGTATGATATCAATCTGTTTCTCAAGTTTACATATTTCATCAGCGCGTTTCATTGACTCTTGCATATTAATGGAGAGAAATCGTACCGCTTCTCTCTGTTGTGTGATTTCTTCAATCACTAATTCACTTAACTTAGCAATTTTACTCTTCAATTCGGCCTCAGGAGTCCATTGCCCAATGATTGCAGCCAGATGATACATGCACCATTCTGCACCGTCAGCCAATTTATCATTGTAATGGACAAGACGTAAAAGATCCTCTCGTTGCATGAGTGCGTGTGCTTTTGCAAGTTCATTCAGTATGGTGCGTTTTAAGTCATCACCCTTAACCTCAAGCGCAGTCACCTTATCCAAGTCTTCCTGACTAATCTCCTTCGTTCCTGCCAACCAATCAGCTACTGCATGTGCAACCATTTTGCTTGCAGATAGAGCTGCTCTGAAATGTTCTTCTATCATCTGAGTGATATTACTAAGTTCGGAGGTTAGGAATCTATCATTATCAAGGACCATTTCGCACACCCTTCTTGGGTTGGAGTCGGTTTGAGTATGCTTTTAATACTTCTGGACAATGCCTAAGAAGAGGAATATCAACATGGAACTGTGGCAGATAATCGTTGCACTTATTCAAGGATTGGTTGAATGGCTTCCAATTAGTAGTGAGGGCCAAGTTGTATTCTTTATTTATAATTTCACTACAGTTCCACCAGAGGAGATTATGTCCTTGGTAATCTGGCTCCATTTCGGTACAGCTCTAGCGGTAATAGTCCGATATCCTAGAACAATTCTAGAGCTCATATCACTAAAGGATAAGAAATTACTCAAACACCTTATCTTGGCTACAATAGCAACTGCAATCACCGCAATTCCAATCTATGTTTTTCTCAAGACAAGCATTTCTGTATTTTATGGGGAATTGCTGAATATCCTTGTTGGAGTACTTCTTGTAGTAACAGCTATTATGTTGTACATTCCAACACGGAAAACAGACGAAGCAGTTTTTACCCAAGAAACGAGAGAAGTGAGTGAGCGAGAAGCAATTGTGACAGGACTTGTTCAAGGAGCATCAGTCCTGCCAGGATTAAGTCGTTCGGGTGTAACGATATCCACACTCTTGATGCATAAAATAGACAAAGAGACTGCACTAAGGTTTAGTTTCCTAATGAGTGTTCCAGCAGTCCTAGGAATTCTTTTATTGGAAATTTTGACAGGAGCACAGATTCCCACCAGTGTTACAGTAAGTGATTTGGTAATCATCGAATTAGTAGTGTTTGTGGTTGGACTGGCTTCCATGGAATTCTTACTAAGGCTTGCAAGGAAGGTCAGCTTTTGGAAATTGTGTTTGATATTGGCACTTGTAGCAATCTTATTCGGACTTCCAGCTTTAATCTAGTAACAAGATTCACGGACGTTTCTGAAACATAATGGCAATAGGAGCGTTAGCCTTCCGCCATTCTGCAAGTTTCCCATCATAATCCAGGGGCACAGGATGTCTTCCATGATTACCAATGACAATAAAGAGAGTGTCATCACGAGCTTGGCGTAAAAGGACCTTGATCCAATTGTCCGTTCGCCGCACAATTTTCTCAAGCAGTGTTTTCGGTGGTGTTCTGTGACCATATTGTGCATAAAGGCTCTCAAAATCAAGAAAATGAAGATAAAGAAGCTCACTCTTGAAGATGTGCTTTGTTGACTCGATATAAGTTGCCATATCGTCACGGGGATTTACTGTATAACTTGCATCAAATCCAAAGTCAGACATATCCTGCTCTCGACAGATTACTTTTGTTACCTTACCACTGTTTCTAACATGATTGATCATATGAAAGCTTTCCAGAGAGCCTCGCAACAACATGCGAATCAAGGGAACAGCATAGGGGTCCTCTGATTCTATGAGAGCCAGCGCCTCCATATTCTTTATGAGAGCTTCGGGTTTGTATACCACAGCTTCGAAAAGACCAAAATTATCTATTACAACCATGACCACTGCTTTTGCATTGAATTTAGACACAAGTTCTTGGTTGGGCGGAAAGAGCCCTTCAGGTATATCAAGTCCAAGAAATCCCAATATTGTAGACGGGAACTCCATTGCAGTGGTTCGTACTTGGGGGTATGACATGACGATTTCCTCAATCCTCTATCAGTAATGTATTGCCTGACGCTCAATAACCTTTTGTGAATGTCTATATGACGGGCGTTTTACTAAAATATTGGCTGGTCGTCTTCTTTAACATATGGAAGCTTTAAAGAGAGTACTGTAATTAGGACAGGGAGAGGTCCTCACATGACTCTCAGAGATATTGTTTACAAAGATTCTATCAAATTCATCCTCTCTGGAGGAAAGGGTGGCGTAGGAAAAACAAGTTGTGCGGGAGCTATTGCTGTTCTCTCAGCACGACACGGATTTCGTACTCTAGTATTATCTACAGATCCTGCCCATAGCCTGAGTGACAGTTTTGACCAGGACCTCTCAGGCGGCGAAGTCGTGCCCATTGAGGGTTTTGATAATCTCTGGGGTATGGAGATCAGTACTGAGAAGGGTATGCAACAATTCCAAGATGTACTCGAAGAAGGAGCAGCTGGTCCTGAGGCTCAGATGGCTGCAAACCTGATGGGAGATATGACGGGTATGGCTCCACCAGGGTCAGATGAAGCTATGGCGTTTGGTAAGATTTTGGAGTTTATCGAGGATTCATCCTATGATAGAGTGATCTTTGATACGGCACCAACAGGTCATACTCTCAAACTTCTCGAGTTACCAGATTTACTAGATAGTTGGCTCGGTAAGATTCTTACCCTTCGGCAAAGACTTAGTTCGATGATGGGTGGGTTTAGGAGTCTATTGGGAGGAAGACAGGAAGAAGAAGAAAACTCGTGGCAGATGATACAACAGACGAAAGATAAGATACGTGCAGCAAGAATAGAGTTATCGGATCCTGACACGACCCAATTTGTTGTTGTTATGATTCCTGAAGCCATGGCAGTATTTGAAACACAAAGACTCCTTTCAAGTCTAAATACTTGGCATATTCCCGTCAACAAGATGGTTGTGAATCAACTTGTACCAATGAATCCCACATGCCAGTTCTGTACAAAAAGATATGAGATGCAGCAGTCTAATCTCAATGATATTCAAGAGCTATATTCAGACATGGACATTATTCAAGTGCCACTATTCGATAGAGAAATAAGAGGTGTCGATGGTCTTGAAAAGCTCGGTGAGATTTTGGTTGGTGATGAGGAGGTTGAAATGTGAGAAAGGAAACTAAAAAGAAGATATACTCGCTCGTCTTTTTGCTCATATTACTTGCATCTGCTGTAGTTTCTACAATGCTACTTCTTGGTTGGTTGCAATAATAAAAAGATTAGACCCCTTTTACACGCTTGACAACCGGGGGACGAACTTTGTAGAGGATTCTACCACCGCAGTAGGGGCATTTTACTCCTGGAAGGGTCTTAAGACCATCAGGGGTTACTTCTCGATTACAACTGTGACAGACATAAACCACGGTGCTCCACCAACCAGTTCTCGATTAATTGACAATATGAACCTTTGCGTAAGGCATGTTCATCAAGAATTACGATTTGTCCACCACTTCACCCTCTAGAAGGCCACCGCTCAAGACGTTGGTAACTCGTATTGAGAGTGTTGTTCCAGACGAATACCCTCCAGGTACTGTCATTAGTGGACCCTCAACAAGAGGATAGATCATCGTATATCCGTGATGAGTCCATGATGGCTCTGCTGCAACACCACGCAAGATGAGGCCAAGATAGTTCTCCTTCTTTTGTCGGTTAATCAGGTCAGCCTCCTGACGGAGAATTAGTGCCAGCTCATCATTTGTCGTTGAATCAGGATATCTCTCAAAGGCAGACCCAGGTAATGCTCGAAAACCATATAGAATGATCCTCTCAGCTCCAGCCTTGCTGATTTCTCTCATCACAGTGATGGATTCTCTAACACTCTCGGATGTTTCACCAGGTAACCCGTAGATAAAATAGACAAAAGGTTTCAATCCATAACGTACCCCAATCTGTACTGCTGAAATAACATCAGCAGGGGTGCCGCACTTCCCGATTTCTCGCATGTGCTGTTCAGAGCCAGTTTCAAGTCCAATATTAGGTGAGGTCAAAGGGAGTGATTCTGCGATAGTTCTAGCCACGTCTTCAGTAAAAAGACAGGCCTTCATATTTTCTATAGCAATATGAACCTCACCACGTTTTATCATCTCTAATGTATTGATCTGTTGTAATAGTTCTCCTATTGCATCCAAATTGGCCGGAGGGTGACAAGGATCAGTCAGTGGTTCAGTACCCCGCAGATAATCAAGAAAATCGGGAGCCTCTAAAACAATTCGATGAACACCAAGATTCACAAGCTCTTCTATCTCTTGAGCAATCGTCTTAATTGAACGACTTCGAGGAGGCCCCCAGGTGCTTGGAACACTACAAAATCCACACCCAGGAGGAATTTTCTCAGGACAGTCCAAGCGGACAGATGATTCATTAGAGCTGCAATTGCCACAGTCTGAGCATTGACGACCATCTATTGTAGGGAGTGTGGTTCTTTTGAAATTGGAACATCCACGGGTCACTTCTACGTAGACTTTGCTTGCTTGATAGGTCTTGTAATCAACAATTCGGGTTGTAGAGGGGGCAAAATCTGTTGATAATGCTTTGGAGGAGAGTAGTGCTCTTGGATGTGTGACATGTATGTGGTTATTCAGGAGGTACGCACAGCCATCGACATCAGCTAAATCAATAACACCCTCAAAGAACCCCTTCCGAACAAGTTCTTCAAGAGTAGCTTCGCCCTCTCCTATAACAAAAAGGTCTACGTCCAATTCTTTCAAGAGTGATGTGTCTGTAGCAATCGGACCACCCAGTATGATAGGACTCTTCTTTTTAATCCAGCGCCAAATTTTCACTAATGAGAACACTGCGGGAAAATCCATTGTCATTGCACTGATTGCTAATTTGTCAAATTTCCGTAGGATGTGTTTCCTTTCGACTATCTCTTCAATCCTGAAAATGCGACAATCGAGATCATGCTTCTCAAAGATACCGCAAACAGCTCTTGGGCCGCAGCCTATAGAATCGCGAGAGCTTTGTCGTAAGCCGGTTCCAGCACTTAATGCATCAACAACAAGTATTTGATCAGACATTGTCACAATGGAGCATGCATTGTCTGTTCTTTACTCTTGCCATTCAAGATAATCTAATACTTTTCACAGGTAATTACTGCAATGAGCCCAGTTCTGTGTTCTGAGCAGTTTAATGACCATTCAGAATTCGTAAAGCAGAACTTATATGTGTGAGAGTGCACTTTTCAGTTAGCACATTTGCTGCAAACTAAATGTCAGGAGTACATAACTTAGTGAGTGACAACGAAGGCGGAATCTGCCCTAATTGCGGTTTGCCTCAAGACCTGTGTGTCTGTGAAACAATTGCACAGGAAGAGGCAAGAATTTCTGTAACTGTTGAACGAAGAAAATGGGGTCGTCTGACTACCATCATTGAAGGTTTTGATAAGAACATTGATCTTGGAGATTTAGCGACAAAGCTAAAAGCCAAATTAGCCTGTGGAGGGGCGGCCAAACATGGCCATATTGAACTCCAAGGAGATCATCGTGGAGTAGTTGGCCAGGTTCTTTCAAAACTTGGATTTCCTGAAGAAATGGTCAATATAGATTGGTCATTCCAGATGAAAGGAAGAAATTAGCAACTTCAGTCCTTGTAATATTCATAGACCAATAAAAGTTCTGAAGATAAGTGAGAGTAAGGTTGAGGAGGTTTCATCCGATTGCCATCGAGTCAATCCCTAATCTTTTGACTATCTCCTTGTACCGATTCCTTACAGTGACTTCAGTGACTCTGGCAACTTCTGCAATTTCCCGCTGGGTTCGCCGCTCATCCATCATAATTGATGCCACATAGATTGCTGCAGCCGCTAAGCCCAAGGGATCACGACCAATTGTGAGACCCATGTTCCTGCTCTGCTGTAAAATCTCGATTGTCCTAAGTTGAACTGGGCTTGATAACGCCAACTGGGAGGCAAAACGTGAGATATAATCAATTGGATTAGAGAGGGGAATTTTGATGTCTAGGCTTCGAAGAAGAAGACGATAGCATTGCCCGAGCTTTTTACGGTCAATTCTGGAACCATCAGCCACCTCATCTAAGGGACGAGGTTTCTGTCTAATTCTGCAGGCAGCATAGAGAGTTGCTGCAACCATGGCTTCGATTGAACGACCTCTGACCAATTTCTTAATTATTGATTTTCTGTAGAGTAGTGCTGCAAGCTCGCGGATGGGTTGAGGAATTCCAAGCTGGGATGCTAGTCGTTCTAACTCACTCATGGCTTGTGCCAGATTCCGATCTAATGAACTATGTACTCTTGATCTAATTTGCCATTTTCTTAATCGGTAAATCTCTGATCTACGAGTAGGACTAAGCTTTTTCCCGGATGTATCTCGATCTCTCCAATCAATCACTGTAGATAATCCCTTATCGTGTACGGTATACCGCATTGGAGCTCCGACTCTGCTTCGAGAGTCGCTCTCTTCAGCACTGAAGGCTCGCCATTCAGCACTTGTATCGATACGGTGATCAGAAAGAACGAGACCACAACCCCCACAGACTCGTTCACCACGATTCATGTCTTCAATAACAGAAGTGGATGCACATTCGGGACATCTTACTATTTCAAGTGATGGCTCAACACTTGCACCATCTTTATCATCGGCACTATGTGTAGGATCCAATCTCTCTCCTCCAGTAAGTGGTACCGGACCCGACCGCCAGTATTCACTGCCAAGTCGAAGTACCGATGACAGTCTCCCGGACCCACTGAAAAATATCATAAATTCTAGACTTTTAATCCTTCTGTGTTGACCGATTATTTCATCGGAAACTGTCGAATTGGGAAGAAAACATGCACGACTGGGGATTATGTTGTTTGCTCGTGACCCTTTTCTGTGATAATGATGGTATGTTCATGCTGCGAAACAAATTCCCCTTTTTCCTCAGCTAGTATATGATGGGCAAAGAGTGCTCCATTCTGTCTGAGTTCACGGATTGCCATCTTGAGGGTAGCATGTTTCATCCGTTCAGCCAACCACCGCTCTGCAAATGGAAACTCTTTGTATTCTTTCCGCGCAATGCCTAGGAATTCTTTTGACCCCTTGAATCGTATTGGAATACGGATAGGAAGGAGTTGATAAATTGTAGGATTGGGAAGATCGGTGATATTACCAGACCCAGTGCTTGCAAAGGTTTCGATAGCGTAGACTTCTCCTTCCTCAACAAGAACTTCAGATTTTCCAGATACGCAAGGGACCTGCTTTTCAGCATGAAGTTCATATTCTTTCAATTGATGGCCAGTGAGTTGTTTGATTGGATTAAATCCAGCATTCTTGATTGTATCTTCAATGAGTGCTCCAATAGTATTCAACTTAGCACCAGGACGCATCATTCGTATCGCGGTCTTTGTTGCATCTTCTGCTGCCTTCACAAGATCAGCATGGTCAGGATTCAGCGCAATTGTAAAAGCAGTGTCAGCAATGCAACCATCAACATGCGAACCACAGTCAACAGTGACTAGGTCGCCTTCTGCAATAACTGTTTCATCATTCAGTGGTGATGTATAGTGTGCTGCAATGTTATTCAATGAAACGTTGCATGGAAAGGAGGTCCCTGATGAGTTGGTTCTGACGTAATCCTCAACGGTATTGATGATATCAAGGACTTTTACATCTGGTTCAATCATCGGTCGAGCTAGTGCAAGAGCTTCACGTGCTACGACACCGGCACGTCTCCATTTCTCCCAGATATCTTCTGATTCTTCACTGGCTTTGGGTTCTTTAGATTTCTCATCAGTCACGGTAATCACTGACCTTTTTACACCTCATTAGAAGGACTGATAAAAGTGTGGGTTGTCAGCAGCTACTGAAAACTAAGGCAAATGTGGATATTCTTTAGACGATCATTTGATTCAATGTCACAGGTCTTTAAATACTCAAGTCTGGATATATGACTTTGAGGTTGTCCTGACACACATCTGACCTCACAGAGTCCACCCAGTGCCGTCTCCTGGGAGTACATCACTCTGGTGTCTAAGATTGTCCAACTTACAATGAACGGTTGATACAGAACTAGGAGAGCACTTGCTCGATCCTTCTTGAGGTCCTTGACATTGAAAAGAACATATACCCTATGTTTGCTCGTTTATTTGTTAAGACAACCAGAATTGCATCTTTGCCTGCATCACAAATAATGACATATCCTGTTTCACCCTCAATCAACATTCGTATCAGAGGGCCACGTTTGAGTTGCTTGAATACCTTTCGTGTTGCTTCTTGTATTTGTGTCGCTCTGCCTGCAATTACATCTTCTTCAGGGATGTTCTTGTCGTCAACACCTTCAGGATATAATGAGTAGATTGGAAGGCCTTGTGATTTTGAGATGATTGCACTCGCTTCCACATTACCTTGGGAGGCTCTATTTAAATCTTGGAGAAGTTCCTTGAGCATTTCGGTCTTTGAAGACATGTAATACCATACCTCCCTTTGAAACTAAATGGTAAAAGAATGTCAAGTATTTAAACTCTCTTGGCGCCTGCATCTTTGAGTGCTTTGATTATTTTCTTGAGTCCTTCACCTTTGTCTTTCTGAACATGCTTCTCTAGATATGTCCCCTGGACAACAATCGCGGCTCCGGCATTCACAGCTCCCACAACAGAGTCTGCATCGTTGAATCCACCACCTGTAATGACCGGGATCTCGATGAATTTTGACACCATGGCAATCATTTCAGGAGGCACACCACCGCCCTCAGCTCCACTGCCAGCTTCAAGATAGACCAACTTCATTCCTAGAAGTTCTGCAGCAATAGCATACATTGCAGGGATCTTAGGTTTATCACGAAGGAATGGTTTTGCATCACCAACCCACGCTGCAGTCTTTCCAGGAGCAATCATAAGATATGCCATTGGAATTGTCTCAATCCCGGTGAGTTTGATCTTCGGAGCAGCTAAAGCCTGAGCACCTATGATCCAATAAGGATTTGTGCTGTTCAAGAGAGACATAAAGAACATAGCATCAGCATGCTCAGAAACACCTGTGATGTTACCAGGAAAGAGAATTGTCGGTATATCAATAGCCTCATTGATTTTTAGAACAGCTTCATCAATCACACCAAAGACAGTGCTACCACCAATCATAGCGGCATCACTACCCGCTTTCTCTGCCAGCCTTGCAATCTCCACCACTTCCTCAATCGTTGTAGAAAGAGGGTCGGGATCAAGCAGTGAGAAATGAAGTGCACCTTCAGTCTCTAGCTTCTCAGTAATGTATTTCCAAACCTTTCCGGGCATCAAGAATCCTCCAGGCAACCTAGCCACCGGTTCAGTTAGGCTTTTTACGCTTTTGGTGATATTCTAATTCTCTACAACTTTAAGTCTTGGTAAGAACATACCTGTCTTGTTGATATAGGATAGATATTCATCACCGAAATGAGAGATTAAAAGTTGTTCTTCTGTCTTAGCTACAAGATAGTATCCAGGAATACCAATAAGGAGTGCCAGTGTCACAGGGGAAGGGATCAATAGCACTAACGCAACAAAACAGAGCATGTATGACGTATAAGATGGGTGTCTGATTGCACTATATGGTCCAGAT
>SDOA01000131.1 GCA_004524595.1 Candidatus Thorarchaeota archaeon | reverse complement strand
TTTGATGAGTTTCTCACTCATTCATCTTTTCCAGTCTATGTAGTGATTGTAAGAGTAAGACCATTAGATTTGCGATTCTAGTTAGTGTTTCAATATCCTGTTCAGATTCAACTAACTCATTCAGTACCTTCAACTTTCCAATCAGCGTTGTCCTAAGTTCAGGTAAGAGAGATTTTACAGCCTTTGCTTCCACGCTTTCATCTTCAGATGTATAGACTATTCGCCTGTCACATCTGACACAATAGACATCATCACCGACTTTGAAAAGAGGCGATCCACACTGTGGACAAGAGTCTGCAAGCATTGTTGCGCCACGGCGTAAAAGTTCAGCCATTTTTTTGACTGATTCATCATCCTTGTTAGCCATTATTTGCACTATTGTTACATGTAGTATTTTCGAATATAAGAGATGTTCGAGTACATACTTGTGTGGTGTGTAGATGCGTCAGTATGAAAACGTTGATATGGTCAGGACTAGTCTTGGTGTTCGTTGTTTCGCACACCATTTGTGCGTCAAGACCATTTCAGAGGTGAGTCCATTGGACCCCGAGACCCAAAAGAGCATAGACCAATCTAAGCATATTCTTAAGCAAATATCTGAGGATTCCTCAGTTCCAAGGAATATCCGACGCGCCGCAAATGAGGCCATTGCAGTTCTAGAAGAAGATGCAGACTCCCCTGCGGTTAGAGCACAAAATGCAATATCCATTCTGGATGAACCAAGTCAAGATCCAAACTGTCCAAATCATGCAAGGACAAAGATTTGGCATGTATCCAGTCTGTTAGAACCAATACGGGACTAGGAGAAACGGTTTGCATAAGGAACCATACATCCAGCACCAACAAGGGTGTAGGACTGTAACCCAAACAAGGGCCAGTGTTTACTGATGATTAAGGCGAGGATAAGGGGAATCTATTCTCAATCATTGACGCAGATAATGCTGCAGAACCATTTTGAAATGGTTCAACCGACACCAGAAGTGGCAAGAAGATTTGGCCTTCCATTTCGAAGTGAGATTCCCGATGTTGATATTTGGGATAGAAGTGATTTACAAGGAATTGTGGCAATTGCCTATGAATCGATACTTGAGAGATTGACTGATGTGCTCAGAAGAAGGCTGGGCGGCATAATAATCAGAACTCCACGAGTAGCTAAGAGTTCAATCTATCGAGGGATAGTTCTTGGCAGAGATGAAAAGACCGGACAGACAAGAATTGATCTAGGACCGATCTCAGGTCTCTTACCGGACAGAGGCCTTCAAAAGGATCACTATGTGATGGTGCAAGTACGTGCGCATGATTATGGTCGTAAGGCACCAGTTCTTTCTTCGAGCATAACATTGCCAGGTCGTGCGGCAGTCCTATTGCCAGAACCTGTTGTTAGACTGAGCACCAAGATAAAAGATCAGGAGGCAAGAAGAAATCTCGTCACACTTGGTAGAAAAATACGGGAACGTTCAGAAAACTGGGGAATTCTATGGAGAACCTCTGCAGAAAATCTCACAGAGAAGGAGCTTCAAGACGAAGTTGATGATTTACTTGATACCACTCAGAACATATTCAAAAAATACAATGACCTAGAAACGACTGGTCTATTATTTGAAGGAACGAGTAATGCGGATATCGAGTTTCCCGCAGAAGTAAAAGATGCACTTGATAAGACAAGAGCCAAGATTAAACCAACAATAGATCATCACCATTTTTACAAAAGTGCAGGATATTCATCTTTGGTAGATTTAGCAGAAACAATCATAGAAGACCGTCCGGAGGAACGTAACTATGTTTCCTCCAAAGTCGAGAAGATCGTATCGAGAGAGATTCCGAGGATAAATGACCCTATCAATATTGAACATGTAAAACTAGATGGGAGAAATATTGTATTGGCAAGGGGAAGAGTCACTGAGATCACCTCAAAAGGATTCATAATCAAGAGACAGTTCAGACATACTAATAGAAAGCTAAAGCTCGTTCAAGAGTTTCCTGATGATGTAGAAGTAGTTGGAGATGAGGGGGACTATGCATTAACCCACGTGGTTCCAGGAGCTATTACTCTCTATACCAACTATTATTCTCGAGATGATGATTTGAAGGGCACTTATGTCAATATTAATACTGGGGTGGAGGTCTATCCTAGTAATGGGAATAGTCCCGGAAAAATACGTTACATTGACCTTGAGATAGATGTAGTAAAAGCACCTGCAAACGAAGAACCAAGGATTATTGACCAGCATCTGTTAAAACGAGCTGTTCAAAGGGGTTTTATTACTGAAGAGATGGCAAACCAGTACAGAAGAAGAGCTGAAGTTGTTAGCCAAGATCTTGCTGAAAAGATGTAGACCATGGCTCTAATTTTGAGCATCAAGTGATTCTAAGGTCCGTATCGCCAAGTCAACTGCACTTAGAATGTCCTCTATTGTAGAACTGAGGCTACTCAACCCCCTTTCACAATAGATTGAAAGTAATAGTCGAGTGCCTTCTGCTCGGCATTCAAGTTCAAGTCCTTGAGGTAAAGGCGTATTGTCAGGTATGATGGCTGATAATATTCTCTTTGCGTCTTCTGGCGATTGAAAATCTAATGAAAGAGTAGCCTTCATATTTACCCACTTTTCTTATTCATCTCAGAAATTATCTGGAGCCCACGTTCCTTTTCCTGATTTGAACCTATTATACGAATTGATTGTGAAGATGTTGCTGTTAGTTCTACATTATTATTCAATATCTTCTGATAGACCTCTTTCAAGCTCAAATTACGCGCTGGCCAAATAACAATAAAACTGTCTTCATTTTCAAGTGCAACTGGACGACCTTTGTCAACGATTCCTGATTCTAATACGATTCTTCCAATGTCTGGGAGTAGTTCGTTTTTTACCCCGTTTATTTTAAGACTGGTGGCATCAAGAGTAGATTCACTTCTTGTACTAGATTCCAACCTTTGTACAGTTGAGATGACATCTTTATGATGGTTCATATGACTGTCAATTACGAGTCGTAATGAACGACCTCGATCACCCAGCAAGATACTCATGAAGGCTCCAAGTTCGCCAAGTGTCCACGCAGTTAATCCCATTATTTCAATTCCTGAGAGATGTCGAATGGGGCTGCTCTCGCGCTCCTTTATGAACTCAAAATCGGTACCCAATAAATGAGGCAATGTATTAGGGTCAATATTTAGAATGAGTTTGGAGGTAAGTTGCTGGGCTTCTTTGGAACTGAGATTATTTAATGGTGTTCTGAGTTTTGGTACTGGTATTTCAGCCTCATTTAGAAGGGAGTCACAGACTTTTTGATTCCCGCTGATTCCCTTGAGATAAGGATTGGTACTATAGAAGAAGACCTCGTCTAGTGGTAGCATACTCACACCGAGAAGTCTGAACCCTTTACGTTCTTCAACTAAAGATTTTGATTTGGCCAAACCAAAAATATCAGTGTTTGCATCTTTTGTTGGTTTGTCTATATCGATGTTGAGTAGTGCACCTGCAACAGCAAGTTGAAGGTCATAATCAGTCTGTTCTGTAACAGATTTTGAAAGAGCAAAGGCGGCAGCAGTCAATGTAAAGTCTGTTCCTAATCTTAATGATTCGGTCTGCTCAGATTCGGATTTACCACCAATAATGATTGGATAGCCTGAACCCTTCTTGATACGAGTGGCTCCTAGAAGGTCTAGGCCGACCAGTATAAGAGCCGAAGAGTCATACTTCTGTTTTAATTCATTTATATCATCTATTCTCACTACAGGTTCAATAAATGTGATGTGGAATCTTCTATCTAATCGCATCATAGTTCTTGATAAGATTGCACTAGCAAGTAATGCAGAAGGATATGGAGAAGACACTATTAAGATGCGATTACGTTTGTCCAGTTCTATAGTATTACAGTCCTTCTCGATAGATTTCAAAGAGGGCTGTTTGACCTTCTTACTCATCTCAATCCTGTAGAAACAAGCTTATCATGATAAAACTATCTTAGCAGTACCGCAGCTTGGTCAGGACTGTATTTCCAATCTGCAGGAAGGACCTTTTTCTTACGATAGTATTTTGAGAGCCTATGGATTTTGCTCTCGACAAGCTGAAGCCCTCGTTTGGAAACAAAATCAGTCTTATTTTCTTCAAGGTGACGCCTAATAGTTGTCGCCTTGATGATCATATTTCTTAAATCTTCAGGAACTCTCCTCTCAAGATTATTCTCTATAAGGATGTCCATAACTTTCTTACCTGTAATCATTTTAGCTAGGGGAACGCCATATTGGTCGCGGAGAGTCATACCAATCATAGAGGGAGTACTACCTGTCTTGGCAAGTTCAATCACTTTCTCTTCTACCCATTGTGCATCCTTTTCCTTATCCATCCATTCAGGTACACGTAGAGTCGATGGTCGGTTACTTCCTGATTGACCCTTGCGTCGGGTATGCATTCTTGCCATTAGAAATACCTCTACACTCAATATCTCCCAAAAATATGGGTTTATCACTTCGCCAATTGATTTTGATATAAAGATTGCCTTGTGGTGATGGTTTTTATCTTACAAATCTAATCTAGTGATATCTACCGCGTTCTCGAATCTCAGTCATTCTTGAAATCACATTATTTGCATTTTCTCCCATTGTATCAACATAGCCATCAAGCGTAGCTTCTAACATTATTTCTTCAAGTTCCCAGTGAGTGGTTTCCAGAGCCCGACGAATTAGATGAAGGTCAACCCCTTTCATTTCAACTGTTGCATTCATTTCAGATAGACCAAAATCTATCATCCATAGAAAAGAACGTCTATCAACAATCAAATTACTTGTGGTGGGATCCCCATGAACGACATCACCTCTATGAAGAAGTGCAATCAGATGACCAAACTTTTGGCATAGACTGACAAGCTTATTTGATGACAGTGTTTCTGTGAGTTGTTTGAATTGGGTTCCTTCAATATAGTCCATTAATATTGTGTGATTCGTAAGGTCTACTGAATAGACAGCTGGTGTAGGAACTCCAAGCATTCTAGCAATAGATAACATCTTACATTCTCTATTTGTTCTTGCACGATTGAGTTGTGAATCGATGTCCTTGAAGAGATAGGGTTTTGTTTGGCGCCACTTCAGGATTAAGGGTAGGTTCCACTTGTTGATTTTGAATATTAAAGATTCAGCACCGAGTGCAAGTATCTCTTTCAAAATCATTCCCTCCAAACAATATCCTGCTCGTCCGTTCTCCATTTAGGAAGAACACTTGATTTGTCTATTTCAATGGTGTGTCCTGCAGAATACTGAAGAATTCCATTCCATGCAATCATTGCACCTTGGTCACCAGCTAATTGAGGTGAAACTCTGTGAAATGATACATTATGCCGTTTGGCTACACCATCAAGAATCTGTGTTAAACGACTGTTCCTTGCAACTCCGCCTGTGAGAAGAAGTTCGCTCTTCTTAGTATGAGCAATTGCGCGTTCTGCAATCTCTGCAAGCATTCCAAAGGCGGTTTCTTGTACACTAAAACAAATATCAGAGAGAGCTACTCCATCTAAGAATAATTTCTTTGCTGCGGTCAGCATTCCAGAGTAGCTCAGGTCCATTCCCTTTACAGAATAGGGAAGAGTATAGAAGGTCGACCCTTCTAGTGCCTTCTCTTCTACAATAGGACCTGCTGGAAACCCCATACCAAGTTCTCTGCCAAGAACATCCAACATGTTTCCAATTGCAATATCCAATGTTTCTCCAAATGTTCTGAATCGTCCTCCCGCAAAGGCAATGATCTGGGTATTTCCACCAGACACGTACACTGTAACTGGATCTTGAAACTTTGATTCTAGACAACCAATCTCAATATGAGCAACACAATGATTGACGTCAATAAGGGGTATAGCAAGCTTTAGGGCCAGTGTCCGTGCCATGGTTGCAGTTGTTCGTAAGCAGGGACCTAGACCAGGACCTCTAGAAAATGCAATTATATCAATATCTTTGTAATTAATACCAGCGGTTTGAATTGCACGATTGATTATTGTAGGACCTTGCTCTGAATGATGTCTACTTGCCTCTCGTGGATGGATTCCACCCTCTGTCGTTTGTAGCATATCATACTCGTTAGATAAAATAATTCCACTATCTTTGACAATACCTGCACCAAAAGAGTGCGCAGTCCCTTCTAGTCCAAGACAGATTAGTGGCATATTCATTACCTTCAATTCAATAAGGATGGAATGAGATTATACTTTCATTATAAGTTGATTCTTATATTCAGATTTGTGTGGAAATACTATTGTAGCAAAGGCTTTATAATACTCACAATTGGCTTCTCAATAGAGGCGTACAATGTGTCCGAGAAGATGCCAATTAAAGCACTTGAACAACAACTTAACGATGTTATTTCTGTAAAACTTAAAGATCAGAGAATCTTCCGGGGACATTTGACAAGATGTGATATGTATATGAATCTCACCCTTGCAGATGCCGATGAGATTGAAAATGAACAGATTCGGGCAAAATATGGCCAGATATTGATTAGAGGAAATAACATTCTGTGGATTCAGATTCCAGAGTGAAAATCTATCGTTCAATCTCTCTTCTATAGCGTTCTATAAGTTCTACTAGCTGTTCTTCACCTTTCCTTCGAGCTCGCTCTCTAACATCTTTCACAAAGATTTGGAATATTTTCTCAAACTTCTTTCGACTAATAAACGCAAACTCATCTACGCGTTTGAGTTCTACGTCTGCAGCATTAATAACTGGAATGAGTGCTTTGACTAACTCTTCTTGTGGAAGATGAGACAGTGGAGTATCTACTACTACAGCACGAACCTCTTTTTCAATTAAGAGACCTGCAGTTTGAATACCTCCACCAGAAGCATCCTCAAAGAGGACTATGTCACCCTGCTTAAGACCTACTCTATGATTGTATTCATCTATGCTTTCACGGGTGAAATGAGGAATCACCTTAATTGCAATCATATCTCCTCGTATCTCAAGATGCTTTACACCCTTCAGAAGGCGCAATCGACTGCTCAGAGTGTCCATTTCTTTCCGTAATTTATCAGTCTCTTGTTGAGCTTTCTTCAATGCAATTCTTGATTTCTCTACTTCTCGATCGCGCTTTATCTTCCAATAGTTTTCTCGGTTTATTATGTCAAGACTGTCAGACAGTTCACTTTCTCTGAATCTTAAGAATTCTATAAGGCGTTTTAAGTCGTGGATTTCTTCCGAGAGCAGGGTGTTGTCAAGTACTAGTTGTTCTGTTTTTGCTTTCAATAAATCGTAGCGTTCTTGTGTCAACTCTTCTACAGGTACGGGTTTCTCTTCAGGAACACTTTCAATAAACTCCGAATCGACTCTTTCTAAACTTGCCATTGCTTCGTTTATTGATGTACCCTTGATCACTAGCGCTATCAACTGATTTCT
This sequence comes from Candidatus Thorarchaeota archaeon, assembly GCA_004524595.1. Next base: position 2,826 of record SDOA01000131.1, on the reverse strand, counting down.
GTCGATAGTTAAATGATCTTCACGTATCATCTTATCAATCTGTTGAATTTTGGGTTGAATACTTCTATATGCATAGACAGCTGCAGTAAGTGCATCTCGCTCATGAGCGTTTCTTACTCGTATGGTATCAGAGAATTCTCTCGCCAATTCTTGTTTCTCAGCTACAGGGATTGGTTTTCCTGGTGTGAATATTGTAGCATTGACAGTACTGGCAATCTTCTCCACAAAATGAGGCGCATTTGGTACATCTGAAGCTACCATCACAGGTATACCTTTCTCATATATCTCACGAATTATATCAGCCCTGGTGTACCCTTTTCCGCTCCTTAAAGTTTTCACAGTCCCATCAAAAGTCAATAAGCAATAGGCTGCAGTTGTTCCTGGGTCTATTCCAAGGATGTAGTATTTTGGTTTTGTCAACGATGAAACAGATTTTGGTTGTAGGGGTACAAACTCAACTCGTTTTCGTACTGGGGATATTATGATTTTGAAATCCCCACCACGTTTACTTTCGACCAAGTTACGGACCACTGGAAGCGGTGCATTAGTCACTAGTCGTGCACTAGAATATCCAAAATCGGAACTTCTTATATCAATATCATATTGGATTTCTGCAGCTTTGAGTTGAGATTCAATAAAGCGGGTTATCTGTTGTATTTCCGAGTGAATCCTACGTCGATATCTATTCGCGCTCTGACCACCCCTTCCTGGTTTACGACCCCTTGAAACCTTAATCTCTGTCTGTTCACTAAAACATTCTATTGAATGTCCCACTCCCTTGAATGCCAGTTGAGCGATAATTTTTGCAGATTCTAGTGGAGTAGGTTTTCCTCGTACAAGAAGACCATGCCGTTTTGCTAATATTTTAAGAGGTGTTTGATGTGGAGGAACACCAGTCACTTGAACAATTCTTGTTTCTAATGGAATGCGGTTGACTAAATGAAATAGAGATTTACTGTCAGGAACTATTTCGAAGATATTATCGGTACATAACCATTTAGGAGCTATATCACGGGTTAATTTTAACAATGCACCTCTTGGAAGTTCTGGGTACTCGTCTATGATGACACCATTACAAGAAATGACACACGCAAATTTTGGAGCCTTTCTAGAGTCTGGGCTAGATGATGGAAGAATATCAAAACCAATTATGTATTCGTTACCACTATCATCGCCCATATGGCTCAGCACTCGTGGTATTATTATTTAGACAGGCTATGAACCTATTCATAATTAACAATTATGTATATACCAAATTAACCATCCTAAAACAACAAGTATAATAAAGACTCACTTGAGCAATCAGATAGCAAACTTACGAGGTGCAACAACTGTCCGAAACAATTCAAGTTGATAACAAAGACGCAATACTTCGTATTGGACGTGCCTTGTCATCAGGAACTCGATTAAAGATTCTCCAGCTTCTTCTCTCTGGAGAGAAAGATGTAACCCGCGTGGCAAGACACCTTGGTGGAACAGAGGCAAATGCCAGTGCTCAAATAAAGATATTATCTGATGCAAACTTACTGGAGTGCAGATATGAACCAGGCCAACATGGACTGAAAAAGATATCAAAGACGAAAGTCAAGCGCATCATAATTGACCTAGAATAGCATGTTCCATTTCAATTGTCACTTGGCTGGAGAGCCTGAATAACTAACAAGATGGGCTTTCCAGCGACGTATCCTTTTTAGAATATTATCTCTTTCTTCGGTCCTTATCGCTCGTTTACCTCGTGCTTTCAAAAAGTTTAGGACAATATCCATGTCTCGACCAACCTTCTTTTTATGCTCTTCATCATCTATAAGATACTCTTTTGCTGTTTGAAGATATTCTAGAATGATATCGGCAGTTGCCTCACCGGTTCGAAGTTCATGCGCAATGGGATCTAACACTCTGCTGACTTTGGCATCAGTGGTGGTTCCATCTGTGTGATCACCATCTAACTCATCAGTACTTGAGGCCTGCGGCATTTGTTCTGTTTCTGATTCAGAAGAGTGTTTAACAGAAGAGTCAGTTTGAGGCTTGAGCTTGACTGCGTCATCAGAATTGTTCTCTTTCGTATCAATAGCAGAATCATTTTCAAATTTATCAACTATAGTTTTTATTTCTGAGAATAACGGTATTATTGAGGGTGTAGACTCTGAAGATAATCCTGTAACAATATGCAATCTTTCTCGTAGCTCTCTGAGCTGTTCAAACAACTCAACAAGACCAGACTGCATTATTTCAATCAATTGTCTGATTTCGTTCAGTTCATTTTCTTTCAAGGACCGGAACCCACCTGTTTTCAATTAAATAAAATCATAGCTTGGTCTTATCAGAGTTGTGGGGAGGTCGTTCAACATTTTATCTTTCAGCTTTTTTTATTACCTCACTTAGAGTTTGAGAGAGTCCAGCTGGTTCGAATTTTCTCTGTCGAATCTTCACAAATGTAGGAACTGAAACAGTTTCTCCTATAAACAGAGCCTCTCCAATTTCAAGTGTTGTTATGGCATCAAGGGAGGCGCGATCGATTCCTTCACTTGATTTGCCAATATGCTCTAAATCATAAGGATTGGTACATCTTAGAATTGCTTGATTACTGCATTGACTAAGAACAGTTGTTGATAGCTTTACGGGTCTCTGAGATATTAAGCAAAGGAGTGCATGAAATTTGCGACCCTCACGGGCTATGGTTTCAATACGACCTTTGGGAAGAGCTAGTTCATGACGACTCTCAGGACAGAATTGATGAGCCTCTTCAAGCACAAGGAGGAACGGAGGTATTTCATTTCTTCTACGGAGATTAAGTAGCTCTCCTGCCAAATGAGATACTACTATCTG
>SDOA01000130.1 GCA_004524595.1 Candidatus Thorarchaeota archaeon | reverse complement strand
TGTGGAAGAACCCAAAGCTGAATAGCAACACTAATGTCATCTCTTTGATTATTTTTCGCTACTCCAAGACTTACTCCTAAAGTATTGAAGAGCTGTGTTGAAACATTGTTACCAGAAGCTCTGCAGAGGAATCCAGTCTGAAGAGCGATGTCCCGACCTAATACTAATACCTTGAATATCATCCGAGATTTTACTATTTGAACAGACATTCTCACTGTTCTTAACAAATTCTTTGAACTAATACCTTATGGTCACAGACGAAAACTAAATTAGTTAAATGCAACAGAGTTTGTGATTACGATGGTTCGTGTTTATCGTGTTAATGATACAGAGTCAATTGATCGTGGTGGTTATAGTGCCAGGTATTTTGCAGACATTCTATTCTCGAAGAAACTAGATTCTGCAGGTTTCATCTTTGTCTCAATTCCATCTGGTATGAAAACTGAACCTCATGTTCACGCGATACTTGAAGAAATATTTATTGCACTAACGCCAGTGACAGTGATTGTAAATAATACATCAATTGACCTTCAAATTGGTGATATTGCAATAGTTCAACCAGGAGAACATCATTCAATGCAATCTCGGACTATGGAGGAATGCAGATTAGTAGCAATCAAGTTTCCGAACCTTGAAGATGACAAAAATGCATTCGAATTTCATTAATAATTTTGAAATCTTATTTTTTTATCGATCACTCTGAAATAACAATTCTATGATTTTAGATACTTCAATGGTTTTGCATAATACACAGTGATTGGGATCAAAACAAATACGAAAATAATAACTAGTAATGGAGTAATAATCACACCGTAGAATATTGATCTTTCGATAAAGTAAATTATAGCACTCATTATAAATAGCCCTAATGCCATTCCAACTATCGTTCTTTTAATTTTGTAACGAGCTCTTTTGATATCAAGATACATTTTTCCTTCTTGAGTTTCAACAAACCCGTACTTCAAGAGATATCTCAAACCTGTATCAGTAACACCAAAACCAAGAGCTTTAAGTTGTATTAACGATTTTGATGTTGCAGGGCTCAAGCAACCAATTTCGATAAAGAAAGAGAATGCATATTCTTTGAGACGATTTTCAGCTTGCATCATTTTAATTGATTGTACAGCCATTATATTTACCCACATCTAAATTTCTGGAAGAAAAAGATAAATTTTACCAAGTTGAAATTCAGAGTAATTAAGTCAGATTACTCTTAGTAGACTCCTACATGACTCTAGCTATTGAAACCATTGGTACTAACATATTTCAGCTAATAATTAGTAATCGTCAATTTCAAACTCGTCATCATTATTGTCTTCATCATCAAAAAGAACATCCACAGGACTTCTATATCCTTGCATGAGGTGAGATTTGGGCACTGCTCTCTGTATTACCTTATGTAATTCTCTCCACTCAACATATCTCCTATGTCGCCCTAGAATTCCTGCGAGTGTCACAACACCAAATGCAATACCTCCAACTAGATAGAGTTCTAATCTTGAGGAAAATATTGATGATCCAGCACTGAGTCCAAGAACAAGAATACCTCCAAGAATCAATGTATTGAGATAACAATCGCAGGTTATGTTAAGTTGTTGTGGACCAACTCTGAAATCCTCTGGATCCGTTCCAGGAGCCAGATTGAGATAGTAATTAAAGTACGCCAAGACTCCTACAATACATATCAGAATAGCCCACATCAATATATCCAAGTTGTAATCCTTCCTAGTTCTATGCTTCAGCTTCAGGTGCTGCTACTTTCAAGCAACTAAAGCCATACTCACCTTCATATGATATCTCCGCAGTCGAACTGGGTTCTATCATCAATACTAATGAATACTTTTTGACTACATCAATTTTTGCATCTGTGATATTGAACTCGCCATTTGTAAGTGCAATCTTGTGTCCTGTTTTGAGTAGACGAAGCTCAGGATGATATTGAATATTGACACCAACTCTTGCTTGTACATTTTCGTTGCGTACTATGAGAACCTCTTCACCATCTATGATTTCTATGGAGAGGACATCCATCCATCCAATCAGCTCTTTAGGGACTTTCTTAATTGCAACGATACCATTTGTAGCTAATTTCTCAATAGGTGGTATCTGACCTTGGACCTCATTTAGGATTGGTGTCACTAGACTTGTATTCCATCCCTTCTTAACGAAGGCTTTCAGAGCATGTTCTGCAATTTTCTCAAGAGCTGGCTTGAAACGATCATGTGATGACGATGAGACCTTGTACAACATCCGGAATGAATTCAATGAACCTTCCTCACGATTATAGGCGATACCAATTTTATATGCGGTTACTGCTAACTGCCAACCATTATCATGTTCATCGAATAACAGACTGTATTTCGCAATATCATTCAGCATAGAAATTGTGACATCAGCAAATTGCAGTTTATTGTGAGTAAGACTGAAACCACCCATAACTTCTGCGCGAAGAACTTGCATAGTGACATAGAAACCTTCTGTTGTCTCCATCATTTGATCTAGACCAATCCTATTGATCATCGAGTCATATAGACTGTAAAAATAATCGATCTCTTGATAGTCTTCTCGAATCAGAGCAAGAAGAATTCTGACGAAGAAAACCGAGGCCTTTAGTTCATCATTATTTACCTCTGCAAACATGAGGAGTCTGAATGCTTCTTCGCTGATAGCAAGTGCATCCTCGATTCCCTCCTTCGTACCTCTGTATAAATGACATAACATTTCAAGATAATACAGGAACAATGTTAGATCCGAGGCATGGCGAACTAGTTTCCCATGTGTTTCAGCGTCTTCTGTGAGTGTTGATACAATAAGAAGTCGTTCGATTTCATTTTGGACAGTCTCAATTTCAAGGGCTAGACTATCGTATCTTCCATTCTGGAAATCTTCGAACATAGTTGGGACATCTTTCTTAATATCCTCTAAGAAATCCAAAACGAAGAGGGGTTGACCTTTTGACAATCGACGGTCTAGACCTTCTGCGGGGCGTTTAACAGTTCGAAGGACACGGAGAGCGTGATCCTCAATGATTCTGATCCTTGTTACAGGGTCATATGATTCTTGACGTGAGATACTGTATCTGACCTCTTCATTGTAGATTCTTTCACGGATTTGAATGAGGTCTTTTTTCATCTTTTCATTGTCGATTGATTCAATCAACTCAAGAATATATGCAGATCCTACTATACCTTCAACCTCGACCTTCAGGTCTTGGATGGTCTGTAACAATTTCATATCACTCGTGACTATCTTGGAATTTTTATTCCTCATTGCTCCAAGAATTAATGACATGTCATTGGGTTGGGGAAGTGAACTCTCAGGTTTGTGGATGCTCTCCATGAAAGATTTGATGTCTTTTGAGAGTGTCTCATCAATATTGATAATACTTTCAACCTCTCTCCTAAGATACCATCTGAGCTCTTGGAATACTTGTCTGGTAATCCATAATTCAGCTCCTATTTTGTCAGTGGCTTCTCGTATTATCGATACATCTTTGGGCCGCTCTGAAAAGCCCGAAATGAAGAAATTCGCATCAAGGTACACCCGCATTAATCGTGTCTCCGTTTAAAGTGATTATCTAACCAAGGCCTTAGTATATTATTCCTTTTGTAGAGGATTTGCTTCACAGAATGAGTTCTCATAAAGGTCTTCTGATTCGCACCTTGGTTTTCATCATGGATTGTTCAATACGGGGAAAAAGATTCCGATAAAGCAGTGAATTCTCTTTCTTTGATTATGTACAATTATTTACATCACCACATTCCTTTTAAGTAATATATCCTCATATATCATAACATCTATACACCACCATGATGTTAACAGCCCAAGACTTTGAATATGTTAGGCAGGAAACAGACTTTAACCACAAGGGTTAACTGTAAATTTTTCCTGTCTATAAACAAGGGCGCAGCAAATTCATTGTGTGAGTCGTTGAGAATTATGGCGTGCGATTCTCAACTAGCAATGGTCTCAAAATGGATGCATTGGAACGCTACGCACAAAATCATTAGGTGGTGGCGCGGCATGCGTTGCGTTACTCGCACGACGCTGTGCCCACCTTCTTATTTTTCCAGAATCAACTTAGATACTGCGTGAATACGTTAGCTAATTAAGCAGAAAGAAAAAAGAAAATTGAGTACAATGATTCGAATCAAATCAGCTGTCATTGTCAGTGCAGTTCTTCTAACTATCTTAGCAACAGCGACACTTGCTCAATTGAATTGTTACACTATCCCATTGATCGAAGAGTATTCTGATATTTACATTAGGAGTCAGGATGAAACTGGCCCAACTATCCATACATGGGGGATTTCAGGTGATGTAACTGAAAGTCTTCCTTTCATAGTATGGGCAAATGTCACTGACGAAGGTGTTGGTGTCAGAAATGTATCTGTCTATATTACTGCTCCAAACTATACCCTTATCGAAGAGCTGACGTATAATGGATCGTACTATCAAAAACAGATGGAACCGTTTCTTTTTCAAGGTGAGTACCGTCTTCAGATTCGAGCCTATGATTTGAATAACAATACTCGTACTGGCGGGTACATTTTCGTCACTATTACCTCCCCTGAAAATGTCCCGATAGATGAGGGGATAACTATGCCAATTGTTGTGACTACTAGTGTTTTGTTAGCAATAATTGTTATTATGGCTGCTGTAATGTATGATAAAAGAACTATATCTCCATCCTCCTAGAATGGAGCTATATTACCCATTCTAACTAATTTAAATACATATCACACATGATAGAACTGAGGTTTCACGAGCAATGTTCAAATATGCATTCAAGCGCGTAGTGCGTAGTTATCGATTGTTCATTGCTCTGACAATTGGGGTTCTTTTAGCTACTACCTTTTTCGTTAGCACAAATGTAGCAGCGGATGTTCTCTCAAGAGATGCCTTAGAAGCAAGTATAGAAGACATCCTCTATGATTTTAATGTCGAGTCTTCGCCTTCTAACTGGACTATTTCTGATATGACTGAACTTGAATCAAAGCTAGTTACTGTGGATGGTGTTATTGATACTACACATTCAACATCTTTTACGTTTAAATACGCCAATACAGGAGTAAATATGACACTTGCTGGTATAATGATGGATTCTGACCTTGCATCACAGATTCATGTTGTTTTAGGTAATCTTTCTTTAGGTCCCAACGAGATTTATGTTGTCCAAGGGTCAGAGAATGAATCTCTATTTTCTCTTGGGCAGATAATTGAAGTTAATATCTCAGTATCGAGAGGTTTCTTCAGTCCTTACATAATCACGCGTAACCTTACAGTAGCTGGTTATGTAGCTCTCCCAGAACGAAATCGGAATGCTATAATTCCATCTCAGACATCTGGTTTTATGGCATTGATTCAAGGTTTAGGTGGCGGAGCTCGTGGTTTCACAATCGATTCAAGTTATAATTTACTTTTAGCTGATTGGGACCAAGTAATCAAATCGATTCTATTGGAAGCAGAAAATGTCGAGTTTCATACTCGGATTTCCCTCAATAATGTCATTCATTTACAGATCGAACGGTTTCGATTCCTCAATCCTTATGATATTGATGCTTCAGTGACTAGGATTGAAGAAGTCAGAGATGATATTAGCATTCATACTTTTGTATATGGAGCTGAGGTCTCATCAACATTGATATTGCCCCTTCGAATTTACCAAATCACACAGTTATTCATGAGCATTCAATTTCTTACTTTGTCCTTGCCCATATTCTTACTTTCATATTTCACTGGAACAATGGTTTCTGATGTTGGTTATAATTTTAGAAGACGGGAGATTGGATTGTTACTCACCAAAGGATATGAACGTAGTACAATTAGGAAAATGTTCTTAGTAGAAGGAGCATTGATTGGAGGTATTGCCGGTGGGGTTTCTATCTTCTTAGGGACTGCAGCAGCATATCTCATCCTTGGAGTCACCAATGTCAATATCTTCCAAGCTGTTTTGAGTAACATGACTTCCGTTATTCTTTCAATTATCCTTGGTATGTTCCTTGGCCTCTTATCTGTGTGGAGACCCGCAGGGAGAGCATCAAAATTGGAGATTCTCGATGCTCTAAAACAGTACATCTTTGTTGAAGAAACATCTGAATACAAACGATTGCTCCCGACAGTAGCATTACTTCTTGGTACATACAAACTCATCGTCTGGATACTCGGAATTGACATGAATGGATTATTGGGAAGTATCGGTCTTGGGAATCTCTTCATCTCAATTATAATAGTTGCGTGGATTGCTGTTGATTCAATTCTAAATACAATCGGGCCACTTCTTTTCCTTTATGGTGCTACAAAAGTATTCATACGAGGTTCTCCAAAATTCCAGGAGGCTGTAATGAGCCTAGGAAGAAGGTTCTTTGGAGCCTTTGGTAATCTGGCAACTCGGAATGTGAAAAGACATCCAGCACGTAATGCTACACTTGTCTTCATTGTTGCACTCATTGTGTCCTACGGGATATTTGCGACAGGAAGCCTATTTTCACAGTACGATTTCTCTGAACGAACTGCACGGTTTGATGTTGGAGCTGATGTTCGTTTAGAACTCAACGCGGGTGCCAATATTACTGAAATCCTTTCCACAGTGTATACTTATGATGATGTTGTAGGTGCAACTACTGAATATTCCCTGAACCTACAAGCTGGAACTAATACTATCGAAACACGTGGAATAAGACCTGATGAGTGGCTGGATGTAGCCTTTTGGGAGAGAGAATGGTTCATAGGTGATGTGAACCAGATGTTTGAAAATCTTGATGACGATGGAATTATCCTCTCTCTTGATGTAGCGCAAAGATTAGATTATGAAGTTGGTGATACTCTTGATGTTGCGGGTCCATTCAGTTCAGGATCTCATGCTCTCACGATTGTAGGACTGATTGGATACCTATCTCCCATCGAACAGATTGCAGGAGCGTTTCAATTTACAGTAGGAGGTGATTATACATCCCTCGTATCAGAGAGCTTCCTAAACTCTAGTAACTTGATCTATACATCAACTGCCAACATCTTGATTGATACGGCTCCTAACACAAATGGAACTTTACTCCAAGAACAACTTGTTTACGAGATTCCAGGTGTATATTCTAGCTATTCAGTCACTACGGAGCTTATAGACTATCAGACAAGTGTCATCCGAAGTGGAACTACTAAGATACAATGGTTAGCTATCTCATTTGCCGTAATTCTTGCAATGGTTGGCACTGCACTTGTTGTCATTTTAACGCTACAAGAAAAGGATGCTGAAATTGCATTACTATCAGTACGTGGATTTGGCAAATGGCAAGTGTTCAAAACACTGCTAGCTGAAGTAATGGTGACTGTCCTCTTCTCGCTTATCTTGGGATTAGGTGTTGGATATATAGAAAATATTGGACAAATATCTTCATTGAATCAGAATGCAACTGGTCTAGTTCGCTACAGGATGGCTCTTGGTGGAGCGGCAAGTTTTACAATATTAATACTACTGGGTGTTGTACTATTAGCAACAATATTACCTGTCTGGTTATCTTCTAGGCGACCAGAATCAAAGGTTGACCTACTCAGGGCTTAGGTGAAAATGATGATGAATAATACAGATTACATTCAAACCAATGATCTTGTGAAAGTGTTTCGTCTTGGGAATATTGAGGTTCAGGCACTCCGTGGCCTCTCTATGCAAGTAGATGAAGGAGAGATGGTTGCGATAGTTGGGGCAAGTGGGTCTGGGAAGACAACTCTCCTTAACATACTTGGTGGGATAACTAGAGCCACTGCGGGTAGTACTGTCGTAGCAGGCTATGATGTAACTAATGCAACTCCACAACAATTAGTCCAGCTTCGCAGACAGGTTGTAGGGCATATCTTTCAGGAATTAAACCTCATCAGTACTCTAACTGCTTATGAAAATGTAGAATTGCCAATGCTTGCCGCTAAGAAAGATGGTGGTACCAGAAAGCAAAGAGTAGAGGAACTCCTTACTATTGTTGGTCTTGCTGATAGAATGCATCATAAACCCGATGAGTTATCCGGGGGTGAAAGACAACGAGTAGCAATAGCCTCCGCTCTTGCCAATGACCCAATGGTCTTGCTTGCTGACGAACCGACAGGCGACCTGGACACAGGAACTGGTGGAATCATTGTAGAATACCTACACAGGGTGAACAAGGAGTTTGGGAAGACAGTTATCATGGTTACGCACGACCCCTCAATTGCCAGACAATGTGATAGAATCTTTCGAATTCGTGATGGGCAAATCATCTCTGTTCAGTCTCCTACAGCGGACCAAGAGATGGGCGCAACCTCAAGAATCGATGTAGTCCGTGAACGCCTTCAAGAGATCAAAGCTGAAATTGCAAAGCTGGATGAAGCTGCTGCTACAGGTCGAATCGATTTTGGTATATTTGCACAGCAGCGTACAAAGCTGGCAGAGCGACAAAAACTGTTCGAAGAGGAAATGCATCGTCTGGGGCTCTAACTCGATATGTTTTTGAAAGAGTAACCAAACTGCAAAGGATTGTGATAACTATGCCGCTTCCAGTAGTCATTGTTCATGGAGGAGCTACAACCTTCGAAGAAAAGCATCATAAGGCTATTCTAGATGCAGTTGGAAAAGCAGCTAAAAAGGGCTTGTGTGTTCTTGACCGTGGCGGTTCTTCTTTGGATGCGGTAGAAACTGCCATCTATATTTTAGAAGAAACTGAGCTATTCACTGCTGGAAGAGGTGCATGTAAGAATAAAGACGGAAACATCGAAGTTGATGCTCTGATTATGGATGGAAATCGTCTGGAGAGTGGAGCTGTAATGGCTGTACGAGATATCATCCACCCAATATCACTTGCAAGATATGTATTAGAGAGGACTTCAAATTATCAGATTGTAGGTAACGGCGCAACTAAGCTCTATCAAAAAATGATTTGTGATGGCTTCAGAAGTGAGGTCGAAAATACAAGAACTTCGATGCCAAAGATTGCAGAGGGATGTGACACCGTAGGTGCAATTGCTGTAGATGCTCAAGGTCATATCTGTGCAGGTTCATCGACAAGTGGGTGGCCAGGAAAAATACCTGGTCGAGTAGGAGATTCACCCATAATTGGAGCTGGTGTATATGCCAATGAGACTGCTGCAGCTTGTTGTACCGGGAAAGGAGAGCAGATTCTAAGAATAGTGATGGGTAGAATGGCTGTATATCATGTAGAGAACGGTAAAGGTATTCAAGAGGCTGCAGATCTTATGGTATCGGAACTACGTCAGAAGACAAGTGGTGAAGCAGGTCTCATAATGGTTGATAGACATGGGAATGTTGGATTAGCTTATGATACTCCACATATGCCAGTAGGAATTCTTTCAGCTGATTCTGAAAAATTATATGTTTCAATGAGACCAAAATGGTCAGTTAGCTGATATAATCTATTATTTATACAATATCGACAATGTTACTGATACTGCAGACACATTGACTTCTTCTGCTGATTCCATAAAGTGAACCCAGACATATTCTCCAGGTTCAACAATGAAATCAAGAATCTCATCAGATGATGATTGTATTTCTAGATTTGTTGACGAACCGTATCGTAATGACAACCCATCTTCACTCATTTCCCAAAGTACTGTGGAATTATTTGGGTCGCGATAACTATCCAATACAGAAACATCACCAGTAAATATCATATATGAAAACCAAACACCCTCGATACTTGATAATCCTTGACATCTAAATTGAACTCTTAAGTAAGCATGAAGATTTGGATGTTCTTCAACCACAAAGGATGTTCTGAAATAGTGTGGATATGATTGCACGTTGTGCTCAGTGGTGCTGAAAATGTGATAATCACGCTGTTGAAACTGCAGCACAACAACTCCCACCACAATGATGGAGATTACAATAAACAATCCTATTAGACTCTGATAATGTAAAGACCTTCTCAAACCTAACCACTCTACATCTTTAGTCACGTGTAAGAATATCAACTTAATTGTTTTTTCAAAATTGCGGCTCTGTATGAAAAGTCAGCAGCCATGAATTGGTGCGGTCAGAAAAAGCGACAGTGAGTTTAGGATTTGGACACGACATGGTGCGAATAGTTCTGATTTTTACCCCTTCATTGACTTTTCACACAGGGCTCAAAATTGCTAACTTTCCTATGAAAGAATTGAAAGGAGTTAACTAGTCAGATTTTATACTATCCTCAATTATTTTAACAATCTCTTCTTCTATGGTGGGTGTC
>SDOA01000030.1 GCA_004524595.1 Candidatus Thorarchaeota archaeon | reverse complement strand
GATTCATATCGGGGATATCCAATCAGAGTAGGCCAGACACTGCGTGGCTGATCTTCGCCGGCGTATCCGTTCTTGCTCAAACCTGTGCCGTTGTCAATGACAATCGGCTTTGCGCCAAGAAACTCGTCTTCAGCCATTTTTCGGTCCTCGTTTTTTTTTACTTTGTGACAAGTCCAGAAAGATGGACTCGCCTTGGTGGAACTTGGTAAGCTCCGCACTACTCTTTCGTTCGTTCAGATTGTATTTAAGGGTTCGTCGGACGGCATCGATTTTCTTCGAAAAGTATCTTATCAATATATATAAGGGAGCAATTTCAGAGCATTTTTTGGCGTTTGTGGAACATTACCTTAGATAAGTATAAAAGATTAGTACAATAGATTACTAGCTAATATATCCGCGTATGGTGAATTAGGATGCTTGAAAAGAGCCTTGACGATGTCATTCGTGAAGAGATTGAAACTGTCCGAGCACGGAGAATCATCTTGGACCAACTTGAGGGAGGTCTCAAGACAGGAGCTGAGTTGAGGGAGAAGATTGCTACTGACACCAAGGCGCAGATGGTACTGGAAGGTGCTAGCAAAAAGGAGATTGAAAAAGTTGAGATCACCAGCCCAAAACTCTACCATAATACCAAAAGATTGGAGGAACTTGGAATTGTCGTCAGTTGGAAACAATCGCAGTACCGCCTATTTGAACTTGAACCTAGGGCAATTCATTCAGTTCGTCGTGCATTAGGTATCACAAAACCACTATTGTATATTACGTCACTGAGCCGTCCTGAGGAACAACGCCCTTTCGTTCAGTGGTTAACAAATAACCCTCATTTCAATCCTAGAAAATTGCTAGTCTTTGTAGAAGCACGACATTGGACTCGAGGAGTTTCTAGGATTGTTGACAGATTCATTCCTGATGAGGCTTTCAGGAGATGGACAACAGAATGGGTAGAGGTCCCTGACGAGATTTCCGGTACCGAGGATGCTCATGAGTTTGGACATCTTCAAGGAGCGGTAGACTTCATGGAAGCAGCAGTAATTGATAATATCTTCATCCATGATATGGTAATTGATTTAACACTTGGACCGTCGTTAATATCCTTGGCAATGGGAAAGATTGCTTCGGAATATTCAATTCCTGCCTTTCATGTCACCAGATACGATGCGACAAATTCAGAGATAAGTTACTTCTGAGGTGAGCCAGATTGACTCCCATCAAAACAAGACAAGGTTTCACATGGACGCCAGTCAATATAGAAGAGAAGTTAAAGTGTCTATTGGATACCATTGAGAAGACACGCAATAACACGCCTAAGAATAAGACAAGACTGTTGAACAAAATTGATAGATGGAAGACGCAGATTGTAGAGATCACTGATCGAATCCAGCATATCAGGAATGAGCTGAAACCAGATTTAGAAAAGACATTGGGCTTGAAGATTCGAAATAAGGAGTTCTTGGTAGTTGCTATGTTTCAACCAAGTACGAAGAATCTGTTTCTCGAGATTGAAGCAGAATACAGGAGAGAGGACAATGTATTCGGATTAGAGAGATTTGAGGATCTCATATCATTAAGTGAAGTAGCTAAAGTCATTGCATTACTTGGAGATGCTGCAATCTCGATGGGGGTGTTATATCACCTCTGGCAACCTAATGTTGTTGATGTTGGACGACTGACCCAGAGCAAAGCAAACATTGTAAGTAATGAAAACATAGCTAATCTCTGTGATAGGTGGGGGTTATATGAAAAGAGGATTCATTTCGACCCTGAGATTCCCAGTAAATCTGAAATTGAGCATGATAAAGGCACACTGGTAGAAGCAATCTATGGTATCATCCAGATGGAATATGGTTTTGAGAAGGTCTTGAAGAATATCCACCACCTATTCTAGTACTCTGTTAGATCGTATTCTTCTTCTCGATGGTTAGACAGCTTAGTCATAGGAAAAGCTGCTTCGAATCGTTTTCGTACATCATTGGCGATATCAGGATCACAGTACACTCGGACTGAGGGAATTGTTCGAGTTTGTTGCTTTAACGTCTGCAGCAGAGGACCCCCGTCTTTGGACTCATCCAAAGGTACAATATCAAAACCGCGATCTCCACCCACTAATAGGGGAATCTTGCTAAGTCTTTTCTCACCCAATTCAGGAACAACTACATCTAGAACAACACTTCCTGGATTCTCAGAGATTTCACGTTCCGCTTCAATCAATAGCGTTATGTCATCTAGCATTGATATCAGGCGCTTTTTCGCATCTGGCTCAAATGATACAAGAGGTCTAAGTAATGCCACTTTGAATAATCGTCTATATCTTATACGTGAAACATATTCTCGCACAAAATCAATCTCAGAAGCCTGTAGCCATCGAAAGAGATCTGCATCAGTCATACGTGTGAAAAAACCTATGCATTCATTCTTTGAGAAACCTTCTTCTTCAAGTCTGAAGTATGTAGCCTTGGACAACAGGGCTTCTGCAAGTTTTACTGCATGGTGAAGATAGAGATCTGCAAACATCCAGTTACGACTAAGGATTAGTGCCTCAAGAGAGTGGATTGCTTTAAGCATGAAGGCACGAATATAATTGCCGCTATCATCTTTTACAACACGATTCGTAAGCATTACACGTTCAGCGGGAAATACACCAAGTTGGACTCCACTGAAATGAGCGTCACGAATGAGATAGTCGGTCTTATCAATGTCAAGAGGATGATCAAGAAAATCAGAGAGAAGCATAAGAACAGGATTTTTTGTCCGCCGTCTAAGAATATTCACAATATCATAAGGTTGGAAATCATTCTGAATCAAAATTTCAGTTAGACCGCTATTTAGAATTAGGTATTCCCCAAGAGCAAGATGGTCAAGACCGCTCCATTGCTTAAGGGCAAACTCAATTGTGTGAGAGGTTGGAGGATGACCAACATCATGAAGAAGCGCAGCAGCTCTGAATAGTTTCTTTTGATAATCGTCAAGCAATCCAGAGATTGGTAGAAAACATGCCTTATCAAGATCCTCGCAATAATTCACTACACGAATTGATTTCTGAGCAAGATGGTTGGTTCCAATGCAATGAAGAAACCGTGTATGTGTGGCTCCAGGATAGACAATATGAGCTGGACCAAGCTGCATCACGTATCTCAATCGAAGCATCTCCCAAGTTGATATCACGTCGAGTTCCCAAGGATCCATGAGAATAGCGCCATAGATGGGATCTTGGATTGCTTTTTGTCGGCTATGCTTCTCGCTCATCTCGATAAGTTGATTATGCTCACGAATCAGTTGTTGAATGGCGTCTTCTTGAATGCTATGATTGTGCTGAGCTTCTTTGATTTCATGTTCTCGCAGACCTGTAAGACGAATGAACTGGATGAGTTCTGCATCTTCCTCATTTATCAAACTCATACTCTCCAAGTACATATCTACTATACGCTATTTAAGACATAACTAATAGAATTAAATCAATTGTGTTCTCGAGAGAGTTTGACCCGCTCACGTGCAGGAATATATTCTAGAACGTTATTTGTCTTCATTGCCCGACAGTATTCGTTAGGAACACAATATCCCCATCGACGCATAAGATTGCAAGAAAGAGCTCCCCGTACTTTATAGAATGGAGGTGAAATTAGATTTACTTGGACAAGATAGTTTGCTACAGTCTTGATTGTTTTCTTAGCAAAAGCAAGTCGAATACAGGGTGGTGACCGCTCGACAATACCCCAGTCGATGATTTTGTATAACCGAGACCAGAGTAAGCATTTCTTTGCAACATAAAGAAATTCACAGTTGATACAGTGTTTGTTCTTGATAGAAACTCTGCAAAGCTCATTACGACTCGACTTTGTCAAACCAGCTCTCCTGAGAAGGTGAAAATTGACTTGAGCGAAGTGTTCTGGTGTAAATGTTTCAAATTCCTCAATGAATAAACCCAATTCCTTTGACAACTCCATAGGACTAGGATTCCACTCGTCTTCATTAAGGGTTGACAACCGATTCTCTTTGCTCATATAATCAAATCCTGTATTTGCTAACATAAACACATCAATTATAATGAAACATCACTAATCCAATAACTCTTAAATGGTATCAAAAACCTCAACGGTGGTATAGAGGTAACCGGAAGAAGAGGACTCACTACATGCCAGAATTTAATGTTGTTTCAAAAGTCAACTTCAAAGAGGTTATCACATCTGTCGAAACGGTGGATCTTTCAGGAGAAGGAAAAGCCAGTCTAATTATTACAACACTCAATGGGGATGTACGTGTCTACGATTTTGATAGAGAAGAGAAAGAACCGTTAAATGAAAGATGCAGTATTGGTAATTTACCCCCACTTGCTGCAATTGGTGTTGGTGATGTTACTGGAGACGGAGTTCTTGACTTTGTCATGGCAGGACTCGATAATGTCATGCGGGTTCTTGTCTACATGGATAATACAATTAGTGTCAAAGCCACAACACCACTAGGAAGTCTTCCTACCGCAATTGCGGTATTGAATGTTCTTGATGATGAGAGCGCAGAGGTAATGGTATCAACAAATGATGGCAGTCTGCGATGCTATGGTTGGTATGATGTTGCTTTAGATAAATTGGCACATAAAGTACTGGAACGACCAATATTTTCGTTACAACCTCTGAAGACAGTTGGGATGCCCTACAGTCGCTTTGTCTTTGGTGATGATTCAGGGTACTTGTTTGTCTATCAATATGCAGATGATCGACTTCATGAGAGAGGAAAAATTAGTATTGGTGGAGAGATTAGTCTTGTAGCAACAGGAGATATCACTGAAGATAAGAATTCAGAGATATTGACTGTATCAAACGAACGAGGACTCAATTTACATGGCGTTGTAAAAGGATCTTTAGAGAGAATTGATTCCATAAAAGCTCCAAATTCAGTGAGCGCCATAAGAATGGGACAGTTTTGGAATTTGAGCCCAGCACGAGGTCAGATATTGGTGAGTCATGCAAACTCCAGTATCGCACTACTAACTGTAGTTGGAAGAAGAATTATTGAAGAGGCAGTAATCAAGACCGAGAAAAAATCCACCGAGTCGCTGATATCAATTGGTGATATAGATGGGGATTCGAGAAATGAGATCGTGCAAGCTGTGGGAAATAACTTGTATATACTTGATTTTATTAATGAATAATCAGATTACTCAAGTTTTGGTAAGTAGACTTCATCTGGCTGTAGAACCTTCAAAGTCTTCACTGCAGTATTCTTTTTGATTCTTGTTGCTATATTTTCTTCAATCCACGATTTTACATTAGTCCTGGCATCACCAATGGTTTCGCCTTCAGCATTCATATCAAATCGAATAAAGAGATGATAGGGCTCTCTCTGTGACAATTCCTTCTTTATCATTGCCCAGAAAGCCTTTGAGCCGGCAGGAATATCGATTCGACCAACGATTTCAAACCAGGATTTACCCTCCATTCGTTTTGTGACAATAGCAAGGTCCTTCAATTCTGAGAGTTCCTTTAATGAAGCGAGGACATTTTCCCCAATCTTCTTAGTATCAGAAACATCTTCGAATTCAGCGATGAGATAATGATCTGCTCTAAATTTTGGCATTAAAGTATGACTCCGTTTGTTGGTCTTGTAGCGGCCTTTGGTGTTTGACTCTTAAGTATAATGGTCTATCAATTTGAGGTGGATTCTCTTCGCAACTGCAGTCGATAATGATACAATCTATATGCAGCAGTCCCAAGACCCATTATAGTAACAATAAGAAGACCCCAAAGGATTAATCCAAAGACTGAGAAGATAACTAAAGTGAGTAATCGTTCAGACCGGCCACCTATGCCAATATCAAGATCGGTAACTCCTAGGCTCTGAGCTCTGGCTCTAGTATAGCTAGTCATTAGCCATCCGAAAACTGCAAGAAGCACCCAGATAGAAACAGGCAAGCTAAGAAGCAGGGAGTTTGTATACTCAAAGGCAATTGCAGCCAGAATGAGCATTTCGGAAACCTTGTCAATTACAGAGTCTGTAAGACCACCTGAATTTGAGGCAGAGTTAGTAAGTCGTGCAATATTCCCATCAACACCATCCAAGAGACCTGCAATAAACGTAAGTATTCCATATAGGAGGGTTGAATGAGTCAAAGGTAAAGAGAGGAATGCAAAGAATGCAAAAAGAAGGCTGATGTAGGTCACAGAGTCTGGAGATAAACCGGCTTTTGCTAAGGGTTTAGCTATCAAGAGAACAATGCCCTTGAAACTACCTCGAACTCTGAATCGGCTTGGCAAATGCGAATCCACCTCTCAATATATTTTGGATTGATATACAATGGCATTATTGATTTTGCTATGAGGAACTACCACTGATGAACCAAAGATAGACGCATCATATAATTGACAATTGGATCCGATATGCGTCATTGCTGATAAACTAACATATGGACCAATACTGCAATTGTCATCAATTTTTGATTTCTTTTGAATTAGGCAAGGCCCTTTCAAGAGAACTCCTCTCCCCAGAGTAATACTTGAACCCAATGAAAGAGTGTCACCAATTTCCATTGAATCACCAGGAGGAACAAAAACAGATGTTGAATCTTGTATTGAGATGGATTCGAGAAGATGTCTATTAACATTCAATGCGTCTTTTTTAGTATCTATGTCATACCATTTCTCGCTTATGGGAAATCCAAATACAGAATTCTCTCTTTCGATAATTGAGTTTAGGACTGAAAAAATATTACTAGAACCATTTTTCAACATATCTTGACAATAGGAAGAAAAACCTGAAGAGAATGCGAGTAACATCGCACTTTTTGCTTTCCGAGATTCACCATCATGTTCATTACTGATTGCAATAATATGCTCATCGCGGTTAACAAATACGTCACTTCCTTGGATAGCAGAATAATCAATAGCCAATGTTACAGCAAAGGGATTATCTTTTGGATGACGAGATATGATAGAAGTAACAACATTTGAAGAAATTACAAGGTCCACCGGATTTAAGATACTAATAGAATCATGAACCAAGTTTGCAGCTGTGACAAATGTCTGCAACGGACCTTTCTCATAGTTTGACACTTCAATAAGATGAATAGTTGCGGGATGATCTAGAGTTGTAAGGAATTTCCTCATCATATCAGACTTCCAGCCAGTTGCTACAATAATGTTATTGCATCCTGCGGAATATAGACGGTCAATGCTCCATTCTAGCAGTGTCTTCCCTGCGATGGATACTAGAGCTTTTGGAATCTCCAAGGTAAGGGGATTCATTCGTTCTCCTTTTCCAGCAGCCAAGATTATTCCGTAGATAGTGATTCCTCCCTGTATTATTTTCAAACGCAAGGAACATATGTATGTTTGCAGGTGATGGAATATGAAATCACTTGACAGCTGAAATTATGAAGGTTGATGATTTAGACAACTACGACCATATAATTGCGAGAGCAGTAGAGGTAGTACAGTCTGGAGGGATTATTGTATACCCAACGGATACTAGTTATGGACTTGGTTGTGACCCAAGAATTCCAGAAGCATTGGATCGGCTTGTTGCTGTCAAGAGACGGGATAGAAAGGTAGGAGTTCCCCTTCTCTTCAATGATTATGGTCAGTGTGAAACATATCATGAATTTGGAAGTCTGGAAAAAATAATTGTTCGATTGTTTTGGCCGGGAGCATTAACAATTATTGTTGATGCACGACCGGAGATTCCAGAACATATTACAATAGGGGGGAGATCGATTGCTATACGAGTTCCAAATCATGTCATACCACGAGCGATTGCTAACAAAATTGGTGGACCGGTAGTAGGAACAAGTGCAAATAGAACAGGGGGAGCAAGTCCTTTTGATGTGTCAGTAGCAATGGAACAGCTTGGTCAAGAGGTTGACTTGTATATTGATGGAGGGCTAGCTTCTGCATCAAATAACTCAACAATTATTGGTGTTGAAGATGCAGGAGAAGGAGAAGTGTTGAACATCAAAGTATACCGAGAAGGAGCGATAGCGATAAGTCAACTCGAGGAGATGCTTAATGTAGATAGTGACGCTCGGAGATTCTGGACAAGTCGTATCATTTATCCGGATATGTGAGAGGGGCGGTCTGTCAGTGTTTAACATGCTTGTTGGTTGTCCTCGAGAAAGAGAACAAGCCGCAAGATCTGAGATTCAATATTTTATCGGAGACCTACTTGGTGATTCAAATCTTGAGATATTCAGTACGCATATCTCAGGGCTGCTAACCTGCATGACCTCGTTAGACCCTTTTAAGGTAGTCTATGGGCTTAGGGAATTTGCGCTGGAGAATCCCTATCAATTCAGGTTTGCTATTCGTTTTACACCAATAGAACGGTGCGTGAAATCTAATATAGATATGATAAAAGATGCAGCACGGGACTTGCTAGTGAAAATTCCAGAGAACGAGAGCTTTCGAGTTACGGTTAGAAGGCGACATACAAATCTGGAGAATATGGAAGTTGTAATTGCAGTGGCTTCGCAGATTCCAAGGAGAGTAGATCTTGACTCTCCAGATAGTACCATTTGGGTTGAGATTCTTGATGAATGGACGGGATTATCAGTTCTTCATGAAGATTCTGATATCCTCTCGATCATGACAATGAGGGATGATCAGTACTAGTGTATCTCATGTTCCTAAGGCAACTAAAGTGACTCTACTAGTAATGCATTTTGATAATGCTTGCATTCTGTCTGAGATATCATCTGAATCAATGAAATACTGCATTTCTGATTCAGTAATATCGAATATGTTCATCAAAAAATCAATTTTTTCTTCTGTGGGAGCGAACGGAGGGTCAATTTCCTCACCAATTTGATTGATCATTTCAACAAGGGTGCCAACTACTTTTTTCTCCTCTTTGTCTACAATGACAATAGAGATTGAAGTAAGACCATCTTTCACGCCCAATAAAGACAGAGCTTGATGAATCTGACGTTGAGCTGATGCATAGACGATTATTTCAACATCAAGGCTTCGAGCAATCATGTAGTTGCCACGCCACGCATTTACAGCATTTTGAGCTGCAGATAATAGATGTATCTCACCAGCAATCAGGCGACTATTGAAGAATTGAATCGCCAAGATATCTTTGGAACATGATTTCGCTAAATCAAGAAGTTCATCCATACCTAATCCATTAGAATTTGAAATTTCACATAGGCCGATACAATAATCATCTTCATTGTAAGTCAATTTCTGAATCAATAGGTAGACCTCATGTGCCTAAAGCCGTTTGATGAAGTAATCAGCTACTGTTGGTTCAAAACCAACTTCAAAGACTAATCTATCACGGATTTGCTTCATAGACATAGACGGTTTCTCAGCCTTAAACATCTTGACAAGTGCAATAATCGACTCACGATTCTCCCAGGGATATACGGTCCAGCTTGTTGTTTCCACCATGTAATAGTCAGGAATTATTCGAGAGGTTGGTTTGAGATGAAGAACGGCAGATCGCTGTTCGCCCACTCCAAGGCTATTTACATGTTCAATAGCCTGATAGAGACTGTCACCAGTATCAGCAACCTCATCAACAAGAAGTACCTTCTTACCTGCGAGCGAACCAGATAATGGTTGAGTGATTTTGGGTTCTTTGCCTTTCACTCCCACATCAGTGTAATATTCTATCCGAATATTTTGAAGGCTCTCCATGTATAAAACATCAGAGAGGATTCTTGCAGGAATCCATCCACCTCTAGCAATTCCTACAATAATATCGGGGCTGAAACCACTTGAAACAATTTTTTCAGAGAGCTGTAGAGTGAGATTATATACTTCTTGCCAGCTTAGGATGAGATAGTCCATTGTCTAATGCCTCGTTTTTGACTTGATTTGTTTCAAACTATCTGCCTAATTAATGCCGCTACAAATAGCGTAATGTAAATGTATTGCCATGCTCTTATTTTATTGTGATTGAAATGAAACCTGACATCCTCTTAACAAATATTGGACAACTAGCTACACTTAGTGGATACTCGGATAAGCCGAAGAAAGGAGAGAATCTAAAGGAACTCTCGATTATAGAAAATGGTGCAATTGCTATTGAGGGAGGAACAATCGTTGCAGTTGGAACCACGGATGAGGTGATATCACAGGTAACAGAGTCGCCTGATTTACCTACAATAGAGTTTCCAGGGATGCTAGCGACTCCAGGCTTTATTGATAGCCATACACATCTAGCGTTTAGCGGGTCCCGCGAGAGAGATTTTGCATTGAAGTTAAAAGGGAAAACATACCTTGAAATTCTCAAAGAGGGTGGAGGGATTCTCAATACACTGAAGTCAACAAGGGCAGCTTCAAAAGAGGAATTATGTAGTAATGCTTTTTCATACGCTGAAAGCATGCTCAGTAATGGAACCACTACTATCGAAGCAAAGAGCGGATACGGCTTGAGTACTGAGAGTGAACTCAAGATGCTTGGTGCAATTGAAGAGCTCCGCCAAAAGATACCTGTTGAACTCATTTCTACATTCCTTGGAGCTCATGCAATACCTCCCGAATTTGAAGGAAGACCTGAAGATTATGTAGATCTAATAATTAATGAGATGATACCTGCTGTTGCAAATAGCAAATTAGCGGAGTTTTGTGATGTCTTTTGTGAAAAGGGTGTTTTTGATATTGAACAATCACGAGCAATTTTGCGAGCCGCAAAGATGAATGGAATGAAGTTGAAGGTTCATGCAGATGAAATTGTGCAACTCGGGGGAGCTGAGCTTGCAGCTGAATTAGGAGCGGTCTCAGCAGACCATCTACTCATGGCTTCTGATGATGGGCTTGAAGCAATGAGAAAAGCAGGCACAATTGCTACACTTCTTCCAGCTACAGCCTTCAGCCTCAATACCAATTACGCAAACGCACGAAAAATGATTGATATGGAGCTCCCAGTAGCACTAGCTACAGACTTCAACCCTAATTGTGCGAATGAGTCACTCTTTTTCACTATAGCACTAGCATGTTATAAGATGAAGATGTATCCTCGAGAGGTATTATCGGCAGTCACAATCAATGCGGCTCATGCAATCAACAGAAGTAAAATATTGGGAAGCATCGAGGTTGGCAAAAGAGCAGATATTCTCATTCTTGATTGTCCCAATCCTGAGTATCTGTCATGGCGTTTTGGAGCTAACCTTGTTCATACTGTAATTTCAACAGGGCAGTTTATCCACACTAAACTAGGACCATAGTCTCAAGATTCGAGAATTACCCCTACAATTGATTCTATCGCGGCAAGGAGTAATCCATTTTTCATCAGCTCGCGAATCTTACAAATATCAGGACTTAGAGGCCGATCATCTTCCAGCTTATCTACATCTTTACGAATACAGCCTTTTACTGCGTCTAGTGCCTTAGAGGGTTTCAATGGGGCTAATAAATCAATAGCCTGAGCTGCACACATGTATTCAATTGCAATCACATTTTTGACATTCTCTAGTATAGAAGCTGCTTTCCTTGCTGCGATTGTACCCATACTCACATGATCTTCTTGATCTGCACTTGTGGGTATCGAGTCTACGCTGGCCGGATGAGCAAGGATTTTATTTTCAGAAACAAGAGCTGCTGCAGTATATTGAGCAATCATCATCCCTGATTCAAGGCCACCCTCAGTAGTCAAGAATGCAGGCAGACCACTCAAATGAGGATTAACAAGTCGATTTATTCTTCTTTCAGAGATGTTCGCAAGTTCAGAAAGAGCAATACCAAGGAAATCCATTGCAAGAGCGATAGGTTGACCATGAAAATTCCCACCAGACAGAACCGAACCATCTTCTGAAAAGACAAGAGGATTATCTGTTGCGGAATTGAGTTCGGTTTCAATCACACTCTCAACATAACGTATTGTATCCAATGTAGCTCCAAGTACTTGAGGAGAACAACGAAGTGAATAGGCATCCTGTACCTTTCCGCAATTGGCATGTGACTGATTAATCTCACTGTCATCTAAGATAAGCTTCATTGCTCGCGCTACATCATTTTGTCCTTCATGGGGTCGTATCGCATGAATTCTCTCGTTTAGAGCTGCCCGGGTGCCGCGTAACGCTTCTAGCGTTAGGGAGGCTGCAATAATAGCATCCTTGATAGTACAAAATGAGTCATGAACGGTTAGCGCTCCTACCGAGGTCATTGGTTGTGTTCCATTTATCAGAGCGACTCCTTCTTTTGCTTGCAGTTCAAGGGGTTTGATACCAGCTTTCTTCAGTGCTTCTAACCCATCCATTCGCTTTCCATTGTGGAAGACTTCACCTTCTCCAATCATAACAAGTGCCATATGTGCAAGCGGAGCAAGGTCTCCACTAGAACCAACAGAGCCTTGCTGTGGTACGATAGGAGTGATTCCTGAATTAAGTAATTCAATAAGAGTCTGAATTACTTCAAGTCGAACTCCAGAGTAACCCTTTGCTAATGCATTTGCTCGAAGAAGCATCATACCTCGAACAGCATCAATAGAAAAGGGTTCGCCGACTCCAGCACTATGGCTACGAATAAGGTTCACCTGAAGTTTTGTAAGATCTTTAGAGCCTATTGATACAGATGACAACTCACCAAAGCCAGTATTTACACCATATACAGTGCGACCATCTTTAATGGCACGTTCAATAACATCACGACTCTTCTGTATTTTTTCAATAGCTGCTGCAGCCAGCTCTACCTTCTTGTTGTAACGAGCTACTTGAACAACATCGCTAATTGTTAAATTCTCACCATCAATCGCAACTGTCATTTTGCCCACCATTGAGTAATGTTTCACGACCGCTCTCTTTAGTAGTTATCGAACAGCATGCAAGTATCAATAAGGGACATTGTGAATATGATTAGGTTGACTGAGAGTGGCATTATATTGAATCTGACAAGCCTAACAAAGGATCAAGACAGATTTGCAAAGTATGTTAAACGATATAATGATCCTTCTTATTCAAGCTCAATAGTCATTGGTCTTGATGTAGCTTATTCCAAAAATCGGGCTGCAGGAGTTGCAATAGTTTTTGATAATAGCCTGAAGAAAATAGTAACCTCAGAAACCGTTGTCAGAGAGATAGAATCAGAATACATTCCGGGATTTTTCCAGCTGCGAGAAGGCCCGATTTTAATTGATCTTGTTCAAAATCTCAAGACTAATGGAATAGTACTAGTAGATGGGAATGGAATACTCCATCCAAGAAGATTCGGACTTGCATCATATCTAGGAATTAAGATGAATGTTCAGACAATTGGTGTTGCGAAGAAATTGTTGCTCGGAAATCTAGGACCTCGTTCTGGAAATTGTGCGGAAATCATTCATGCGGATGAAGTGCTTGGTAGAGCATTGTGGCTCAATGGAAGAAAACCAATCTATGTTTCAATTGGACATAGGGTCTCTTTAGAAACAGCAGTAAAGGTGGTCACAGATTCTTCTACAGATGGCCATCCTGAGGTCTTACGGAGAGCACATATTTTGTCTAAAAGATTGCTCAAAACCAAGATGGACTAGTCTTCAAACCTTTTCATAACCAGACGCTCAACAAGGGCCTCTTCCGGAATATAGGGAATTGATATCTGACCTTTATCTCCTAGTCGTCTATTCCATTCTACAGCCGTTTCAATTGCATGATCATTTCTTGCCCAGGCACGTCTCGCGACACCACCCATGACGTCCCAGTCTAATGCAGACTTGATGATTGCATCTACTCTTTTGGATCCATCAAGTACTAGACCAAATCCACCATTGATTGCTTTCCCAGTTCCGACACCTCCACCATTAGACAAGACACACATAGTCATCCCACGAGCTGTATTTCCAGACCAACATTGATGAGCCATGTCACTCATCACATTGCTACCATCATGGATGTTCGCGGTTTCTCGGAAAGGCGAATCAGTCCCCGCTGTATCATGATGGTCTCTACCAAGCATTATTGGACCAACTTTTCCATTTCGAACAAGTTCATTAAATGCTAATGCAATGTTCACACGACCCTGTGCATCAGCATAGAGGATTCTTGCTTGTGAACCAACAACAAGATTATTCTTTTCAGCATCTTGAATCCAATGGTAATTATCACGGTCCTGTCCTCTTCGTTTAGGATCAATTTTATACATTGCAGTCTTATCGGTCTCAATGAGGTCCTCGTGTTTCCCGCTTAGACACACCCATCGGAATGGGCCATATCCATAATCAAAACAGATAGGACCCATGATATCCTCAACATACGAGGGAAAGATGAATCCTTCAGAAGTATCTTTTCCATTCTTTGCAATACGTGTCGCACCAGCATCGAATACAGCTTTCATGAAGGAATTGCCATAGTCCCAGAAGAAAGTACCACGTTTTGTCATTGCATCAATGAGTTCGAACTGGCGACTCAGGGATGCGTCTACAAGTTCTCTGAAACGATTCCTATCATTCTTGAGCAGGTCTCTACCTTCCTCGAAGGTCACACCTTGTGGAGTATAACCACCACCGTAGACATCATGACATGAGGTCTGATCAGAGGCAAGCTCAATAGGGATTTTATTATCAAGAACATATTCCCATAGATCCACTATGTTTCCATAATAACCAATTGACACAGGCTCTTTCGTTTCTCTGTATTCATCTACCCACTCAAAGATCCCATCAAGATCTGCTGAAAATCTACTCAACCAACCCTGTTCGTGTCGTGTATCAATCCTGCTTTTATCAACTTCAGCAATGAGACCAATACCTCCAGCTATCTCAATTGCCTTTGCTTGGGCGCCACTCATTCCTCCGAGACCAGATGTTAGGAAGACCTTGCCTTTGAGATCCTCATCATCAGGTAGTCCAAGATACTGTCTGCCTGCATTTAATAGAGTAATGTATGTCCCATGTACTATCCCTTGTGGTCCGATGTACATCCAACCGCCTGCAGTCATTTGAGCATAATTGGCCACTCCTATCTGTGTGGCATGATGAAATCCCTCAGGAGTATCGAACATTCCCACCATCAGGCCATTTGTTGACAGAACTCGTGGGGCATCTCTCTTTGATGGGAAGAGACCTACAGGATGCCCAGAACTCACAACAAGAGTCTGTTCTTCAGTCATGTTTTCTAGATATTTCTTGGTAAGCTGATATTGCATCCAATTCTGGCACACTTGGCCACTTTAAACGGTTCGACTAGGAAATCTAGTACGTAACTCCGTAAGTGACCAATTCATAGGGATACAGTGCGACATCATAGTCAAGATTATTGTCAATCATTAGTTGAATCGCCCGAGCCTCTAGTATCCCTTTATACTCAGACACGGGCTTGGCTTTGATAGGTCCCTGTGGACGATAACGGTATCCATAGATGCGACCTCTTGAAAGAAGTTCCTCCAAGAATTCAGGTGCAAGTTTTTCGTGAAGAATCTTAGGAACATACCGGAGTGCATTCTTGACTGCAACTACGGTTTCTTTCTCATTAAGACTAAAGCCTCGATCTGGAGCTCTACGTATTTTAGGGTCAAACACGGGATTGGGGGGCAACTCAGATGGAAGCTTGATCTTCATTGCTTTCGAAATATCAAGCATAAGTTTCACCACTTTGACTATCAAATCTAAGATGAAGTCCATATAAAGAAGTTATCAATTTACTAAACCGGGTATTATTGATTAAAAATATGGATACGTAAATCTTCTCCATATGCTGAGCCGCATAATTTAACGTAGTAAGGTGTGAGTCAGTAGCATTGGTTCATTTCCAAGATTAACAGTTGTCATCGTTTCTTTGTAATGATGATGACGACAAAGGCCACTATTCCAATACTACCTATCCCAAACATCAACAGTAAGGTTGGATTAATAGTTGTTATTCCCCCTGAAGTCGTAGATGTTGTGGTAGTAACAATAGTAATCGTTCTTGTATAGTAAGGATCTGATCTAGGAAAATGATCGACAGATCCTGCGGATCCGGGAATGACATAGACTCCAGTTCCGTTATAGTCATCCCACTGATTGCCAATGCTAATACCATCGTCCCAGTAATTAGTGTGTCCATTATCTATTGCGTGTTCAAGGTCATTATACCAGAATGAGTTATTGTAGATTCTGAAGCCTTCACATGTTTCTCCAACCTCTATCCCATAATGTCTATTGTCATGAATGAGATTATTGTAAATGGTGACATTTGAAGAACCCCATTCAAAGGTGAGACCAGTATACAGCTCGCATAGTTCATTCTCTCTTATGGTGCAATTATGTGAATTAGAAAGGTGAATGCCAGGACCTTGTACACCAGCATTACCCTTAACATGGTTATACATAATCGTGCAGCCAGAACTGTCCATGCAATATATACCACTAGGTTGAAAGACATTCCACGCAATAGTTGTATTCTGATTATTGTACATTTCAATTCCAAAAACAGTATTACTCGGGGAATGTCCCGTTTTGCACTCAGTCAATGAGCAGTTCAAAGTGTAAAGAAATCTAAAGCCAACATTGTATGATTCAGCGATATTACATCTTGTTACTTCCGTGTTGATGCAGAGCTGTAATTCCACAAGACAAATCTGAGAATAGGTCGAGTTGAGATTTTGTACTATACAGTCATTACATAGAGCGAGAGAAACTCCTACGTGTCGGTAGTCAAAAATTGCGTTCTCGATAATGCAATCACTACTATTGAACAGAAATAATTGACCATGTAATGACGCATCTATTATTTCTGAAAATCTGTTTTCTAGTATTGATATAGGTTTAGTTTCAACGGTATTGCTTTCGAACGTATTAGATAGAAAATGGTCACTTTCAGTTCCGCGTATCCATAGACCCACTTTCTCAAATTCATTATTAATAAGTACACAATTGACGGAATCCTCAAGTTGCATTCCATAGAATTCGTTATAGAATGAATTATTCACAAAGGACACATCAATGACTCTACGAGCCGAAATACCCCAATTTCTACTATCTCGTATCGAGTTATTAAGGACCTCACACCCCTCAGACTCAAAGAGATTGATACTTGCGACATCTACGGAATCCATCTCGTTGAATGCAATGACGGTATTATCTGAGTGAGATACAGATACTCCATAGATTAGATTTACAAAGTGGCACTGCTCGATAAATCCGTTATCAGCATTTTCTAGGGACACACCAATCCCTTGATTCTGTTCATTCTCATAACTGAAGTAGCAATCAACTATCTTAAAGTAAACATCCGTGGATGAGATGCTGATGCATTTGTCATCACTTTCGATGGACAAGTCTTGAAGTAGGTATGGATTAGCTTCACTCCCATTGCCACTCCATTCTTGGTCTATAAAGTCCTGATTAGAACTGATAACAATAGGATCATGCGCAGTGAATTGTGATTCAAGATACAGTAACGAGGGATGTATCGCTCTAGGCGAACTTCTTTCAACTTCAATCTCAACAGTACTGAATACAAGCAAGCCGAGTATTATCACTAATAACAACCCAAATCCTGTAACGTTGCCCCTCATGGATTTTCCAACCGGAAAGTGATTATGGTCCTGTAGAGTGATGGAAAATATAAACTATTGCTCCATCTATCGAGGAGGACATAGAAGCCTGAAAATCTCAGGATCGGGTTCGTTCTCAAAAATCTTTGTAGCTGATAAAAGACAACCATTTTCAATGAAGTCAACTGAGAATCCTGAATCCTCAAGCTTCAGAATATACTTGATGTGCTCGATGAAGGTCTCCAAGAGTGGTCTCATTTCGTGGATTATTTTGGTATTATTTTCAGGAGAGGATACTCGGGAAGGTTCTATAGAAGGAACACAGACTTCTACATCAATCGTTATTGCTGTGGAATCAGCAGCGTCTCGATCTACAAAGATACGAACCCAATCGGTTTTATGAAGTATTATTGATACTTCAGTAGTTCCATGTTCAGCACAAGTTGTAGAATCCTGTTTGATTATTTCTTGAAATCTTTCCAGGAGTTTTTCCTTTTCAGCCACTACATGAAGTCACCTCAATGAGGAACTGTCCTCAAGCTTTCTGTCTCCAGGCTAATGGAGAGGGCTGAACTTTCAAAGCAGCATCATTATACTTCTGAAGTAATTCTTTTGCTACCTCTATGTTTACATGATACATTGGACGACGCATATCAGTTAAATTCGGGATTTTCCGAAGAAGTTTATTTCCTAATAATTTTTTGAGAGCAAAGCTGACGGTTCGTGGTGCCATGTCGAGCTTTTCGCAAATTTCCATTGGACACATAGGACCATGACTAGCTAATGTTCCTAGAATCGCCATTGCACTTTTCGGGGTCCGTCCGGGTCTACTTGCCAATTTTCTTTCAACCTCCAATCTATGATAGGACAGATATAGAATGAATATCTATGTGCGTGAGAAAGGATTGTAAGTTTTGAGCTAGCTACCGAGTAAAAAGAGCTCAAAACCGAACAAGGTAATGCGTTTTTATGCATCTAAGGAAATTGATCATAGAGTAGACTACAAAAAAAATATCAGGTGTCATAATCATATTCAAAGTGTTGGTGTCAACAGTGGCGGGAATAGTTTTTTTCAGAACGACAATGCTTGATGGGATTATTGATTTTTACGTGAATGAGTTGGGAATGCATGTTTGGTTGGAACAACCTGATTGCGTGATTCTGAACCATGGAAATCTACTCTTAGGTTTTTGTGATCGAGATAGTGCAGAAGTAGAAGGAATGATTACTCTATTTTATCCCACTAAGAACGATGTTGATGCCATGTATGACCTATTGAAGCATATTTCAACGACAGAACCATCTGAGAATGAAAGGTATCAAATATACCAATTCTTCGCAGAAGATCCGGAGGGAAGAGCCCTCGAATTTCAAGCATTCCTTCATCAAATCGAACCAGTTGGGTTAGAATGATTAGCTATATTTCCTTTTGAAACATAGCGAATGTTTCCGTCTGCACAAGCAAAATAGACATGCCTATCATCATGAACCAGATCCTGAATTCGTCCGACACCAGGATCGATTGATACTTGAAAAGACCAATCTGATTTTGAGAAAACTCTGACTGTTCCATCATCAGATGCAGAGTATACATATTGACTGTCAACACTAATTGCATTGATATTATCAGTATGCCCTTCGAGAGTTGCAACACAGGTCCAATCTTTTTTGTCCCATACCCGGATAGCACTCTCAAATATACTTGGACGTGGAGAACCAGGTCCACCCCACCACAGCTCTCCGGACCCAGAATAGACAAATCCTTCATCCGTTGCAAGAGACAAGACATTCGCATGGTGACCATAAAGAGACATCATACGACTGTACTCATCACGGTTGAAAACATTGACGCAATTATCGATGCCACCAGCATAGATGAAGTTTCGATCTATTGCAACACACAACACGAAATGCGTCTGTGCGTCGATAGATCCGATTAGATTCCAATCATTTTTCCTCCAAAGTTTAACTGTAGCATCACCAGACCCAGTTGCCAATACACTTTCATCTGATGCCAAATCAAAGATTGTACCAACATGTCCTTCTAACACTTTGATAAGAACCAAGTCCTGATTGTGTACTCTAATTACGCTGTCACTAGCAATACTTCCAGTGTAGAGATATTTGTCATCTGAATGTAGTGATTCAATTTGTGTAGAGGTCTGTGAAGGGATAACGATGGGCGAATCTAGCATGGTCTTCTTCCAGATAGAAAGATTTCCTTGATTATCAGCTGCATAGAGTTGTTGACTGTCGACTGCAATAACATTGACCTTGATAGAGGTACCAACAGCATTCCTGAGAACTTTCGGTTTAAGTGTCGTGATTTCGGTTTTTATCGTCAATCCCCAAGTGGCACATACACAGCATACATATACATCTTCCCAGTTATGTGAGAGAATCATGGTCACAGAGCAACGAGCTTGCTTTGTTCGGAAGTCCAACCGAAACTTTTGGCAGTTTTGAACGCGTCTGCCGCCTCTTTGTAGTTCTTAGTTATCCAGAGGAGAAGCCGTAATTTATTCCAGAGTTCAGGATTCTCTGAGTCTTCCTTAATTTCCCGTCTTACATTTTTCTCAAGCTGTTTGTATTGCTTGATTTCTTGTTTTCGTGCATTTGCTACTACCATCAACAGATCATGAATATATTCGGGAGATCTATCTAATGTGTAATCAAGAAACTCCTTAGACCGACCTTTCAGAAAGTTATTGATTGCAGATTGAGGGGTATCTGCTACACGCCATAATTCTCCAGTAACAAGCTGATTTTCATATTCATTCTCCATAAAATCTAGTAAATCACGAAGATTCGTAGTCACTGGATGATCAGAACTTAGGAGATTCTCACAACACGTCCACTCATAATATATGAGCTTTGAGCCAACTTCCTCCATTATACTAGGAGTTGGACTGATTTTTTTCAGGTCGCTCATTAGATCTTTGACTGCATACTTCGTTCGTTTGGGCAGCTGCATTGGAATCTCACCCACCAAATGTGATAATTATGCGGGTTACTTTCTGATAAATAATAGCACGACAAACTCAAGCGGAAAAATAGGACCAAATAACAGCTTTAGAAGGGAATATTCCAAGATGGAAGAGGGATGAATAATCTGATGTAAATCATCAGAACCATGAAAAATATGGACACTACAACTACAGCCCAGTCACGTTTTCTAAACGACAGTCTTTCCATGTAAGTTCTATTTTGACTTGCGCCAAACCCCCTTGATTCCATACTCTCAGCTATAGATAGAGCTCTGCGTATTGATACAATTATGAGAGGAACTATTATTGGTACAATATTTCGAATTCGTTTCAAAATGTTACCTTTGTCTAATTCTACACCTCTGGCTTTTTGAGCGTCCATAATCGCATATGCTTCTTGGCCAAGAGTGGGGACATATCTCATTGCCATACTCATCGCAAATGCAAATTCAAACCGAACTCTCATTTGAATTAAAGCCTGAGAGAGTTCGTCAGGATGGACTGTAAGAAAGAATAAGGAAAAGGATGTCATTAATGCGATTAACCTAAGGATCAATGCAATTGAGTGATTTAGAGGATATTGAGCGTTTGAGAGAAGTGTATTGAATATTAGAATGAAAACAAGTAGAATGGAGAGACCTTTCATACTCTTTAACCAACGTTTCATTGATTTTGCTACAGATAGCAGAGGAAGGAGAAATAATAGAAGTATGACTAAGGGAAATATTTCTAGGAATAGTAAGGAAATCGTTGCAAGTGCAATCGTCATCACAAGCTTTGCACGAGGATCTAGTCGATGAATTGATGAATCCTGTCGAGTGTATTGAAATACTTCAAGGAATGCTAAATTAGTCACCTCCTAGTGCACTCACAATTTCTCGCTCCAAGTCCGTTAGAAGTGTAAGTCGTTCTGAGATATTTGGAAATAGTTCATGAAGGGATCTTGCTGCTTGTGTAAGCTGAGGAGCAGTGAGAGAACATCGACGAAGAACATCCTCATTGCTCAAAACTAAGTTTGTCGGACCGTCTGCAATAATAGTACCATCCGCCATTGCTATGGTTCTTGGAAAGTTCTCAATGACAAACTCGATGTCGTGAGTCACTACAACCACCGTTCTTCCTTTCTCATTGAGGCCCATGAGCATTTCAGCCAACTTCTCTTTCTGATGGGCATCTTGGCCAATTGTTGGTTCATCAAGTGCGAGTATTCTTGGTTCAGTAGCTAGTACTGAAGCAAGAGCGACCCGTTTCCGTTCACCGCCAGAGAGAGCGAAAGGTGAACGATTACATAGTCCACCAAGCCCAAGGATTGATACTGTTTTAACAAATCGTTCTTGAATCTCTTCATTAGAGAATCCGAGTTGTTTGAGTCCAAAGGTTATTTCCTTCTCAACTGTATCAAGAAATAATTGATGGTCTGGGTTTTGCATTACAAGTCCTATTTCTCGGGCTAATTCTGCGACAGAGTAGTGCTTTGTATCAACACCGTCAAGGATTATTCGTCCTGTGATTGGTCGGAGTAGACCATTTAGGTGTTTAACAAGAGTTGTCTTTCCAGCACCATTTGTTCCCATAATCGCTACTCTTTCGCCATCATCAATTTGAAGAGATACACCGGAGAGAGCGGTATATAATCCATCATATGCAAAATGAACATTCTCCATGATGATCAATGCATTGAAACCCCCTTGACCAATCTCGCAAGTTCGTCTCCTGTAAGGGGAACTTGGCCTAAATCGATACCCCGATTAAATAGTCGTTTATAGACAAGAGTTGCTTTAGGCACACCTACACCAATTTCCTGACAGAGGTCCTTAACCAATACTTCTCGTGGACTTCCATCTGCAACAATTTTTCCCTCATCCATTAATAATACTCTGCTCGCGTCCTTTGATACTAGGTCTAGCCTATGTTCTACCAAGACAACTGTTAGATCGCGTTTATTCAGACTGGATATGATAGTGAGAATAGACTCCGCACTCTTGGGATCAAGATTTGATGTTGGCTCATCAGCTACCAGTATTTTTGGTTTAAGGGCTAATGTTGCTGCTATTGCAACTCGTTGCTGTTCGCCCCCAGACATCTCATGAGGGTGTTTCCCTCGTAGATGTTCAAGATCAAGCAAGTCTATGAGCTCTTCAACACGCCTACGGACCTCTTTTGGTTCAACACCAAGATTCTCAGGACCAAAGGCAATCTCTTTCTCAACATTTAGTGTGACCAGTTGATTTTCAGGTTGTTGAAAGACCATTCCAACAAAAGAGGCATATTCAGCAACATTGTGTTCACGTGTATTCATACCTTCAACGATGACATTTCCGGCAATATACCCTCGGTGAAATTGAGGAACAAGTGCGTTGATTGTTCGACAGAGGGTGGTCTTCCCACAACCACTAGGACCAGTAATGACAACATATTCACCCTCATCGATTGTGAGATCTATCTTCTTGAGTGCCAAACAATCAGCTCCATAGTACTTGAAGCTGAAATCTTTAATTTCCACTAGTGGCACTCATCAATCCTCCTATGATCCTGGATTTGAGTAGGATTGTTTCTCAATCGCCAGTCTTATCAGTTCTACTGCTCTATCAAGAGCCTTTTTCAAATTCTTTCTACCATTGGCTCCAGCAGCATTAGCATGACCGCCACCCTTTCCTTGAATCAATTCACCTAATGGCTCCATGATATCTGTGCCAAGATTGATACCAGTCTGATGATAAAAATCAGTTGTACTCCTAGAACTGAGTCGGACCACATCTTTTGATGGTCTACCACCAATAATAGCCACGTCAGCACCCATTTCAACCAGACTACGACACGCACTTGCCTCAAAGGCATTTATAGTTGAACTGACAACCACCCATTCATCAAAAAGATGAACAGCCATTCGACCAGCAGCCTTCAATCGTGCGATTCTCTCAGATCGGTCTGGTTTTATCTGAAGGGATTTAATGCAACGCTCATACTGAGCTCCACTCCTGATAAGATCCATCACGATATGTAGAGTCTGCAAATCTGTATATAGAAACCGTCTTGTATCAAAGAGAATTCCTGTCAGTAACAGGTTAGCAGTATTAGCATCAATTGGAATACCTAATTCATTATAGAGTTGTACAATAATTTCACACGTTGAAAATCGATCGTTCTTTACTATTCTATAATCTGCTACATTCTCAGCTTCGGATGTTGGTTCGTGATGATCAATAATAACAGTCTTACTGGGCTCAGAAGGAATTTCTTGGAAACAAGGACCAAGTTGAAAGACACTATTTGTGTCTAGGAGAATTACAAGATCAAACTTAGTTCTGGGTTCTTCTAGTATTGTATCATCCACCTCAAAATATACTAGTACTTGATTTGAGAGCCGACTTAGGTCATCAGCCATCAAGGATGGATTGCCATTAGGATTGAGAACCTTATAAAGTCTAGAGAACGCAATCATTGCACAGACAGCATCAGGATCAGCATTTTGATGACCCATAATCAAGGGTTTCTCTGAACATGTGAGAAGGGTTTTCAGATTCATTTGTTTTTCATCTCCATCAGCTGTTTCTCAAGCCAATCTACACCACAATCACTGGCTTTCTGAAGTAAATCATCTAGATTATGGCCGGTATCATAACTCTGGCTGATGTCGATGTCTATCTCAATATCAAGTTGGCCATCAATAAGATTGAGAGAACAGCTGACAAAGAGAGTTTCAATACTCTTCTCTGAAATTGTCTCCCGAATAAAATTGATGATTTGAGCTTCACACTCTTCAGCTAAAAGCTCAATTACTTCTTCAGAGATATCGGGCAATCCGATATCAATAATGGTGTTCATTTCTCTCACTGAAGACGTAAGTTCTGCTTTGAGAGCTCTATCTGAATTTTATTCTGAAGCTCTTGAAGTTTTTCTGTCAGATTCTCTAGTTGTTTCTTATTCGATGCAAGTCTCAATTCAAGAGTTTTTTGCCTATCATCAAGTTGTTCTGTAAGAACGGGTTTGTCCACTTTAAACATGACCTGTCCCACAGCTTTGTATGTGACAACATCATCAGGTTGCTTCTTCAATTCTTCAAGTGTTGCATTTATTTCGCTTAACTCAGTCTGAATAGCTTGCACCATTGTAGTAAGGGTTTCATGATTCTTTCTCATTGTGTCGAACTTTTGTAGTTCTTGTTCTAATGCTGGAGGGATATTCTGGGTCATTCTCTATTGTCTCCCAAATTTATGGTAATTGCCTTTTCAGCTTGCGCGTAAGGACTTGTGACTTAAGGCTTTGCATCATGACTTGTCTACTGACTCAAGAGTTGATATACATGCTTCAATCCAAGCTGTATAGGAATTCAAGGATGCTCGAAGAGCTGTCAGATCATTTGCTTCAATTTGCACGATTAAAATAGAATCCTTGAGGGAAATTTTCGAAATTGCCCTGTCCGAGGAGATAGACTCAGTTTCAGGTAGTAGCGCATTATAAAGGATTGTTGCGTTCGTTTTAGATTTCAATGGAACTTCAAGTATAGCAAAAGCATTGATGTCACTCAGATTCATTTTCAGTGCCTCTCCATACAGTCGAAATCCTAATCCGTGGACCTATTTCAATTACATCTCTAGTTGCATAATGTGTCCAAAGAATTTTTCCTCCTGAAACATCATCAAACCATAGAGCAACTTTATTTGTTTCAGTTTCGAGTTCTATAGGATTTTGATGTTCTTGAATAGACAGGTCAAGTATTGAAGCAAAATCTTCTGCAATTTTCACAACCTTCGAACTACTTCCGGATTTTACACAGATGCTCTCAATTCCATCCAATCTGCCCTTGAATGTCTGATTTGTTTCGCGTCGAAGTAGAGCACTATCAATTCTAATCTTTAAAATTTCATCACCTTGTGGTGATAATAATGTCAGCTCTCTAGGATTGCCTTTCCAGATTGAAATAATTAGAGCGCCCTTTGCACCGGATTGGCGTATCCGCGAAATCAGTTCTTCAACACTCATACTGCCACGATTGAAACGTTCAGACCCTGGTAGTACAGACCAGAGATCACGAGCAAATGTTCGTACTCTGTTAGAGGTACGACGCGAGGTTGTAATAAGAAGACTTGGCAAGTCAAATCGGCTCAAGTTTAATCTTCTAAAGATTCAGAGTTATCTTCTTCGGTTGCAGTAATAGTCTCAGCATCGATTATATCTTCCTCTTTATCTGATTCAACATTAGGAAGGAAATCAAGAACATCTTCGATATCATCATCATCTCGTAGTGCTAAGAAATCACCAGCAACTCTCTGAGCAATGGCTCTTTTAGCTGCCTTTCCTGCTTCAGTGTATGGTACATATGCTCCACCAGCAAAGAGAAGATTGCACTTGGTACATTTCCAAAGCCCAGCCGCCTCTCGTTTAAGTGCTCTTGTAGCACATGCAGGACATCGATTCGGCTCACTAGCTTTCTTTTCGATATCAAGTACCCTGCGACGCAGCTTTGCTCCGTACCTTGCGCCGTATCTTCCAGTGCTACCAACTTTCTTAGTTCGTGCCAACTGTATCTTCTCCATGTAATGGCTTCTGTTTCACATACAGAATGTGAGATGGCTATAGAGCCTATCAGTCGCCCACATTTTTCTCTTATTAGCATACCTATTGGTAAACAAAGAAAATGTGCTCAGAGTCTAGCTATGAACACACATTCTAGCATTATTCAATGTTTTTTACAGACTCATAAATTATTGTTCGTATCTCTTTTGCACGGTCAAGAGCCATGCCCATTGCTTGGTCAATCAATTCGACTGACATTGCACCCATTCCGCCACCCTTTTGCAGAGCTGTAAAGTTGTCATTCTGATCAACAGCCATTGTTAATCTGCAATCTTGAACGAACTCTTCCTTGAGGATTGGATCTAGGATAAGGTGTCTGCCAATTTTTGCAATTGTATGTTCAACTGCAATATTTTTGATTGGGAGAGCGATTATCTTTCCTGTTTCTACAAGTTGATTGTTCTCCATGACCATCTCAGGAAATCTTGTAGTCAAGAGAGCAGTGTTCACAGCAATAGAGGAGGCATCTATGAGGTTTCCATCATACTCTAGAGGATACACATCAGCAAATACTGTGTATACCTTCTTTCCCTCCTCAATACAGAGAGCTTTTGCATCCACAGTTTCAGACTCTCGAACACCGCGATCAACAACTCTTCCAAGTTCGATGGCATCTTCTTTTGGTGGACCAAGTTCGAATAATGGTGATGCAATTGGTGACATCTCAGCAGTCACCATAATAACGCCCTCATCAGCAGAATCAGGATATGGTTCACCAACAAGGACTTTTACACCAGCTACAACGCTGGTATCCCCAAGACGGACTAAAGCTGACCCTTCAGCTTTTGCTGGTACAACATCGGCCTCGATTATAATCTCACGATATTCATTGAATGCACGACCGTCAATACGTTCTCCTTTATTGAGGAGATCAGCAATAAACTCACGATCAATACGACTGATTGTTTCTGCACTAAAATCACCCATTTTACTCATCCTCCATTAGTTCAGACTCACCGAGGTCTGTTTCAAGTTCATCTTCAAAATCATCATCATCTTCGTCATCTACACCATCAGGAGCTTTTCGGACATAGGCTTTTTTGAGTGCATCCTTTTGTAGTTCATGAATATACTTGCAAGCGCCAATTCCCATCTGCATACATTCAATCAATTCTTCCTTCGTGAAGAATCCATCTTGTTGAAGCAGTGTTAGTTCTTCAGAAGACGGTAGGATTGCCATAGGAATGTCACCCTGTCCATATTTGTCCTCTGCATCACCCAAGTCTACTATAAGAGTACCATCAGCTTTTCCAACAGCCACTGCAGGAACGAGGGTCTTCATTGGAATACCAGCGTCTGCAAGTGCAAGTGCTGCCGCATTGATAGCTGCACATCGTGTGCCACCATCAGCCTGGATGACCTGAATAAATACATCAATTACTGCTCTCGGAAACTCCTCAAGAAAGAGAGCAGGACCTAATGCATTAGCAATGACCATTGAGATCTCTTTCTCCCTTCGAGAGGGCGCAGGCCTCTTTCTGTCAGGTACTGAGAATGTAGCCATTCTGTAGGTTACACGAAGGTATGCTCTATCGTTTAATGTTAGATGTCTTGGGTGTAACTCCCTTGGACCATAGACAGCAGCTATTATGTATGTTTTACCTTGTCGAATTGAAGCAGAACCATCAGCCTGTTTCAAAACGCCAACCTTTAGCTCAATTGGTCGTAATTCATCGGGTCGTCGACCATCAACCCTTAAGCCCTCTGGACTAATCAGAAAATCGGGCTTTGTTTCCGGACTCATCACTCTTTCACTTCCTCTGTTTCAACAGTTTCTTCATCTTCTTCAACCTCAGCTGCATGTTCACTGTCTTCTTCTACAGATTCTATCACTATTTCAACATCAGGTTCAGATTCAGCTTCTTCAGCATCAGTTGTATATTCGTCAATTTCAGGAGATGGTTCATCATCTTCTACCACTTCATCCTTGACCGTACTCTTTGTTTTCACGTCATTTTTCTCAGTGGATGGAGCACCACGGATCTTTGCAATCTCCTCTGCAAGCATTGTGTTAATTCTATCAGTGAGATTCGAAGTATGTGCTTGTTCTTCAATTGTTTTGAATGCCTTGATTGCAAGACGTAGTGTTGCTATATCTGGTGCCTTAATCCATATCCTACCATTTTGACCTACCATAGAATCGATTCTTAAATGGTCATTGATCATATTAATCATGGATCCTCTTCTACCAATTATGCGAGGAATCTTTGCAGGACTGACATCAAGAACCATGCCACCTTCCAAGACTTGCAAGCCACGTCCCTTCATTGTAAGGAAAGGACCACTTACTCTATCAAAGGCTTGCACTTCTGCAGAGATTACGTCACCAATGTCCATGTACTCCGATATGTTGTCAGAGTAAGGTCTTCTTAATGCATTGTTGGCGTGAAGAGAGGCACCATAAGGACCACCAATATCCACTTTCCAATTGTTTCCTGCCACTATAGTAATTGTACCGATGACCAGATCTCCTTCCTTTGGAATATAAGCACCCTCAAGCGCAACAACTTTGACCGTGTTACCTCTGAGTTCTGCCAATCCAACAAGAGAGGAATATATCTTATCACCCGCATCATAGGTTCCGTACGAAGCCCTGTACCTGCCTTCTGCAAGTAATTGGCCTGGTACTACCACTTCACGTTTTTGAAAATATACTGCCAATTATTCATTCCCTTCTATACTATCTATTAATCATCAGTTTTGCTTGTAAATCATAAATTATCTAACA
This sequence comes from Candidatus Thorarchaeota archaeon, assembly GCA_004524595.1. The sequence continues at coordinate 7,759 of SDOA01000030.1, read as the reverse complement.
ACTTCAATTCTAATTTGACCTTTAGTGAGTTTGTTCAATTCATCGTAGAGCTCCTGTCTCTTTTGTGCAGGAAGTTCAACCAAGCCGTTCCATGAACCATCGAGATTCCATGATTCAGATTTGATGACTCCAGCAGTGGCAACCATATTGTATCCTTTTCCAGCATAGGTAGCAGGAATTGTAATCTGAAGCTTAACGCTTTCAAAAGAGATTGGAATGATCACTCTGAGAGCCTTCACAACAGTTGGAATTTGCTCATCCACACTGATGAATGGGTCAACTCGTACCTTAGCTTCCTCCATTGCTTGTCTGATTCTATCGGGAGGGTGTGGATGTCCAGTCTGAGGATTCATTGCACGTTTTGAGATGTGTTCTATGATTTTTTCTGTCTTTTCGTCAACAAGTTGAATTCTTTGCTCATGAGTGAGTTTGAACTCGCCCTGTTTTATAATCTCAGGAGCAATATCAAAGATATCATCAGACCCGAAGGCATCCTTGACAAGATTCTCTGTAGCATGCTCGCCACGTTTGGCATCTTCATAGATCTTGTAAGACTTGAGGATATCTTGAAGTGGAATGTCTTCACCTCTTCGATAATCAAATGCTAAATTTGGATCAACTAGAATTTCAAATCGAAGATGTCCCTTTTTGATACCTATAACAACTGCATCAAGATCAACCCATTTTTCACCAGATTTCCTGCCTGATCCTCCACCCATCATAATTATTCCAACTCCTACGCTTTTGTTCCAGATTTTGGAGGATTAAGATATTTCTCAATCTCTGCCCGAGTAAGTTTCTGGAATTTTCGTGTGTCTAATGGTATCTTAGCAATCTCGACTGTATCTGCACTAAGATCTTTTTCACTCGCTTCACGAAGTGCACCCAAGCCAATTTCAATTGCCTTTGAGAGGGATTTATCTCGAGAATAATTCTTTTCGAGAAATTCACCAGCTCGTGTTGTGCCTTTTCCTATTACTGCAGCTAGAAATCCCCAATAGGTACCTACAGGGTCAGTTACAAACAATCTTGGTCTGCCATCATGATCAGCAGATCCAATAATCATTGCTACACCATAGGGTCTTGCACCACCACCTTGGGTAAACTCTGCTTTCTTGTCACAGATATGCTCAGCAATGACCTCTGCAGGAACAGGTTCCTCAAAGGTCAACCAGTAGGATTGTGCTTTGATTCTTGCTTCATAGATGAGCTTCCGAGCGTCAGCCATGAGCCCAGCTGTTGCAACGCCCATATGGTCTTCAATCTTAGTGATTTTTTCTACACTATCTGGTTCTTGTAGAGGTTGAACTCTTTTTTCAGTAAGAAGTATCACACCTTCATCGACGAGTACACCTATAGAAGTCTCACCTAATTCTACAGCTTTCTTTGCATATTCTGCAGCAAAGATTCTTCCATCGGGGCTAAAGATGCTGGTACTCATATCATAGCCAGCACCAGAGATTCCAAACACAATGTATACCTCCAGGTAGTCATCGAAACTCGTCAGAAGTCAGAACCTTACGAGAGGGCATAGCTGAACAATTCCGAAGAGTTAATTGACCCCTTTCCTGTGAGCCATAGGTCCTTTTGTCACTAGGCTTATAGCAACTCTCCGACCTAACCACTTAAAGCTTCTGTTACATCCGCCAAATCTTGATTGTCAGTCTAAACGAACTATAATAGTTCCTCTTGAATTATTCCTGCAAAAGATATAGATAGACAATAAAGCCTAATGAGAATATTGCAGTCACACCACCAACCGCGGATCCAAACATGAGCCACGAGATTGCAGTCACAATAATGAATGTTGTGACAATTTCAAACCATCCAGCTCTAACTTGGCTAATGAATAATCTCAGATTAATAACAGTGACTGAGAAAAAGATGAATACGCAAAGCATTGACAATGCTTCAATTAGGACTGTCACAAATGGATTAAAATTGTTGAGCGCACCAATAGGGCTTGTTTCAATGATGTCAGGAGAGGACCATGCCCATAAAGCAAGTCCAATTATCAAGAACACAACTGTGAGAAAAATTGTGATTATCGTTGACCGCAGCATCTCGTTTCTTTCTGGGAACTCATCGCTCACTGTTGTTAACACCGACCTTGAAAATCGAGGGTTTATGATTTACTCTTAAACATACCGACAGAATCAAGGTCGTCCTCATTGGAGAATGAATCCTGTTCTCTTCCTACCAACTAGAGAAAATGCCAAGAATCATAATATGGCTACCTAGTGTTCATGGTTATGCCTGTCTTCTTGATATGCCATTGTTGAACGATCAAAGGCCATGGCGACATCAGTGGATTTTTGGTTTATTTCATCGAGTTCTATATGGACACGATCTCGTACTCGCTTAATCTGAAGTGCGAGCACATATGATAGCGCTGCGAGTATTCCTGCAATAGCACTTGGGGATACAAATACAACGAAGGAAGTACCAATTCCGACAAGCTCTGCAATCAGCGCAATTAGAAATACTGAGAAGATAACACCTCGTACTGACTTTACAATCTCATTTGATGCAGCAGCGGGAGCAACCATAATTGCATAGACAAGAATTGCACCGACAGCCTTAGTGGCAAAAGCGATAGCCAGAGAAGACACGATAAGCATCAGATAGTGATATGCACGTGCGTTCATTCCGTGGGCTGTAGAGCCCTCCATATCTACACTGACATAGACAAATTCTTTGTTAAATAGCAATGTAATGAAAACAAGTAAGATAGTTGTACTTCCTAACAATATGATGTCAAAATCAGTTAGAAGTAAGATGTCACCTATCAGATAACCCCAGATTTGTGGAACTCTATAGGGTGGAATATAGTACATCAGAAAGACTGCGAGACTCATGGATAGAGCAAAGGATACACCTACAGCAACCTCCATTTTCTGAGTTATCCCAGACTCACCAGCGTATCCAGTAAATACTGCTACTAGAACACTAAAGAGTAATGCACCCAGTACAGGATCAAACCATGGTACTAGACCGCTATCTTGGAGGAAAATACCGAGTGCGGTCCCACCAAGAGCAGCATGAGCAACACCTGATGCCATAAAAGAGAGACCGCGAAAGACGAGAAATGTTCCACTTGCTGCAGCAATTACAGCAATTAATAATGCGCCTAGTAAGGCTCTCTGGAGGAAGGGACTTTCAATAATCACATGAATAATGTCAATCATGACGATCAATCCCCGAATCTTGAGTCATACAGTATCTATGACCGGAATGTTCTACGATTCTTGCAGTAGGACCATAAACAGTCTTGATTAGTTCCGGATCCATTATTGAACAAGGTTCACCAATTCCAATTACTGTGTTCTTTAGAAGAAGAACATCTTGAACTAAAGTATGAATAGGATTTAGATCATGTGTGACCATTATTATACTCACATCATTTTCCTTATGATATCTACCTAATGCATCCACAATGAGGTCTTGGCTCTCTATGTCTGTACCTGTAAGTGGTTCGTCAAGTATGAGGATTGAGCCCTCACTTGCCAGAGCTCGTGCTACTAATACTCTCTGTCTTTGGCCCCCAGATAGTTCAGGGAACGGCCGTTCCCACAACTCCTCCATATTCACCTGTTGAAGTGCTTCCTTTGCAGCCGCAATGTCTTTTTTCGATGCAAAACGTGGAGGGAGTTTTTTCAAGAGCCGCCCCATCAGCACGATGTCTTTTACTTTCATCGGTATTGAAAGTTCTATACGATCTCTTTGTGGCACATATCGAACAATTTTACGGATTTTTCCAGCCTGCTTAACTGAATCATATCCATGGACTCGAATTGTCCCCCTTGAGGGTTTTATCAAACCGAGAGAAGTTTTGACTAGGGTGGATTTTCCAGATCCATTGGGACCAATTATTGCCATGAAACTTGGTGACTTGATTCCGAAGGTGACATTATGCAATGCTAGCTCACCGTTCGGATATCGTACTGCCAAATCTTGGGCTTCCAATAATAGCGTAGTTTCCATTAATATTAACCGCCTACAATATTCCAGAACGCTCTCAAGACCTTTTTCTGCGACCTCAATTTTTTCACGAAATCTCTAACGAGTTCAGCATCTGCTTTTATTATCATTACCTCTGTACAATTTCCTTCATTTGTATGCGCGTGAACTGTAGCAGTGATATGTTCTCTGAACTCGTGCTGTACTGCACTAATAGTATGACCGTGTCCTTTTTTGTAGTAAAGAGCTGTAATAACCGCAGTAATGGTTCCTTCTGCATGTTCAAGCGAATGATATTCGGACAATAAGGACTGGACTGCATGTCTGACGACCTCTGATCTATTCGAGAACTTACCTTCATTTCTCAGATTCTCCAACTCCTCAAAGTCAGATTCAGACATAGACACCGCAACAATCGGCATTTTTCTCCACCTATTTCAATGTGTAATCGAGTTAGTAACTATTTCATAATCCTTAATAACATTTCAGAAGGAGCACAGTCAAGTCTGAATGGATAGAACAACAATTCTGGTGCGATTGATTTGAAACATAGAAGATTAGTAATTATTCCCATGCTATTGCTAATGCTCCCTCTGGTAATGAGCGGTGTAACAATTGAGGCCAGTGCACAAACTCAACCATTTCATGAAGTTGCTGTGTCGGTTCCATCAATGGCAGGAATTGTGAGGGATATAGGAGGAGACCTAGTCACGGTCACAACACTCTTGAATCAAGAGACCAACCCGCATTCGTTCGAAATGAATTTAGAGATTTTAGCTGCCGCAAATGCAGCAGATCTACTAGTGCTCACAGGTCATTTTCAGTGGGAAAAGGATTTAGCAGAGCAGACAGCAACGCCATTCATTACATTCCATTCAGAAGGGGCATGGGAAAATTATGAAGACTATGGAGCATCTTACTCGCCACTACCAGGAGATATTGAAATACATGACGAGGATGAGGGACATGACCATGATGGGAATCCCCATGCATATTGGCTTTTACCCAGAAATGCGTTAGCAATTGTTAATGCAACACGGTCTGCTTTAAAAATGCTCAATTCAACACTCACTGAATCGTGGGATGAGAATTTTGATGCCTTCGTAGAGAAGATGAACGCGCTCCAATCGCTTATTGCGGTCCTTGATGAGGAACATGGGTTTTCATCCATGCGAGCAATTGTTGTTGCCCCAGCCGAGGCATATGTAGCCGAAGCTTTTGGCATACAATGTGACGCAGTCCTTCAGGTAGAAGAGATTACTCTCTCTGGAGCTAAATTACTAGAAGTTCAAAATGCATTACGAAATGGATCAGTTTCACTGATACTAGGTTCTGATATAGCACAAGTCCAAGCAGGTGGTGAGTTTGCATATCAGATCCAAGCAGATTACGGAGGCACCCTAATTTGGTGGAAGACTGTGTTCTATGAACATCTAGATTATTTCTCTATGATGTCATACAATCTTGGAGCACTTATATCAGGAATTGAGGGTAGATCAGGTGCAATAGTGAGTGATACTGTGAATCTCGGATTAATAGCCCTTGCATCAGTTCTTGGACTTATTGTTACAATTGAAAGCGTATTACTCATACAGAGAGCGCGTGCAGAATAGTACCTTTTTCCTATTGCACATCAGTCCCAAGCTTCATATTGTAGACAATTTTTTCCAGCTCTACTAGCTCATCCTGTAATTGACGATATTTCTCGTTGAACTCATCAAAACCTATCAAACCAGCTTTCTTATCAGTTACAAGTTGTTTGAGCGCTTTCTGACGTTCCTGAATCTGCTGCTTGGTCTGCTCCCACTTTTCAATATTTTCAGAGATTGATTCATTCCAACTAGCACTTGAGCCAGCACCCTGCTCAAGTTTCTGAACAAGGTCATCAAGTGATTCTCTAATTTCTGCAGGATCCTTGTCTGATTCTCGGTCGCTCATTACAGATACAACTCAGGCTGTACTCGATTTACTGTCAATATATGCCTTCAGTTTGAACATTCAATCAACCAAATAAGAGGGGGATCAAGGGAATTATTGGAAGCAGAAAGAGTGTACCAACTGTAACAATGGTAGCCGCTTTCTCAGCATCTAGGTCAAAGCTCGTTGCATACACAACAGTAAGCACAGCAGGAGGCATCAACGCCTCAAGGATGAGAATTGATGCAGGCAACTGTGACAGCCCAGAAAGAAGAATGATGGGCATCATGATGAGGGGTATGAGTAATTGTCTAATACCTATTACAGTCAAAGCTGATCGTACATCAACAAGAGAGAAACGAATTCCTATTCCAAGACCAACGGATATGAGGGCTAGATATGTAGTCAGCATCCCGGAATAGGAAAGGACATTAGCAATATCCTCTGGCAAACGTACTCCGAAAGCAAATAGAATTCCTGAGATGACTGCGGCTAGAAAGGGAGGGAAGATAAGAGCGTTCTTCACAGTTTCTCGGTAGCTATTGGTCTTACCACCATAGGCAGCGCCCATGAAGGATCCAAAGGTTGCAAGCAACATCATTTGAGTCAATGAGAAAATAATCACTATCGGAACTCCAGAAGCTCCAATGAACATTAGAACAAGAGGTAGTGGGATGAACAATGCATTGTTGAAAGTCACACAAATATAGAATGTACCCTTAACTGAGTCTTCAATAGCACGACCCCTCAAGCGGAGATATAGAAATGCAGGACCTAGCATATGAACAAGAACGGTCAAGATAATAATTAGAGGAATTTCGGAGATAGCATCTGACGAGGCACTTAGGAGGGTATTAATGAACAGAAGAGGGATGAGGAGGTTGACCAATAACAAAGTCAGATACTTATTCACTGATTTTCCTTTACCTGATATTTTGGCAAATAGATATCCAAGGAGGATGAAACCATAGAAGAGCGTAAACTGAATGATTGTATCCGAAGGAGTCTGTAAGATCAACACCCAATAATTCCGAATTTATTCTACGGAATAAGCTAACGGAAGAGGCGGATTTCTCGGTAGACTTTTCTAGGATGATGTTTATTATGAGATTCGAGTTTGAAGTGGGATAGAGAGATGGTCAGCGAAGAAGATCTTCTATTAGCCATTGAAAAGATGATTGAGCGTGCAGAGGACCCAAAGATAGCTAGAAGATTCACTAACTACTCGAAAAGTCTTCTAATGTCATTCCAAGACATCGAACTCGATATCATAATAATATTTGAGGATGGAAAAGGGACTGTTCAGAAAGGAACTTGTGATAGTCCTTCAATGAAGGTGACAACAGATAGTAAAACGATAATCGATATCCTAGGTGGTGACCTTTCTGCAATGCGAGCGTTCATGACAGGGAAAATCAAAGCGGATGGTCCAGCTAAAGATCTCATGAAATTACAGCATCTTTTGAAAGCGTAGTCAATAGTTATAATCAAGACCTAATTCGCGAAGAGCTTCTTCAGTGGGTTTTCCTGTAGATTGGTCCCACTTTCTATATTCATAATACTCTTTGAGCTGGACATCCAAATTTGGGACAAAATCATCAGTCACACTATCTGCTTGAGGGATTAGAAGGGGTTTTGGTAATCTCTCACTCTTAAAATCAAGTCCGGCACGTAAATTGAATATGCGCTTCATCGTAACAGAACGAGTGCCAATCTTCAGAATATCCTGAAGACTGTACGAACGCCCACTCGCGAGATTCAGCAATTTGACTATTTTCTGAGGAGGAACAATAGCAAAGTGACACATCATCACAGAGTCAAAGAAGGCTCTAAAATCTTGGGCCTTTGCAGCGGTTGTACCTTTACCCTCATTTTCAAGCCT
>SDOA01000129.1 GCA_004524595.1 Candidatus Thorarchaeota archaeon | reverse complement strand
TAGAACATAGGGAGTGAACAGTGCCACGTGACACCTCAAGAAACCCAGCAGTCTTCGAGATTATAGAGATCCCTCGTTCATACATCGAAAGTTCAATGACCGAGAATCCCAGAGAACCACAGGTCTGGAATGCCAAGCGAGTGCATGATATCTTTGGCTGCTTTCTCGACACCTTCCTCTTCTCAGACGAAACTGCATTCAGAATTGAAGTCGCTCGTTCAAAGATACGCCTCCTCTATCTCCTTCCCTTTCAGACCTCGTCACCAATGTTCGAGTCGATTCATGGTGCTCATTTTCAGGACTTTGAGATGCAACAGACAACCAATACTCCTACTCCGAACAGTGAGGACGGCATCCATGCGTGTGTCATCAGAGGAGTTTCTCGTGTTGTTGAGAGGGCTTTTGGCGCCATGTAAGAAATCCTATTCTACAAACTGCAAAAAGACTATCTTATGTTCAGAAAAATTCATCTAGAATACGTGCAGACTTGACCACGGTTACATTGATGATGCAGTCATTAATCGGCTACGCAATTGTTGCAGCAGTTTATGCACTCTTCATTCTTCTTTTAGTAGTCCTACTTGGGATAGGCGTAGGATATCGAGATGAGATTGTGCGACAAAGATTGGACTTGTACGCAAAGACTGCATTTGTACTTGTTTCCATTGTCATCTCTCTCTATCTATTCGTTTCTGGCATCTTTGGTTTCACTGACCTTCTGATAATTGGAGTATTGACTATTCTTCTTGTGATATGTACTGATTGGTCGAGGCTTGGCAAAGATCAGAGGGCTTAATCATTAAAAGAAGGAAAAGGGAGCATAAGCCCCCTTTACTAAAATAAATACTACATCTGCTTCTCTTGTCGATATGGGAGGTTTTCAGGTCCAAATATCTCTCTACCCATGACGACCTTCTGTATGTGGCTACCACCCTCAGCACCGACCGTGTAGGAACGCACACCCCTGTAGGAAGCCTCAAGCGGACACTCCTTGGAGTACCCGAAGGCTCCATGCCAGGTCATCGCTCTGGTGATCGTGTCTAGAGCATCGTGAGGTACCTTGTACTTTGCAGCAGCTGTGTACTTGGCGATATCGAGCTTGGTGTAATTGGGATTATTGTTCCTGTAGTGCTCGTCCATGATCCAGGCTGCGTGATAGGTCAAGTGCCTGCCAGCCTGCATGGCCATCCAGGAGTCCACACCCTCGAACATGATTCCCTCAAAGGAAGCGAGGGGCCGACCAAACTGCTTGCGCTGCTTAACATAGTCCACACCGATGTCAAAACAACCCTGAGCCGCACCGAGACAGGTAGCAGCTATTAAAACCCTAGCTGCCGAGAATCCTTCCATGGCATGATAGAAGCCCTTACCGTGCTGGCCAATCAAGTAGTGCTTGGGAATCTCGACATCCTCGATGTTGAAACCACCACAGGAGACACCCATCCTACCCATGTCCTCGAACAACGTGGTCGTGATACCGGGGATCAACCCGTCACCCATGTTCAGGGGGAGAATGAAGGCATCGAACTTCTTGTGGTCACCCTTGAGGTCTGACTTGCCCAAGGTCCAATAGACACCACCGTACTTCTCTGACTCTGCAACACCTGAGATATACACCTTCTCACCATTGACTACATAGCCATCGCCCTTGGGCTTGATGGTTGTCTTGGTGGTGTTGACGAGGTCTGAGCCACCAGTGGGCTCGGTGGTTGCGATACCGAAGAACAGGTCTCCCTTGGTCACACGCGGGAGGATCTCTGCTTTTGCCTCGGGGGTACCGTACTTGTCAAAGATGAACGCCCAGGACGCCTCTACCAGATACGCAACTGGGAGGGCAATAGAGAGGTCTGCTCTGGCTAACTCCTCCGCGGCTATACATGCCATGGTAAAGGAGAGGTTTGCGCCTCCATATTCCTCAGCGACTGTGGGTGCCCAGAGCATCTGGTCAGCCATCTTTTTGATAAGGTCGCGGGGTATCTCGTGGGTGTGCTCATCATATTCCTTCCAGACTGGCGCAACGTGTTTCTGAGCGAACTCGTGCACAGCCTCGCGGAACATCTTTTCTTCATCCGACTCTTCAAAATGCATAGTAAACTACCTCTTGCTAGCTTGAATTTTGCCTGCGGGTGCGAGAGGAAAGGGTCTTGCTTATAGTTCCTTCGTATGAGGCCTGTTCTAATTCAAAGAAGTAAAGAACTATGATTTTAAATTCTAAAGTGATACGAAGGTATATGAGAATGTTCGTTCACTAGCTTCTGGCTCGTAATGCAAGACACAAGTTTTGAACCCTACCTGGTCACAAAGAAGGACATAAAGAGAGTCATCGAGACCCTACTACAGGCATTTTCTGCCGATCCTCTGATAGATTATTTCATTCCTGAACCTGAGCGAAGGTTGCAGTTCCATTCAAAGTATTTCAATTACCGAGTAAGGAATGGTTTCATTGACGGGAAGATCTTTGCCACCTCTAAAAACATAGAGGGTGTCGTTATCCTTTCGCAATCCGAGAACAGGAAGAAGTTTAGTTGGGTACGGGCGATCAGAACGGGCGGGATGAGACTGTATCGAATCGCTGGGTCTGAGAATGTTAGAAAAATGCGAGAAATAGAGAGCTATGTATTCAGCAAGAGAGCCGAGTGTATCTCAGAGCCCTATTTGTATCTTGGTTCCTTAGCTGTTCATACAAAACATCAGGGGAAGGGCCTTGGAGGCAAGCTCATTCGACATGCTCTTGAGATTTCTCGCTCACAGGGCATTCTTTGTGTGCTTGATACGCAGGAAGAAGGTCTCGTCAAACTATACAATCACTACGGTTTCGAAGTTGTGAACTCGTATACATTGCCTAAGACCAACATCTCACAATGGGTTATGGTAAAACGTCCCTGACTAATGAAACGTCATTTCCTCGTATCCCTTAAGAAAGAAAGTATGATGCGTGTTTCTTTATGGTTCCTTCAGACAAGGCACGAAGACTTCTACATCACGCACGTTTCAAGCGCAGAACGAGAACGATCACAAATATGACACCTGAAGCACCCGCAGCTACCAAGAGCAATTGGTAATCAGGATTATTGATAGTGGTTGTGGTGCTTGTTGAAGGTGAAAAGATGACTATATAGCCTCCCATGTAGGTGATTGTTGTTGTCTCCGCCCACTTTCCAAGTGAATCGTTAGCAAACACTTTGAATATAAATATATTATACTCCGGAGCTGGACTATTATACTCCGAATTCCATTCAACAGAGTAGGTGAGGTTACCAGCATACAGACCTGACGTTGAGTTGCCTTCTATACGTTCTGTTGTCTTGTTTTCCCACTCTGAGTTAGAGCCGCATAGAAACCTGAAAAGGACGCAGTCTACACCATCGGTATCATGCACCCACACTTCGAATGACCACACTTCCTGCGTCTGACCGGTGTAGGCACCGTCCCAACAGACCGTTGCATACTCGGTGCTGTTCTCTGCGGGTCCGAACCATTCTATTATTGGTGCACTTGAAGAGTCACTTGGAATATAATGAGTCCTCACAGAGTTCTCTGTTGACCCAGCTAATAGTGTTGCTGAAACTCCTGCTAATACCATAATAGCTAATACAAGAACAGTGACAATTCTAAATGAGCTCACCATCGCTACTCGGTGTGTATTCTATCGAATTGAAGATTAGAATTTTTGTGTTTTCATCAACATATCTTCAGATGGAAGTGTTATTCTTTTATATGGCGGTTTATGATGAAGAATTCGATGTTTCACTCATCATGCAATAGATCTACTATGTGAATCACTTTGCCACAATGACTACAGGTCACTGCAGTAGGTCCGAGCCATTCGATCCTGTCGTTGAAATCTATCTGCCCTAGACAATGAGGACATGGTACTGTTGGCGCATGTGGTCCGACGAGTCGCCTCGTAATAGAGTCAAAACGTATAGATATTGAGACTCTCGCTCTTGTACCAGCTGGCATCTTGTCTACACTCTTTGGAAGAGACTCTTCGCTGTCAAAACTATCCACTTTATACTTCGGTCTTTTGTGCTCAATCCTCCTTTTGATGTGTATGTCAATGATATCAACAATTAACAACAGAGGCATATTACCGCTGAGCGTAATTGTGAAGATGTGGAAAAATTCATCAAGCCTTGAAATGAAGAGACCCTGACCTACTAGACCACTGCTTGTGAGCATAAATAAGAACGAGAAGACCGAACAAATAGCAGCCCAAACTCGAAAAATTGGTGAAGGTGAAAGAGAGAAGCTAACATTCAGACATCTCTTAACACACTGGGGCGGTTTCCAACACAATATTGATATTTTCAAGGAAAATGGAATATTCTGCAGTTTTGAGGAATATATTGAAAGAATTAAGACAAGTTGGCAGAAGTATTCAGTTGGTACACGCTTTTCATACTCCAATGTTGGATTTGATCTTGCTGCATTTATCCTAGGGAAAATCAGCGGAATGAGCTTCCCTAAATTCATGCAACAAGAAGTGTATGGACCTCTAGGAATGAATCGTAGCTTCGTTCTTGCTGAAGAAGCTCTAGAAGATGCCAATTGTGCAACAGGTCATATCAAGGACACTCCTACTTCTAGAGAAATGACGCTCTTTCCAGAAATTGCTGCTGGTGCTCAATTCACTTGTGTCAAGGATATGAGCAGGTTCTTGCAAATGCATATCAATGGTGGAAAGATTGATGGAAAACAATTTCTCTTACCAGAAATCCTCAAAGAGATGTATTCTCTTCCGTTCCCTGTCGAACATCAAATGATGGCAACAGGAATGGGGATTGGAGTATTGAAGTTCCGTTTTGGTGGAACCCTTGCTCTAAGCTTCTTCGGTGATGGACCAGGATACGCTGCTCTTCATCAAATGTATCCTGAGATTGGAATTGGTTGGCTGATACAGGCAAATCAGGTAGTTGGTTCATATTCTGTAATCATTAACATTTTGAACAAGATTCGTGAACCACTGATTGAATGGAAACTGGGTTCGATACCTGACGACCTTTCTCTTGAAGGGAAGATAGACCTTCCACCAGTGACTGAATTGACATCTAGCAGGCTAGATCGTCTTGCTGGTAAATACATCTCACGAATGTTGGATATCGATTGCGAGAGCAAAGACGGAGTTCTCATAGTCCATCTAAGAGGTGAAGAAATCCCACTACAGGCACATTCAGAAACCGTGTTTTCTGGAGAGAAAATACCTTTCTTAGAATTTGAACTCGAACCAAATGGTCGTCCTCTTACCCTAAGTTATTTTGATAATAACGGACAGATTACTGTCTTAGACTATGATAGTGGACCCGCTGATGAGCCCGGTCCAAATTTGAAGGAGTGGACTACTTTTTCTGGTATGTACAGTTATGACTATGGAACATTCAGGCTCTACTCTGCTCCTGTTGTGAAAAATGGGCATCTTTACCTGATGTCATCGATGAACAACAAAGAGTACCATCTTTCACCTTACGAGTCAGGAGTCTTTTTCACCGCAGATGGTCAAAATGTAATTTTCGAAGAAGATAAGATTCTGATGCCCGACAGCACGTGGAAACGTGACGATATTACGGTTGACAAAGTCAAGGAGCTTCACAGACAGAATGTGGATGATATTCGAATTCGGGAAATTAGTCTTGATGAATACATCCAGATATTAGAGAAAATCGGAGATAATGACGGAGCTGAAGAAATCAAGAGGATCAAGGAAGAACGATACCCAAAAGAAAAACAATGAGGAAACAATAATCACTGTGGTTATCGAAATAAGTTCATGTAATAAAGTGAAGTGAGGTCGACGAGAAGCCGACCTCTTTGTTCTCATTTTTTCTTTTTGATGAAAAGAACAACTACTATAATGACGACTGCAACAACGCTAATAATTACTACATACATGATCATTGTGGACTGATCAATTCCTCCTGTCGTATTGGTAGACGTATATTGCACGGCATCTGTAAACGTCATCGAGTCTATTACTATTCCATCAAGTGCGATTACTTGGATTACTAAATCACCTTCATTGAGTGAACAGACACAATAATGGTATTTCTCAGAGCGAATATCACCTGAAATCCAATCTGTGTCAACAGTATCAGATTCATAGAGTGGCGCACCTCCACCTGCTGCGGTGATATAGTATACGCCATCTCGGACTGTTCGATAATAGTAATGATTATGTCCACTGAAGACAATGTCAACACTATCCGGTGTGAATAGGTCTTCGAATTCTTCTCGTAGACTTGCTGCTTGAGCAAGCCGATCTGGTCTATCAACTAGTATCGAATATGATGGGTAATGTGTAATGACAATTGTGAAATTATGTTCTTCTGCAAGGTCTGCTTCTAGCCATTCCATTTGCGTTGTAGGACAAGTGTAGGTCTCATCTGTCCAGTCATTCACAGTATTGAGGATAACGAAATGAATGCCCTGCCTGTCAAATGCATAATTGAGCTCTGTTTCTCCTTCTTCATCAATAACAGATGAGAAATCGAAGTAATCCCGATAGGCACTGAAATCTTCATCGGTTACTCCATAGACATTGGTATACCATTCGTGGTTTCCAACAGCTCCAAAGAATTCAATCTCGCTATCCCAGTCTGCTATTGCTGAGATTGACGCATCAAAAAGTGGCCATTGTTCAGCTTCACCACCATGATAGACCATATCTCCTGAGTGAATAATCATCTCTGGATCATGCTGTAGATAGTGACTAACCAAGTCATTATGTATAGCAGCTACTGCTGAGTCATCACCTGCTCTTGTATCACCATAAACAATGAAATTAAAGATACCATTATCGTGCTTATTGATTTGACGTAATCCAATTTCTTCATTTGATAATTCTCCTTCTCCATTTTCAGACAGAGCAGATACAGCATAATGGTATGTGATTCCAAATCCTGCAGTCTTGTCGGTGTAGGTAAGAACATTCCCAAGTTCTGCAATCAATTCATACTCTGATGATACATCTCCTCTGTAGATATTATATCCTTGGATTGAGATACCCACTACTGGCTCTGGAGGTGTCCACGTAAGAATAAGTTCATTATCATCTACGGTAATATCAAGTTCGGGTGGACCATAATTATCCATTACAGGATTTACCCGATAATCATAAGCCCACGTATCTCCTATTGCATCTCCTTCTGTTCCATCCGGAAGTGCTCCACCGTACATAATAATCCTATCAGATTCGATATCATAGGCTAAGCTCATCCTACTTCTGTGTGGTGGATTATTCGGAGAGTATGTGGTATTCCACTGACCTGATGTTAAATTGTAAATCCATGTTTCACTCACAAATATACTCTCATCCAAATCTAATGGACCACCAGTAGCAACAATTAGGTCCGATTGAAGGTCGAAGGCAAGCCCTATACCAAACTGTGGACCTAACGTTGTAGCAATTAATTCTGTCCACAAGTTATCTGTTACATTATATACCCAAATCTCGTTATTGAATTCTTCCCAACTATTTCCACCAATAAGGAGGATTCTATCATCCTTATAGTCATACATCATACTGGCAAGGAGACTTCCTGCAGGGTGAATTGAAGTCGTGACATTTGTCCATGTATTTGAAGTAAGATTGTATATCCATGTGTCATGGTATGCATTTCCCCAACCACCTGGCCAGCCTCCGAACAGAACAAACACATCAGATTTGTTATCATATGTTAAACTCGCAAATGCTCGAGGTGATGGATTGTTTGATGGCGACTTATTTGTCCATGTGTTCGTATTAAGATCATAAGTCCAAGTTTCTGCATTGAACTTGTCATAGGCAGTTTGGTGTCCTATGGATCCCCCAAACATGACTATTGTGTCGGCCCTTTGACTATATGCCATCGCATGACCTCCTCTTCCAGTAGGCTGCGTTGCTGGTGACATATTTGTCCACGTATTCATGTTGTAATCGTAAGTGAAAGTATCATTGTACCTTGAACCACTATAGTACAAGTTATCCCATCCACTGAATACTACCATCCTATCTGATTCAATATCATAGACTAATGGTGATCCTGTTCTTGTTCCTGGTGAGTTGATAGGTGTCATCTCCTGCCAATCCCAGTCAACATTGTTCCATAGATTGTTGTTCAAGTCATATGACCAACAGTCGTGAACCACCTCTTCTGTTTCCCAACCACCGTCTAGAATTCCACCAAAGAGTAGTATCTTATCGGATTCACTGTCGTACACTAACTCTCCACGCGATCTAACTGGTGGTTTGACCTCATTAACCATTTGCTCCCATGTTTCAGTATTTGTATCATATGTCCAAGTTTCAGAACGAAGGTCTTCGACTAGCTCATTCATGTCTGCTGTACCACCCCAGAAGACAATTAGATCAGACTCACTGTCATATGCAAAATCTCCAAGGATGGTTGGACCCACAACGGATATCTCAGTCCATGTGTTAATGTTTGTATCGTAGGTCCATGTGTCAGTTAGAATGGACCAACCTGAGCCTTCTGTAGTCCATCCTCCATGGAGTACAATGTAATCCGACTCAATATCATATGCCAATGAAGACCAACTGCGAGGTGATGGCTGAGAGCTTGTTGTGACATTTGTCCAAGTGTTTGTCCCTAAGTCATAAGTCCATGTTTCTGAAATCATTCCATCTTCAACCCAATCATTAGTTGATCCCGCAAAGAGGACAATCAGGTTAGACTCACTGTCATATGCCATACACCCACCAGCAATAGCTGGCGGAGCTAGAACAGGATCCATATCGGTCCAAGTGTTTGTATTGTAATCATAAGTCCAAGTTTCATTATGGTTCAACCAATTATCAGCTGCACCTGAAACATGGCCACCGAAGAGAACAACCTTGTCCTCCCCAGAATGATACACCATTTGGTTGAAATCAGAAGCAGGTGGATTCACTGAAGGTGACATGTTAGTCCATGTGTTTGTGTTGAAATCGTAACTCCAGGTGTCTTCATAATCGGCATGCAGATTTTCAGTTGCACCTCCGAAAAAGATGGCTTTGTCACTCTCCGAGTCGTAAACAAAGTCTGTAGACATGCGTAATGGTATATCATCTAGCGTTGAAGTTAGAGTCTCATCTACAACTCCACTATTCTGTCTATTATCCAATGTCAATCTATAAGTTGAATCCAAGAATCCGATAAATGAACATGACACCATCAAGCACACTAAAATCACAGCTAATGCTGTGAATTTCCATTTTTCTATTTTCATTGCTCTTCCTCCTATTCAGCAAATGATTGTAACCCTGCCAATGAATATCTCATTCTTTGAATAAGCTTGAAACCGTTAGATATACACTGCATAGAATAAGAGGATTGTGTAATCGGACATATACACAAATATATAATTAAATAATAAGAAACATAGCAGAGTAATTCTGCTAGATTATTTCGATTCAGATCAATGCTCAATCTTTCACAATGTCTTCCTTTCGAAGTGTAGCTCCTTGTGGAATGTTCTTTCTGAGATAGCTCTTGTCCAGTCTGAGATAAACAAGGTATGCTGGTATCATTTGGATAATTGTGAAGAAGGGGACAAGCAAAGTGAATAGAGCATTTTCCCATTCATCAACCAAGCTAGAGATCTGGAGAAAGATATTGACCAAGAACAATACTGATGAAATTCCTGCAAAGCCCTTGAGATAACCATTGAGCCTCGAATGGATTGGTTCGACCTCATAGAAACCACTTTCTCCTTCACGTGGCACTTTGTAGTGAATTAATCCTGTATCTTCGAGAGACCAGGAAGTTGCCCAGAGTCCAAGAGCAAGCGGTAGAATGAAACTTGCGAGAGCTACTGTTATTGGCGGTGAATATTGTGCCATTTCTCCAAGGTTGGTAATGTTGTCTTGAGTCATGAACAGTGCTGGATCAAATGATTCGATGATCTTCACCTGCTAGAAAATTGAATCCACTTTCTGTAACTAAGCTGTCTGGAAGACAGTCGGTAATGCCTATTATTGAAAATGGATGTGGAATGAACTCAGTATCATTGATCGTGCAAGCCCGAAGTGTATCGCCTATACTTAGACCATAGAGTACAGCTAGGTCATTAGTGATAATAACACCTGATGGATTCGCATCAAGTAACTCAAGAAACGAACCAAGTGGCGACTGCTCCCATCGAATATGGTAACTATTTCAACGGTGGTAATCCAGATGAGGAATCCAATTATCATTCTTAAGTTCAGCTACATCATCGGAGCGATTATGGATGTGCTTGTTGCACTCCAGATGATCATCCCGGGTGTGTTTGCTGCGACAACTGGCCTAGGAGCATATGTTCCTGGAGCTGATTTCCTCTATGCCTCGTATATGAGTGGCGTGATGAT
>SDOA01000128.1 GCA_004524595.1 Candidatus Thorarchaeota archaeon | reverse complement strand
ATTCCATTTCTATTAGGAGCATACCTTATTCTACAGCTATTAGCATTGTTCTAGCGAGTTTTCGGAGTTGGCTTTTTCTTTTGCATCATTTCAATCCCGTTCTTCCCGATTATGAAGTGATGTCTATTCATACTATGATGTGTTTGTCGCATCTTCCATATTAGCATCTCTCGGCTCAGATTATCTTTTTCCTCGACGAGACTCAACGATATCAGTCCTTGAGTGATGAACTGTTCTACACCAGCTCTACTCTGGGTATCAGGAGTGTTTATCTCACAGAGGAGAAGAGAAGTGACGTTTAATTCGTTGAGAAGAGCACTGATTCTAAGTAGTTCAGTACGTACTTCCATAGGTTCATTGTATCTAACTCCTAAAGCTGAAATGCAGTCAACAACAAGACGTTTTGCCTTAGACTCGTCGATAGCTCTATAGATTTGTTCGGCTAGTGTACTGATATCAAAGCCTCTCCGTAAAGCAAATTTTTCCGATGTTGGAAGTTGAGCCTTACTGGATGCAGCATCTACAATAATGAGCGCGTTTGTCTTTTCAAGTACCTCCAGATCCCACCCGAATTGCTTTGCCTCAGTTCTGAGGTTTCTTGGTCGAGTTTCCAAAGTGACAAAGACTCCAGGTTCATTAAACATTGATACGCCATTATATAGAAATTGTAATCCAAAGATTGTTTTTCCTGTACCTGCTCCTCCTGATACTAGAACAGTGTTTCCTTCAATAAGACCGCCACCTATCAGCTCATCAAAACCAGGGATTCCAGTCTTTGTTCGGTTCATCAGTTGGTCATCTCACTATTCAGGATTTCCGCTTATCTCCCATCCTTTTACAATATTATTCAGAGACTCAAATGAAACATTTACTACATCTGGTGATTTCTTTACATCCTCGATGTGTTGAAGTATGTCATCTTCGCTAGTTCCTAGAACCAGAGTATGAATTTTCATTGGTTCACTCCCAATGGCAACCCATAGAAAGTGTTCCTCCTGAGCAAGTTCCATTGCGAAGGTCTGCGTTCTGTCTTTACTGATATCTGGAAGAATATGCCCACCTATCTCGATATGAAGAAGAGCAGATTGTGTATATCCCAAAGCATCAGGGTGCAATAAAGCACAGAAGCGTGTGACAATATTATTTTCTTTCAATCTTCGAGTTCTGAAGTGAATCGTAGTATCAGGCTGGTTCAGTTCTTCCGCTATCTGAGTGAAGGGTCTCTTTGCATCCTTCTGTAAGATACGAATCAGGTCTCGATCCAGCTGGTCCATAGTCTAGAAAACCACCTATCCCATCGGGATTAGTTCTACGCGCCAGGATATCTTCTCGGGTATATTATTAAGGATTGTTTGTGCGATTCGCAATATACAGCCTGTAGAGATTGAGGATTCTACTATGAAATGAGTGATATGAATCAGCATAATCTGAGGATTCTGTAATTTTCTCAAGTATCAGATGTTGTTAATGGATTCAAGAAGGGGTAGAGGAATTGAAAAGGCATAGAGAAGAGTCCAGACAACAACCCAGAGCATAAGATAGGAGAATAATGAGTTCGTAATCATTTTCTGCATACCTCCAAGCTGCGATGGCTCAACCTCCAAGAGATATCGAATAACATAGAGGCTTAAAATGTAGACAAGAAAGCCTAAGAGAACACCTCTAGTACCAACGAATGCCGGACCGCCAATACCACAGACCAAAGCAGTGATAAGGGCAAAGAAAATTTTCACATAATATTGCTGGTCGTTTGGCGAGTCTTCCCATCTACCAAACATTCGTTTGAAAATATTCTTCAGGGGGGTCAGGTCCATGGTCTCTCACCAGCTTTGTAAAGGATGGTTCAATCGACTATGTTATAATCATGTCGGTCAGTTGTGGACGTGAACACGATGAAAGACTCGATGAGTAATATAGACATCCACCTCATAATACCAGAGTTACGTGAAGTCACTGAGGGGTCTTTCATTAAGAATGTCTATCAGTATTCGGATATCTTTGTCCTTAAGCTATATCAGCCAAAAGGTGGAACAGCCAATCTACTTATTCAGCCCGGAAGACGGTTGCACATAACAGAGTACGCAAGAAAAGCTCCAAGACAACCTCCACATTTCTGTATAGTGTTAAGAAAATATCTTCGCGATAAGAGGGTCTTATCGATAACGCAACATGATCTTGATAGAATTGTAATTATTGAGGTGGGTGATGAAAAAGAGAGCTACAAACTTGTGGCGGAAATGTTTGGATCAGGGAATTTACTGCTGCTCGATCCAAAAGATACCATCTTTATTGCCTTGCACTATAAAAAAATGCGAGACCGTGACATTGTACCAAAGGCACAATATGTTTTCCCACCTCTAAGAGGTGAGGACTTGTTCAGTGTCAATGCAGACAACCTAGAGAGTTTGATTTCTGAATCAACTGCAAACATTGTAAGAACTCTTGCAAGTCGACTCAATCTTGATTCGTTAAGTTGTGAAGAAATATGCGCATTATCATTCATATCCCCAAAAATTATGGCTCCTGAGATTGATGGTCAAACACTTTCAGATCTGAAGAGTGGGTTTTCAGAATTTAAGAAACGACTTGAAATTGGAATTTCTGAACCAAATGTTGTTCTTGATGATGAGCCTTCTGAGGAGGAAGATTCCAGCTATATCGCGTTCCTACCGTTCCACTTTGAACTTTACAAAGACCTTCCGACACAACCTTTCAAAAGTTTTAGTCAGGCAATTGATGAATTCTTTGGAGTTTCAGAAAATGAACTTGAGGATGACCAGTACCAAGAAGCGTTATCAAAAGAACAACAACGTCTGCTAAGAATAATTGACAAGCAAAAAGAGGGAATTGAGAGTCTTCGAGGCAAAGCTGAAAAAATGAGGACTGTTGGAGAACTAATATATTCTAATTTTTCAATTGTCCAAGAAGTTCTTGAAACTATTTCAAAAGCACGAACTAATGATATTTCATGGGATAATATCATTGAAAAGATTGATGAGGGTAAAGAAATAGGAATTAAATCTGCTAGTGTAATAGAGAGGATAATTCCCTCTCAAGGGCTTATCGTTGTTCAACTAAATGATACTTCAGTAAATCTTGATATCAGACTCACAGCACAGGATAATGCATCTTTAGCCTATGACCAAGCAAAGAAAGCTGAGGCAAAAGTCAAAGGCGCACTAATGCAAATTGAGAAGACAAAAGCAAAGCTAGAGAAACTGGAGGTAGACCTTTCAGAGCCGGATGTAAAGAAAGCGCCAGTCAAAATTCGGAAGAAACGGTGGTTTGAGAAGTTCCGTTGGTTTGAGTCTTCGGAGGGGTTCTTAGTCATAGCAGGTAGAGATGCGAAGAGCAATGAGGATGTCGCTAAACGCCAAATGACTGCAAATGACATTTTTCTGCATGCATCCATTCATGGAGCACCATATACGTTGATTAAAGTTCCAGAAGTAGCACCAGGCACTCAGACATTAGTAGAAGCTGCAGAATTTGCGGTGACCTTCTCTAGAGCCTGGCAAGATGGTCTCACTAACGGAGATGCATTTTGGGTCAATCCAGAACAAGTGAGTTTTACACCTCCATCTGGAGAATATCTTCCAGCAGGGTCAGTCATGTTGTATGGTACGAAAAACTACATACGAAGAGTTCCTGTGGAGTTGGCAGTTGGAGTCGTGCTTGAAGAAGAGTATGCCATTCCGATATCAGGACCACCTTCAGCAATCGAATCCCAGACAGAATACTCTGTTCGTGTGATTCCTGGTGAGAGAAAGAAGGGGCAATTAGTGAAGGATATTCTCCACCACCTAAAGGAACTAGTACCAGAAGACCAGGTTCATCTTATCACACAAATACCTCAAGAAGATATGATGCGTGTACTTCCAGCAGGTGAAGGGCAGATTGTAGGTAAAAAGCAGGAAAGATTCTGACTATTATCTACCTCATGAGGAACATCAAATTGATACAACAGATTTAAAATCAAAGATAAGCAGTTCAGTTTGAGAAGACTCTAAATCAGTAGTGTGATAATGGTTCAGTAAACTACTATTCTTAGGAGGTCCTAAAATGTCCGATCCCACTCATTCAATGTTTGTAAGAGACATCATGGCAGTCAATGTTGTGACTATATCCCCAGATGCCTCAGTATTTGAGGTTGCAAAATCCATGTCAGATATGGACATTAGTTCAGTCATTGTCACAATTAATGAAAAACCAGTAGGAATAATTACAGAAGCAGATATAGTAAGACGAGTAATTGCAGAAGAGAGAGATGCTAAAAAAACAAGAGCATCTGAGATCATGTCATCTCCAATTATTCATGTAGAACCAGGGACAGGACTTACTGAAGCCATGAGAGTGATGGCAAAGAGTAATATTAGACGCGTTGCTGTATTGAAAAATAACTCTCTTGCAGGAATCATCACATCCAGAGATATTCTTCGTTGGTCTCCAGAACTTATCGATATACTTGTTGAATCACTAAGACTCAAAGACGAGGAATCATCGAGAAATATCATGAGTGAGGAGGACGAAGACCTTATTGCGTATGGTGGTGAGTGTTCTAGCTGTGGAGAGTATTCTACGGACCTTATCCTACAAGATGGCGAGTATCTTTGTGAATCCTGTCGTGAAAGCTGGGAAGAGGAGTGATATAGAGTCATTCTAACGCGGTCAGGTCATATCGGAGGAAATGAAAATGCAAGTAAGTCAGATTATGGTAGAACCAGTTACAATAGATAAAGATGAGAGACTATCAAGAGCGCTCGAACAACTTGACAAGAAGGGAGTTGATCGCCTTATTGTCTCTCAAAATGGAGTGGTCACAGGCATCTTAACCTATGCAGATATCGCTGATAGACTAGGTGTAAGTAAAGTAGTTGCACTTTCAATAAAGAGACTCCACGTATCTAGTGCAATGACGGATACTGTAATCACTGTTGGTCCCGATGATGATGTAACTGATGTCGCTCAATTAATGATTGATAGAGGAATGAGCGGGTGTCCCGTTGTCGATAGCGAGGGAATTCTTGTAGGTGTCATTACAAAGGCAGAGATCTCAAAACTCGTGGATCGTTTCGATAAAATCAAAGTAGCGGAGTTAATGACTAGAGGGGAGATACTTCAGGTCAATCCAGTTTCACGACTGATTAAAGCAAGAGGAGACATGTTAGAGGCAGGATATTCAGGACTGCCTGTAACAGATGGTGGCCGAGTTCTAGGACTTATTACTGAGAGAATGGTGGCTGAAGCAATGGCTCGCTTTACAGTTGAGGTTCCAGACAAGCACCGTGCAAACCAAGTTAGACAGATTCGTGTAGTTGATGCAATGCTCCAGCAGCCGCCGCTGGTATCACCGGACGACTCTATTGCAATGGCTGCTTCCAAGATGCTTGGAGCAAAGCTCAGTACTCTTCCTGTTGTTGAAAAGGGTAACCGACTTGTTGGTATGATTAGTGCCACTGATTTCACACGTTTTGTGGCAAACAAGTTTAAGGTGCCGGATACATCTGAATAAGTAGCATCATTGCTAATATTAGACAATAGCACTGGCGTGTGTGTCAAATGACTGTGGATATGCTCCTCAGAGATGGCATCATTATTGAAAATGACAGGGAAACAATACAATCTGTAGCTATTGATTGTGGTATAATAGAGGGTATATACAATCACAAGGATGAACCCGAAGCAAGAAAAATAATTGACTGCAGAGGGCTGTATGTTCTTCCTGGTCTTATCGATATGCATGTTCATCTACGAGACCTGAATCAGACAGAAAAGGAGGATTACCAAACAGGTACAATGGCAGCAGCGGCAGGGGGTGTTACAACTGTTGTTGATATGCCAAATTCAGATCCTCCAGTTCTTACACGAAGAGTACTCGATACTAAGATTGAGAGCGCAACCGCAAAACGTTACGTGAACGTCGGATTCTATGCGGGAATCCCAAAGACAGCCAGGAATTTTGATGTAACAATGGTACCAGATATTCTAGGTCTAAAGGTCTACCCTCACTCACCTCTGGCTGGTGATTTCGATTATGATTTTAACAGGATAAAACAATGTTTTCAAATTGCAAGAACACACAATCTTCCACTCCTCTTTCATCCAGATTCATCAAAAAGAGCAGATGTTCCTAAAGATAGAGAACAGTTCTTTCTGATACATAGCTGTGAGAGCGAAGTAAAGTCACTTCAAACATTCTTGGATGCTAAAATCGAATACGAAGCAAGACTTCATGTCTGTCATGTAAGTTGTGCGGCAACAGCTAGACTCATTCTAGAACATAGAGCTGAACAGACCCTCACTGCAGAGGCAACCCCACATCATATGTTTCTGTCTGGTGACCAGTTTCCGCATGATGATGGCTCTGCAAAAATGCTACCTCCTCTTAGATCACCCTATGATTCCGTTATGTTGTCACAAGCACTCTGTAAACAATGCGCAATTGATTGTGTTGCATCAGATCATGCACCTCATACAACTGAGGAAAAGACTGCGCCTTTTCTGCAGGCTGCATCAGGGATTCCAGGACTCGAAACCACCCTTCCATTGATGTTAACTGAGGTCTTTGAGGGAAGACTATCATGGATAGACTATCTAAGATGTTGTTGTTCAGGGCCAGCTACAATTCTTGGAATTCCTAACAAGGGTATTTTAGCAAGAGGCTTCGATGCAGATATTGTGTTGGTGCGAAGAGAGGAGTGGTGGATATCAGGTGCAAACTTCATCTCAAAGGCAAAAATAACGCCATTTGAAGGACACCGTGTTCTTGCTCGTCCAGTTACAACAGTGGTGGGTGGAGTCATTGTGTATAAAGATGGGAAATTCATGGTAGGGCCAGGTGTAGCTGGGCGAGTACCAATACGTAGAAGTTCACAACTGTAAAACAAATAACGCAAGAAGTTACAGATATGGTTGAGTCGATGTGAATGTCTTACGAATATTCTGAAGAGGATGGTGCCTTTCTAGTCAGTCTAGCAAGGGACACAGTAGACAAATATGTAACACATAAGATAAAACACGAAACACCAGAAATACCATCAGAACGATTGAAGGTGAAATCTGGAGTCTTTGTAACACTGAATGTGATAACAGGAGACCATGTGTCCTTACGTGGATGTATCGGCAGACCATACCCCAATCAACCGCTCGTTCAAGCCACAATCGATTCAGCCATTGATTCTGCAGTTCATGACCCACGCTTCCCACCTGTTTCCCCAAAGGAACTTGATTCGGTCTTGGTCGAACTGAGTGTCCTTACACCACCAAAAAAAATCGAGTACGCGAAACCAGATGATCTGTTAGAACTAATCAAAGTTGGGCGTGATGGTCTTATTGCAGTCAGAGACACATGGCGTGGTCTATTGCTCCCTCAGGTTCCAGTAGAGTGGGAATGGAATACCAAAGAATTCTTAGAACATACTTGCAATAAGGCAGGACTTCCTAAAGATGCATGGAGGGATAAAAGGACAGAATTCATGTCCTTTCAAGCTGAGATCTTTGGTGAGGAAAAACCAAGAGGAAACATAATTCGAGACCCAAAACATCCCAGAATGTGATAGTTGGTGATGATATGAATACCCTCCCTTCGAGTATTATAGAAACCCTAAAGAGGTTCATTGAAGAAGATGTCAGGTCAGGAGACCTGACCACTCAGGTGACCATCCCTGAGGATAAGAAGGCTCTTGCCACAATCTATGCAAGAGAAAAAGCAATGCTGGCAGGAATTAAGGAGGTCTCTGCTATTGCTGAGTTCTCAGGACTTATCTATGAAGTCCTTGCATTCGAGGGAAACTGGGTCAATCCCGGAGAACCTGTCATGCGATTGAAAGGTCCAGCCAGAACTCTACTGACTATTGAACGAGTGTGTCTGAACATAATGCAACGGATGAGTGGAATTGCGACCAAGACGTACAGAATGGTGAGTCTAGCCAGAGAAGTCAATCCAAATATCAGGGTGGCATGTACAAGAAAGACAACACCAGGTTTCAGATTCTTTGAGAAGCGTGCTGTGAAAATTGGGGAAGGAGACCCCCATCGATATGCTCTTGATGACATGGTCTTGATAAAGAACAATCATATCACTGCTGTTGGTGGCGTTCGTGCTGCAGTCAGTGTAGCAAGAGAAACGGTTTCATTCAGTAAGAAGATATCATGCGAAGCACGGACTCTACAAGAAACGCTTGAAGCAATCAGTGCAGGAGCGGATATTATTCTCCTTGATAATTTCAAACCAGATGACGTAGGTGGATTAATTGAGGTCCTTAAGCATGAGGGAGTGTTTGGTAAGGTAATCCTTGAGATCTCAGGTGGAATAAATGAAGAAAATATCAAAGACTATGCCAGAAATCAGATTGATGTGATATCGTCTGGTTCTCTGACACATTCCTATGACTCAGTTGACTTTAATATGCGTCTCTCATTGAACTAGAATTAAAGAATGAATTTTATAAAAGAAATTGGTGCCCCGGCCGGGAGTTTCAGAGAGATGGAGGTCATCAACTTATTCGAACCCGGGTCACATGATGCAGTAATTCATAATTTATTTTCTGAGATTATTGTATTGCGCCAGTCTGCAGCTCTCTCTTTTTCCTCCGACGATACCACAGTCCACTAATGATCACTACAATGCCTGCAAAGGAAAACACAACAGCAAGGAACATTGGGTCAGTCGCTCCATTCCAGACACGAAGTCCGAGAGCGGTCCCTCTCGTGGTCTTCAGAATTGCACCATTATAACCCACTGCCCACCCGTAGGTCTCGTTGAGAAAATCTAGTGCTTTAAGACGACGTTGGATATTACTTGGAACACTCTGGGCAAACCATGTGTTTCCACCATCAGGGGTATGCAGAATTGGAACATCACGACCAACAATCCAGCCATTCTCTTCAATAAATAAGATGTCAGAATAGTAAGGGAGTGTGAGAGAATCTAACGGATTATGACTAGGAGATGACACTATTTGCCAGTCTGTCCTGTTCGAGGCGTGCATCAGGTGTGCATCACTGACAGCCCATCCTTCTCCATCATCCTGCATAGAGATCGCCCAACCACCATACTTGTATACCTGTGTCCATGTTTCAGCACCATCAATGCTGAGATATATTCCATTAAAACCTATAGACCAGACTTCGGTTTCAGATAAGAATTGGAACATCAATGGATTGTCATCAAAGGTCCATCCAGAAACAACAGTCCAGTTTCGTCCAGCATCTATGGTCTTATACAGAATGGTGTTTGTCGCTGTCCATCCGATGTTCTCATTAATAAATTTCACAAAACTCATCAAAGATTTGCTACTTACAATAGGATATTCTTCCCAGGATAGACCACCATCAGTCGAGTGAAGGAGGGAACTATATCCTGCGACCCATACCGAATCATAGCTGAGGAGTTCAATCCTGTAATACCTCTGTTCAGTACCGTTCTTCAGTTGCGTCTGCCAAGTTTCTCCTCCATCGGATGTATGCAGGACGATGCCGTTGCCTGAGCTTCCCTCTGTCCATTGACCTACGACCCAACCATGTGTTTCATTGAAAAATGATACATCGCTGAAAATCGCTTTAGTGTAATTTTGATCAACTGCTATCCATGTTGTATTATCTTGATCAGTCATTGTGTCTGTTGCAGCATAGACTGATGACGGACTGATTGAGAAGGCAAGTCCAAGAATAATGAAGGCAATGAGCAGACGTAATCTCCTGTGGTGTTGGAGTGGACCTTTATCCATAATTGATTCAACTACCTTCATTTCTCAGAATGCGATCTCCAATAATACTTTCGACTACTCTGGAACTGGATCGCCGCCAGGTCTACCGCCACCACCATCACCGGGTAGTGACACATACTGTTGGTCGCTCCCAAGATAGTGGTCTGCTGAGTCATACGCCTGAACATTCACCTGCATTTCAATATACCCCTGAAGAAGACTCCACTCCACGTAGTAGTCCCCGTAGTAGAGAGGTGTATAGTCTGTGCCAACATAGAAATAGGCTGTCCAATACCCAAGGCTGTTCTTGTATTTCACGTACACCTTGACATAGTCCATGGCAGAGTAGTGGTTCGCTCGTACCTTCCCTGTAGTCCCAGAGACCTGCCAGGCACTATAGGTCAGGTATTCTGCATCTATGGGATCATCAGTGTCATTTGGATCATAGCCCCAGGCAATCTCCTGAGCATCACTCAGAATATCACCATCTGTACTCCAGGCAGCAGGATCCGTTCCATAGATATTGATCTCATCAGGATCAAGCAGACCGTCATTATCGGAATCAGTATCTAATGGATCTGTACCATAGATGAAAACTTCATCACCATCACTTAGTGTATCTAAGTCCGAGTCTATTGAGAGAGGATTCGTTCCATAGATATAGACCTCATCACCATCCAGGATTCCATCGTCATCAGAGTCACTGTCAAGGGGGTCTGTGTTGTATGTAAACTCATCAGCATCTCCTAGATTATCGTTATCGGTATCTGGATTCAACGGATCTGTATTATAGTAAAGAAATTCGTGTCCATCAGAGAGACCATCGTCATCACTATCCCAATCATTGCTGTCTGTACCATACATGTACGTTTCCATGTCATCGCCCAATCCGTCCCCATCAGAATCATAATCAGTACAAAGCCAAGATGCTACACTCGAGAATGTTCCGT
>SDOA01000029.1 GCA_004524595.1 Candidatus Thorarchaeota archaeon | reverse complement strand
GCCAATCCACACACTGCGTTACAATCTTTGAATCTGACATCTCGAAAAGGTGGTTTGTAGGGCTGAAGACAAGCTTTCTTGCAGTGCCATCCATGAAGTTACCATAAATTGCTTCAGGATATGGATTATTTAATCCTGTAGCAATCTTGAGAGTATCTAATGCTGCATGTGGTGATACAAGCTCATCATAGAAACCAGCTGCAATCATCAGATTATAGGGAGTTGATTCATTGAGTGGTAATGATAGCCCACCAAATTGATTACCAATTCCTCCTCCTATGATGACTGTCGAGAAGGGTTTCACTGTGACATTATTGAAGAGCAATGCCATTCCTGCACCAAGAGAGTGCCCTAGGACACCATAGAGCATATCGTCTGTATCCGGGTCATTTAGCTGAACATATCGAACTGCATCATATGCATCCTGGACAGCTTCAAAGAATGAATCAAAACCAAATCGTTCTGATGACCTCCCATGACCTGCGATGTCTACTGAGACCACGGTGAAATTTCTTCGTGCGAGTTCTATATTGAATGCGTCCATCATTGCTCCAGAACTCGATATTCCATGAATGGTGAGGACTGCAGGACGAGGTTGACCATATGTGTTCACTACTGATGTATAGGTTCTGAAACTGACAACTCGTCCATTACTTCTCAAGATATCCTGCTTTTCTATTGTAATCTCACCAAAGGCTCTGCGTGTGTACCAACTCGCAGATAATGACAATGTCAAGACGATCAACAGGATAAGAATTGCCCAGTACCTACGACGTATCAACCTCGTCACTTCCCAATTATGAATGGCTCAATTTGTATCTAAAAGGGTCTCTGTGTGAATAGCCGAACCTTTGTCACTTGTCTTGTCACTTCTCTTGTTTCTTTTGCTCTAATCGACTTTGCTGATTTCACAGCATCTTCCATAGTTGTTTCAAGATCGTCTTTGGATACGTTAAGATATATTTCGTTAGTAATTGACGAAATTGTGTGACCCGGAACAATGATATCGATATCTGCCTTGAATCCAATCGCTTCAAGCTTTTCTTCAATGAATCCCCCACCAACAATCATTGAAGCTGTTCCATCAACGTCGAAATCGATATCTAGTGCATGCCCTATCTTCTGACCATCTCTATCGATGATATCCATCTTTTGTAAGGTGGAATATCTAATGTCATGTTCTGGTATGGCATCGTCATCGAGAGTAGTCTTAAGTTGTTCCAGTGTTGTTTCGAGGTGAACATGATCATCAATTCTATCAATAATTGATTCATCAAACACTGGGTCTCTATCAGGTTTTACATGGAGTGACTCCAGCAACTCTTCCCATAGCGAACCGCTAAGAATGAATTTAGAGAGTTTCAGTTCTTTATCAAAATTGAAAGTAAGGTCTCCAATCTTACCAATGCTATTACCTTTCGAATCGAGTACTTCAGTCTTCATGAGATCTTTACAACAAATGGATCTTTCAGCTTTCATTGACATTCATCCTCATAAAAATCCCAGCTCTTCTATGAATTAAGCCCTTCTATCTGGGATTTTGTTCTAAATTTGGCCTCTCGGGCATTGTTATAGAAACCCGCATTTTAAGATATTCAGGAATAGATATGTATACTTCTTAACATTACATAACCAGACGAAAACAAATCAGATGTGTCAACAGTGAGTAGATTCCTTGGCTTCGAAGTCGGACCAATTCGGCCGCCCAGTGAGGCAAAGAGTTTGTTGATACGCGTGACGCGTAATTGCCAATGGAATCGATGTACTTTCTGTCCCGTCTATAAGAATAAAGAATTCTCAATGAGACCAATTGATGATGTCATATCTGATATCGACCTGTTAAGTAAACATGTTGCAAAGCTCCGAGAAACATTTGATTCACCTAAATTGCTTTCAAGAGAAGTACTATGGACTCTTACAAATGAAATTGACCCAAAGGAATTGCCTGCTTGGGATTATGCTCTAAAGTGGTTTGCTGATGGGATGCAATCAGTGTTTCTCCAAGATGCAGACTCGCTGGTTGTTGGTCCTGATGTTCTAGAGAAGATCCTTACGCATTTACTTGACCAATTTCCATGGATCGAACGTATCACTTCATATTCTCGCTCCAGTACTATCCTAAAGGTAGGTGAGGAAGGATTGACCAAGCTGAAGGATGCTGGTCTAGATAGAATTCATGTAGGGCTGGAATCAGGGTCTAACGAGGTGCTTCGACTAGTAAAGAAAGGCGCTACAAAGGAAATGCACATTCAAGCTGGAAAGATGATTAAAGGCATCGGATTTGAACTATCTGAATATGTCATGCCCGGTCTTGGTGGCAAGAAACACTCCAATATCCATGCTATTGAGACTGCTGATGCTTTGAATCAAATCAATGCTGATTTTATTCGGCTCAGACCCTTAGCTATCACCTCCCGTGCTCCGCTCTGTCTTGAATTAGAACATGGTAATTTTGTAAAACTGAATGATATTGAGATAGCTCAGGAACTCAAAATATTCATTGAAAGATTAGATGGAATCTCAAGCATAATCCTTAGTGATCATATCCTAAATCTTTTCGCTGATCTTGAAGGGAAACTACCCGATTACAAAGAACGAATGCTTGGAATTATCAATGCATTCCTGAATTTGGACTCTCAACAAAAACTGCTCTTTAGACTTGGTAGACGAATAGGTCTCCTTCAAAGTCTGGATGATATGTACAGTCAACGGAAAATAGAAAGAGTTCAGGAAATTGCCATAAGTCAAAATATTTCAGAGATGAATATTGACACAGTAATAGATCGATTAATGGAGCAGTTCATCTAGTTATCTAACATCAGTAATATCTGAACTGTTGCTACTATGGTTCTTCTTATTTATGTCCTAGAATTCTTTTGCTTGAATACTAATGAAGAGCTATGTGTTTCTATATGATAAATTCGCAGATTTTGAGATTGCTCCACTTCTGTTATTCCTGAGAGAGAAAACAGAGATTGTAACATTCTCATTTGAGAGAGGTATCCAAAAGAGTGAGGAGCAGCTGAAGATAGTTGTTGACAAAGCCTTGAATGAGGTTAATCCTGATGAAATTGACCTACTTATTATTCCTGGTGGTGATCCTGAGCCCTATAAAGAACATAGAGACCTTCACAATCTACTCAAAATAATTCATCAGCGTGGAACCATTATTGCTGCCATCTGTGGTGGTCCTGGGTTCTTAGCACATGCAGGACTCCTCAAAGGACTTCGGATTGCTCATGGATATGCACCAGAAGATGCTCATCGAGTGTTTTGTGATAGCATTATCACGGATGAGGATGTTGTTATTGAGGGAAACATAATTACTGCTAGAGGACAGGCTTTTGCAGAATTTGCTGTCACAGTATATCAAGAACTTGGGTTCTTTTCGAACGAACAAGAAGCTCTTGACACTTTAGACTGGCTGAAAAATAAAAGGTAGTTACTTATCATTCAGAGTATTGTGTTCAACTATTATTGTAGCTGTATAAATACAGTAACGCAGGTTTATATCAAAGTTCTTTGAATTAAATAACTATATTATAGGTGATACAAATGATGGTTAGTAAGGAGCTTGAATATGAGTCAAAATTGCATCGTCTCACGAAGAGTCAGATGATAGTATTATCGGTTTTAAGAGAAACTGGTAAGAATGGTGTGACTCCTAAACAACTCATTGATAATGTGTCCTTTGCTCCAAGGACAGTTCGTTACGCTTTACGGAAACTTCTCAAAAAGAGCTTGATTAAGCGGTATCCATGTCTAGAGGACATGCGTCAATGGATATACCTACCAAATTAGACACAAGAACATAGTTCTTTCACTCGAATTGGCTATTAACCTGCACGAACCTCAATCTTTCCTATTCTATTATCTCTTCCTGCAAACAGAACCTTCCCATGAGCCCTGACTAGTTCAGAATATACATTAATTGGATTCTCGACTTTAGAAAGAAGATTTGAGTTATATGCGCAGATTGCGGTCATAGGGATATCAAGAACAGTATGTAATGCATTTTCATATGCAATGAGTTCTTCGATGAGATCATGTTGGATAAAACAGCTCATCTCTCCAGTTACTCGCAAACCGGTGAATCCTCGGGCAATTGCATCATCATAGAATTTTGCCCAGAGCTCCATCACTTCATCCATATTGAATTCTCCATCTCTAATGTACATGTCCGTATAATCTAAGACACTCAATGCCTTTGTTTGCAGGTTTTTTTCAACTTCAATTCCATATTCTCTCATCGCTTCTAATACTTGGTCTGTCGTTTCTTCAGCACAGACATAGGCTACTGCTTGATTCAGTTCCAATCCTTTGTGAATATAGGAAAATAATGTATTATGCTTGGCTTTAACTGAATCATAAAATAGTACCAAGTGATCTCGTGGTTTAACTCGATCCATAATTTGTGCGAGTTTTTGAATATGAATATCATCAACATCTTTCCAATCAACGGAATCTTTGATCTGATCTTCAAAGTCACGTTGAATGATTCCTACTAGATTCGCATCATTGGTCCATAGACATTTACTCTCAGAAAATGTATCTCCAGTAGAAGTAGTAATCATTGCATTGTTACCATCAAAAATCGCATAACGGCTTGGAAGACTGCTGGAATATTTCACTATGAAAGAATTTTCAGGGACATGCTTTTTCAGAGATCTGGGGATTAGTTCTACATCATTTGGATAGTTTGTAATAATTCTGACTTTGACATTTTTCTTCCTTGCAACCTTCAACGCATCTGCATATATCAAGACAAACCGAAAGGCATTCTCAAAAGAATCTATAAAATCAATTGTTGATTCTGCTCTCTCAATTAGGGATGAAACTCGCTTCGACAGTGTGTCTTTTTCTGTTATAAGTACAAAATTTGCACGTTCCTCTTTCTCATGATACTTTTGAGTTACATGTCCTAATCGATCAACTAATTCTTCTTTTGTAATTATCAGGTTGCGTAATTTCTTTGATGCTTCTGTTTCCTGTCTCTCGACCAAGATCTCCAGGGCATCCTCAATTGGTAGGGCTCTTACTTTAATAGGTCTCCCTAAAACCCTCTCTAGAAGTCCCGCCTTCTCAAGCTTCGGAATCGTTCTATATACTTCTTCACGGCGTATACCCGAAACCTTACCAATCTTGCTAGCTGTCGAAAGACCTATTTTCAATGCTGAGAGATATATTAGCGCCTCATATTTTGTGAGTCCAAAATTTGTTAGAGCTTCAATCTCTTCCTCAAGACTATTCAATTTCAATCCTCATTAAATTGAATCATGTTTCAATATGTATTGTTCTATTTTACATTACGGTTACAAAATGAAAAGAGGGCTTGCCCTCAAAAAATGATGAAAACCATCAGAAATCGAGCTTTTCTTCTATTTGGTTGTATCACACAGAGAACATAACATCTCAAGTTCTTCAATTTTAACTATTTTTCTGTTTGAATAATAAGAGGTAATGCGATGACAAAGCAGTGTGGTCTTTGTGGTTCAGAAGCCAATGTTCAATATGTCTATGATTCCTTTTGTGAGAGGGGAGAATGGAGATGTAACACCTGTCTTGGCACTCGATTTCCAGAAGGTTCGCGTATTGTAAAATTCACTGACACATCTCATCCTCTTCGCCCATCCTATTATATGGCAATTGAAACCCAAGAAGATCTTGATTTAATCATGGCTGTTGGCCAACGGGCTCATCGGCTTGGTGCAAAGGGAATCCATGCTTGTTTCTACACGACCTT
Source organism: Candidatus Thorarchaeota archaeon (assembly GCA_004524595.1). The sequence goes on along the minus strand of SDOA01000029.1, from coordinate 31,785 downwards.
CAAGCATGGTCGTCCTGTTGGTCCAAACTCCTTCAGTCTGGGTCATGTTGATAGCGAATCAAAGCTCCGAGCATGCATAGATAGTCTCAGAATGTATTTAGAGACCTCTGAAAGGCTCAGTCAGAGTTTTAATGAATCTGCTCCAGACATCGTCTGGTCACGAAGCCACCAAAACATGGTCCACTGAATTGTTAACGTAAATGACTCTTGTTCTGCTTCGTATGAGAGGAGATTCTTATCACACTATCTGTCAATGTACCGTTCTCTCTCCACAAATGCCTCCCATTGAATTCTGATTTTTATTACCTAAATGGACTCGGCAAATTTTTAACTAGGTGTGACTTTTCTTGTCAATTATTTAGGAGGAAAATCCTATGCAGTTTGACTGGATATTTGCACTATTAGCTGGTGAACTATTATTACTTCTTCTACTCTTTTTTGTTATTTACTTTGTAATTCAAGGCTTCTTCTTAGGAATTGGCTTGGGATTCGTAAATGGCAAAAATAGAAACATCGGATCAACAATGGTAACGGCATTATTAATGACACTAGTCATTTGGATTCCCTGTCTTGGATGTATCTTGGCATGGTATTTCATAAAGAGCCGTCATGATGTTGGGTGGATTGATGCACTCATCGCATGGATCTTGGGTGCTCTTGTTGCACTAGTTGTTGTCGTTGCTATAGCATTTGCACTTGGAATGGGTGGCACATTGATAGGCTTCTTAACAGGCCTAATCCCAATGGGACCTTAATTCACTCATTGAATCTGACTGGAAGAGGGAGGCTTGAATCCGCGACGCTGTGAAGAGATTCTCGATGATGAGGATCGAGGCAGGCTTTTGCTTGATATGCGTCGTGTGATTCGCCACCCTATTCACTTTCTTAAGGTGACAGATCCGTTCATCACGTCGCACCATCCATTTTGTAATCATTTTGATGGTCATATCATTACTATCCGAGGAAGAAAGTGGTGCATTGGATGTACATTCAATACGATCTCATTCTTTTCCGCAATGGTAATCCTCTTTGTGATTTTCATACTTGATTCTACATTGTTAAGTAGGTTCTATCTATTCTGGAGTGGCGCTGGAGCAATTATCATTTACTTTATCTTAAGTTTTTCAGGAGTTCTTGAGACCCGCAAACGGGCAAAGGTACTCTCTAAATTCTTCTTGGGTTCTGGTTTTGCATGCATCTCTTGGTCAATACTCCTAATTCATGGGATTATCACTTCAGACTTGCCTGTGAAACTCTTGGTAATTATTATCCTCTACTTGGGTTTTGTCACGCTCTTGAATATTAAACGAAGTCTAGAGATCTTTAGAGAGTGTGAGAACTGCGAATACAAGATGCGCTGGAGCAAGTGTCCGGGGTTTAGAGAGGTCGCGTGCAGATTGATTGAAGCTGATTTTATTTATCCTGCAGAACCGGACTTATAGTTATATTTTCCAGAGTTGCTTACGCGTTCGACATATCTCTCAATGTCAAACTTTCTCCTGAGTCCATTATCATTCATGTATCGAACTTTGCCAAAGATTGATCGTTCACTCCAGGCTCTATCATGTTTCCCAAAACACCAAGCGACTCCTGCATATCCATTAGGATCTCTACCATCAAGTTCGTATGTATCATTCAATCTGATACATGTATCGTATGCCTCAAGAGGTGAGTCACTCCATTCGAGAATCTTCTTGCCCCAGTACATCCTCATGTATCCATGCATCTTTCCTCTGGTTGTCATCTCTCTCTGAGCAGCATTCCAATACGAATCATGAGTCTTTCCATCTTCTAGTTCAGTGTATGAATAGGTGTATTCTCTTTTATCGAACGAATGAAGTTCAAGGGTCTCTTTCGCCCAGTTTGGCAGACTTTCAAAATTATCGTAGTTCTGATTATAAAACACAAAGTTCATACTTAGCTCTCTACGTACAATGAGTTCCTCGAGAAATGATTCAGTTCCTGGACTCTCTATGCTCTGTATCTCAAGGGCAATCTGTAGAGGTGATATCTGGCCAAAGTGAAGATAGGGGCTCATATTCGAGAGTCGATCTTTTGCAGGGTCATTGCGAAGGTCTGCAAAGACATTCAGGTCTTGAGAGATAAATTTTTTCAAATGCTTCTTTGCTTGACTTGTTCCTCCTTTGAATGGTATCTGCTGTGTTCTGCCTTTCTTAGCTTTTAATTTTTGCAGAATTGTTTCGATGTCATTGAGATTAATCCCATCAAAGCTAATACCTTCAGAGGGATACTTGACCCGTTGATTTCTCAGTGGAATAAGATAGTCTTCAAGAATTCTATGTATCTTTGGTCTTAGTGTACCTGCAGTATATTCCTCCTTAGGTGAAGCTGTTTCAATTGGCACTATCACATTGGTTTCTACTTGATGCAATGAACAATCAAGATATGTTGCCACCTCACTTCTCCATTGGCGTTGCATTCTCTGATAATCTCTATCAACTACTACTAATGAAGCGTCTTCAGCTACTTTCGGAATGACTCTCTTGGGTGTTCCATGAACAATTTGAAATGAAATATTTTGATATTCCAATGCCTTCTGTACTTCAGCGAGACCTTCAAGCATGAATCGATACTGTGCGACGTTTGCCAAAGGATATTGATCCACTAGACAGAAAATGACTAGTATGGGCTGTTTATGAGAATTTGAGAAACGGACTGCATATTCCAGTGCATGATTGAATTCAATACGCTGCGCTGCTTGCATCCAATAGAGGACAAATTTACCTTTTTTGTTCTCACCATCATTGAGGATTTTGATTCTATCTTGGTGCATCAAGGTGTTTCATAGATATGCCTACTCCCTAATGAAGGAATAGGATATTAAATAAAAAGAAGGAGCCCATGATATTTGAAATGGGCCCCCTCCGACACGAGCTCTAGTTTTTTGTCTAGTAGTCAATGGTTTGAAATAATATAAAGGTGAACTAATTCTATCTATGAGAGCCACTAATGCCTCCGAGACAGCTGATTAACTTCCGGAAACGCACTAACAGAATGACTAAATACCTATCATTCAATTGTCTAGATGTTCTGCGATGACGAAGCTTCTGATTACCGATACTACACTGAGAGATGCACACCAGTCTCTCATTGCCACAAGGATGCGCACAGAGGATATGCTCCCTATCTGTGAGAAGATTGACAAGGTAGGTTACCATTCCCTTGAGATGTGGGGCGGCGCTACGTTTGACTCGATGATGCGTTTTCTAGATGAAGATCCATGGGAACGTGTCGAGATATTGAAGGAAGCAATGCCGAAGACGCCGTTTCAGATGTTGTTAAGAGGGAGTAATATCACGGGCTATCGCCAATATGCGGACGATGTTCTCGAAGCTTTCGTCAAAGAAGCCGTGAAAGCAGGTATCGATATCTTCCGTATTTTCGATGCTCTCAATGATGTTCGCAATATGGAGACCGCAATGGACTTCGTAAAACATGAAGGGGGACATGTCCAAGCCAGCATCTGCTATACATTGAGTCCCTTCCATAACAATGAGAAGTCTGTCGAGATGGCGAAGGAGCTCTATGCAAAGGAGGCAGACTCGATATGCATCAAGGACATGGCTGGATTGATCTCACCTGAGGCGGCATCTGATCTTGTGCGGCGCCTGAAAGAAGAGGTTGACTTGCCTGTCCAGCTACACTCTCACTACACTAGTGGCATGGCAGCCATGGCTTATCTCAAGGCTGCTGAGGTTGGCGTTGATGTTGTTGACTGCGCTATTTCCGCATTTTCCATGGCAACATCCCAACCTGCGACTGAGTCAATTGTTGAAGCACTAAAGGATACACCAAGAGACACCAGACTTAGTATCAACCAGCTATCAGAGATTGCTGACTATTTTAGAAAGATTAGACGGAAATATGGACAGTTTGAGGGTAGCCTGCAGGGTGTTGATCCGCAGGTTCTCGTGTTTCAGATTCCTGGTGGTATGCTCTCAAATCTTGATAATCAATTGCGTGAGCAAGGTGCTCAGGATAGATATGATGAGGTTCTCGCAGAAGTACCCCGAGTACGCGCAGAGCTGGGATATCCCCCATTAGTCACTCCATCAAGCCAAATTGTCGGAACTCAGGCAACTCTGAATGTTGTCACAGGAAAACGATACAGTATGATTCCGACCGAAGTGAAGCAGTATGTTAGAGGATACTATGGACGCCCACCAGCTGCGATTGACCCTGAGGTAAAGATGCTCGCAATTGGTGATGAAGAACCATTGGATTGTCGGCCTGCCAGTCTGTTAGAACCTGAACTTCCTGCAGCTCGTGAAGCATTGAAAGACATCCCTCATTTACCAAGAGATGAGGTCTCTTATGCATTATTTCCTCAATATGCCATGGACTTTCTAAAACGAAAGGCGCAACGAAAGATTGCAGGTGATATGACCCCTGAATTGGAGGTTGCTCTTGCAGCTGTAATCTTCCATATGAACAATGTTGGAACAAGCCCCTCCGGTATGATTGCTGGAAAACCATTAACCTGGTCAGATGCTGGGCGTGCTGATCTCGTTGATGGAAGAACTATCCAACATACTCCAGGTCAATGGGATAGGTCAAGTTCATCTTGGTCCTCTGCAGGTCGAAAGGATATCATGCGTGGAAGAAGGGGGCAGTGAAATGAGTCCTGAGTATAAGATAACGTTGGATGAAATACCGTATCATGTAGAAGTGAAGTTGTTGGACGAGGGTGGAGTACTGGTTGTGAAGGTTGGTGAACAGAGTTATACTATGAAACCAAATACCTCCGATGATGGTAGCTGGACAATTAACGATATGACGACAGATTATCAAATTAAAATCATGAAAAGAACAGGCGCAAATGCCACTCTTGAAATCAATGGTAAAGAACGCGTGTTTGAATGGGAACGACTAAAGAAGACTGAAACTGCAGTAAAGACAAGTAAGTCAGCATCAAGTGGTCCAAGAGTTGCTGGTGGTGTTTATCCTCCTATGCCAGGGAAGATTACTGAAGTGAGAGTAAAAGTTGGTGACACCGTGAAGAGTGGTTCGACTTTGTGTATCCTTGAAGCGATGAAGATGTTCAATGAGTTAAAGACGAACATCTCTGGAACAGTAAAAGAAGTCAATGTTGAGGTTGGCTCAATGGTCAGTACTTCTGACCTCTTGGTACTCGTTGAGTAAGGGTGTATCACGTTGGAATCGGTGAGTATAATCGGAGTTGGTATGACCCGTTTTGGTATACTTGATGATACTTTTGTCCAGCTCGCAGAAAACGCTGCCATTGAAGCAATGACTGATTCAAATACAAACGACTCCAAATTTGATTATGTCTTTATTGGAGCACATAATCCTGAGGAATTTACAGGTAGAAGTCATGTTTCCACCCTCATCGCAGACCGTCTAGGAGTCGTGCCTGCAGGAGCGTCGCGAATTGAGTCTGGTCCATCCTCAGGCTCAAGTGCCTTTGAAACTGGATTTGCATATGTTGCTGCTGGGTTGGCTGACCTTGTTATGGTCATTGGTGTTGAAAAGATGTCCAATGTCGACCGTAATAGAGCAGTTAGAATCATCAACAAAATGCTCTCACAAGAATCTGAGGTTCGTTATGGTGCAACACCTGCCGCGCTTGCTGCAATGATGACGCGTCGATATATGCATGATTATAGGTTGACTCGTGATGAGCTCTCTCTTATCCCCATCAAAGCTCATAGAAATGGAGCCAAGAATCCTCTTGCTCACTTTCAGAAAGAGATCACTATTGAAGACGTTAATGCCTCTAAGGTCGTATCAGAGCCATTAACATTATTTGATTGTTGCCCAACAAGTGATGGGGCTGCGGCTGTAATTCTTGCATCACACCGAATGGTCAAAGAAATCAGTCTAAAGGACCACGCAATTCGAGTAATGGGTATCGGGCATGCAACTGATTATCTAGCACTACAACATAGAACATCACTTACTTCAATGAATGCTACTGAAGTAGCTGCTAGGCTCGCCTTCAAGATGGCGAAAAAGAAACCTTCAGATGTTGAAGTCTATGAGGTGCACGATGCATTCTCAATACTTGAATTAATCAATATGGAGGACTTGGGAATTGTTGAGAGAGGTATGGCGATCTCTCTTGTAAAGGAAGGAATCACAGAGGCCTCTGGGGACATGCCTATCAATCCAAGCGGTGGTCTCAAGGCACGTGGACATCCAACAGGAGCTACTGGCATTGCACAAGTTCGGGATATTGTCTTGCAGCTTAGAGGAGTTGCTCCGAAGGGTATTCAAGTGGATTATCCTGAAATTGGATTAACACATAATATAGGTGGCTTTGGTAATAATATAGTGGTGTCTTTATTTTCTAACTTGTAATGGAAATATTCATGCAAGATTCTCTTATTAGACAACTCCTTTTAGCAACTATTAGGTAGCGCATATTATAGGCGAATATCTCCTATATGGAACCCCCGGGACTGGGATATTATTGCATTACCTACTTTATGCAAATGATGTGGGGAAACCGTCTAGCTAGAGCTGTTTCCTTACATCTTTGAAAAAAAAATCGGAGAACTGTAAATCATGCCTGAAGGTCTCGCTGTATTAAAATGGGATGACGAGCTAGGACCTGTTGTTACTTCTAAGATTCCTAAAAAATTGAACATTGGGCTTGATCCTACCACTTCAATGAGAGTCTATGGAATCGCCACACTTGGAGAAACTGAGGAGTCTCAAAAACCAGGATTTAGCTCACTTAATTTTAATGATTTCAAACTTGCTGTTTATTATGGTGGTTTGAACATGCATCTGAAGGGTCTACCTTCAATGGTGTTCCTTGTTCTTAGCCCTGATGAAGATCCTGATGTTTACAAGGATGCACTTCCAGAGATTGGAACACAAATCTTTCTGAATGCAGAAGATGAAACCTACAAAGATATGGTTCCTAAACTATTCAAACAAATTGCACGGTATACTCAGATGACTCCTGAACAGCGGCAAGCATCAATTTTGAATGATCCTGTGCGACGAGCTATTGTTCAAACATTGATGAAGAATGGTACAGTTCAATCCACTGATCTTGAAGAGATTATCTTCGAAGAGGTAGGCAAAAAGATTGATGTCGATCTCGTTCTGAGACCTTTGGTTAAAATGGGCATTATTGCCACAGGTTGGGTTGAGGGCTTATCGTCTGAAGTCATTTATCTCACTCGTGCATTGTTCATTCTTAGACAAATATCCCAAGATACAGTGAGATCTGTTCGAAAAGGGAAATTACAGACTGAGGTGGCAAATCAATTTCTACAATCATCTCGACGCTATCATAGAGACTATCTGGCTCGTTTAAGGAAAGACTTGTTTGAGACCATATGGAGTGAGGCTGAGAATTTAGCAAAATATCTTCTTGATTTCGAAGCATATGATGTCATCCAAGCTCTACGCGCAGGACCTCAGGAGACTGACGAATTACGACTTCAGCTGGATATACAAACTGCAAAGCTTAGAAAACAACTTGATACGCTCGAAAAGGCAAACATTCTGATGCGTGTGAATGATGAAGAAGGACGTCAGTTCCTCCTACTCAAAAGCAATCCTGAAGTAGTAACAGTCTATCCAGAGTGGTTGATTCAGCGCACTGTTGATCTATACAATGATGAAGAATTAGCCAGTCGTCAGGCAATACACTACCTCGAAGTTCTTAGAAAGTCCCATCCAAGTGTGGCTAGTTCTGTTGCAATGGAGGTTGATTAATATGAAGTCATCAACGAAAATTATCCTAATTGCAGCATTTGCAATTCTATTGTTGATTCCGATTGTGAACAATGATCTAACAAATTCACAGCAGTACATTAAAACTGATAGTGCATTTGCCGGAGACCAAGATGAAGCGTCTTGGTGGAATTCAACCTTCATCTATAGAAGATACTTCAATTTCACCGAACCCAATGTGTCTGATAGAACAAACACTCCTGTTCATCTATATTTGACCTTCGAAGATCAACACTGTTATGCTAATTCGATTCGAGTCATGTTTTACAATTCGACTGGTGGTCTTCATTGGTCAGAGGTGCCATTTCAGACTTGGAACACCTCCTACTATGCTGACCTTGAATTTGTAAAATCAACTCGTGTGTCCTTCAGCCTTGATGTTGCTAAGAATTCAAGAGAAGGAAATTACTATATCTACTATGCAAAAGAAGACGTCGGTTCTGTGAGTTATCCTGATTATTATCCCTTTATTTACAGAAGCTATACATTCTCTTTAATCGACCTAGTTTCTTACTATGATGGCAACAACTATGAAATTGTAATGTATGATGATCCTCTCCAAAGTGGTGATGGCACTTGGAAGAATCCAAACGATGTTCATGATGACGTCGATAGAAGATGGAAAAACAGTCAAGTGACACCAGATAGTACACCCTATGGTACTCTAAACAAGTATCAAAATGCTAGATATGAACCTACATCATCATCGTATGATGACTTTTGGGGATATTATACGGTCTATGCAAATTATCCTATGGCTGTCTCAATGGGTCAGGGCGATAAAGGATCTAATCCCGCAGTCAATGATTGGTGGCCAGGTGTTAATGAGCTCGGACATGGGGTAGGCACGAAGTTCATTATTGGCGGTGTTGAAGGTTTTGAGAGTAAGAATGAAGGGAAATACTGGATTCAGTCTCAAGAAGATGGTACTCAAGTCTATGTCTGGACTACAAGTGAAGTATTAGATACTGGTTGGTCGTTCTATAACGGAACTAGCGTTGTTTCATGGCCAGCTGTGCTTAAAGCTGGGGAATATATTGCAAAGCGTGATGTTCTTTACACTACCTATTATATGATAAACTCCACAAAACCCGTTTCCGTGCGTGCCGGTGACTCTGACAGTAGTTATGCTCGGGATATTGGTGGGTATTTCCCGACAATAAATGGTGGCCTAGTAGGTGAAGAATTCTACACGATTGATATGGGAAATTCCAACGACAAGACTCGTATCACAAACATTGGCAACTCACCTGTCACAGTGGAATGGTGGAGAAATTCAGGATCAGGATGGGTGAAAGGCAGCAACCTTGTAGATATACCTGTTAATGGTTCTGCCACAATTCCCGCAGGAACTGCGAGCATTTCTAATCCAGAAGATATTCTTCGAATCTTGGGTCCTGCTGGATCAAGACTCTATGTCGAAGGAGTCTATAATACTCCTAGTGTCTCCGATTATGGTGATTGGGCGCCTACAATGACAGGTGACAGATTTGGACTTGACTATCGAATCTGGGCTGGACGCGAACAAAAGATTATGATAATGGCTTGGGAAGATGTGTCGGTTGATATTTCCAGTTATTCAGGGTCTTCTACTCTGATGCTCTCAGCAGGAGACATCGGCATCTTCATGCCAAGTTCTTCAAGCCAAACACTCATCGATCTTCATGCTAATGCTACCATAAGCATCGTTACCGCGAGTAAATTTTACACCACAAGTCCCTACAAACCAAATGGTGACCAAGGTTATGGTTGGATGGTTCCATCATATTACCCGGAGGGTGACCAAGCTGGTTTCATCATTGAGGCTAGTGGTGAAATAAAACTCTTTGAGTTTGATATCATTGTAAGAGACCTTGACAGTTTACCTGTTGAAGGAGCGTTTGTAGAACTAAGAAATACAGATGATTCACCTTGGCAGGATGATAATGGAATCGGTCGTTCCGGAATTACCAATTCTAATGGCTTAATCATCTTTGAAGGCTTAAGCAATCAAACATTCAGAATCTATACAGAGATCGATGCTGCAAGCTGGCTACAAACCTCATACGCTAATTTATGGGTCACAGATACAACGGATCATAGCGTAGATGGATCTGTTACCTATATTGATATCACACTCAACATAGCTGGTATCGATATCTACTACGAAGATCTCATGGGTAATCCACTGGCTGATAATCCCAATGAAGATACAACGGTACGGCTCGATATAACTGGAGACCCAGATAACAACTATATCGCTCAAGCCCAGACTGATGCTACTGGGACAGCTCACTTCCATAGAGTTCCTCAAGATGATTATCAAGTCTATGCACGATATGCAGGCTCACTAGGCTGGTCGTACAGCTATTCAGACATCTCTAATTTTGCTGATTGGTCAATAGATGCCTCAGAGTTTGAGATGGGAAGCTTCTCGCACAATTGGGAAATGCCTCTCATCACACTCAAGTTGCATATTGAATCTTGGGACATGTTGGATGTCAGTGGAGCCACTATCAATATTGACAAGATGGGAGCATATGCAATTCAAAAGACTTCGAATGTTTTAGGTGAATATACTTTCTATAGGATCTTGAATGGCACTTGGGATATTGATGTCTGGAAAGCTGATGACTATGCTAACACACCTTTGGCAAGAAATAACACAGTTCAGCTGAGTGATCTTCAGGATTATACGCAAGAAACTATCAAACTCCCGCTCTCTCGTCTTGTCATTCGAGTTCAGACAGGACCTACTACCTATGTTGAAGGAGCAGCAGTAAATGTGACAATGCGGAGTGTAGGACTTGTGGCACAAGGTACAACTAACAGCACAGGGCATGTTTCATTTCTGAATATTCATGCCAACATGAGTACTCCTTATGCTGTATCATACAATCTAACTGTCGTATCTGGTGATAAACAGAACGGGACTCTTTCCGAGCTACTCGTTAAATGTGATTCTGACTATTGGTACATCAATAGGATATTCATTGCAACACCCACCTATCTTCCTGGGTATACTGAATTGAACTCAACTGCGTATTTCATTAACGCACGGTGGGGTCGAAATGCAACCTTTACAGTTGGGTGGTATGAAAGGACTGATGTTTCAACATCTGCCTTTGCCTTTGATAGTACTTCCTGGCTCTCATTTACCATATATTATGACTCGATTGAGATTGGTACTGGTACATGGACTCAAGCAGCATCCTCTCCATTCATTGAGGACCCTACAGGAATTAATTTCGTCATCACCATCGATACCGATTTCTGGGATCTCGCCATATCTACAACTGCATATCAAATTGTCATCAAGGCTGATACTAGTGGGAAACTTGCACCAGCTCCCATTACAATCTATTTGACTGTTCTTGCTGCACAGACTTCTCAGGGTATTGGAACCTCGGATATAATAGAATACTATGGCACCCATGATACACATGATTATTGGATGAATGACCTCACCAATGGGGGATATGTCCATGATTTAGATGTATATACCTTTGCTGTCAAAATTGGGACCATAGTGCAAAAATCAGGCAACCTCATTGATAATTTGGATGGGACATACAGCCTTCCAGCTACTGCTCTCTCAGGTTTTGGTATTGGAACTTATGTGATTACAATAATGCTTGAAAAAGCCAATTATATCAATCAAACAATTCTCGTTGGAGCAACAATCAACGAGCTACCCATGATTATCGAGATTACTTCAATAAATGACTATATCTGGACTACTAGTACAGTTTCCATTCAGTTTGAATACCAGATTGGTTGGAACCTTACTGCAACTGAGCTCAACGGTCTCTCTGTTAACATCGAGTGGATTAATACTGACACTGGTATTTCCTATCTCAATGTCAGTAGAGTCTTGTCTGCTCCTGGTGGAACTTATGTCTACAACTTTGTTGGCAATATTCTCCCAGTTGGTAATTGGACCATTAAAATCGCCTGCAAATATGTAAACTATGGACAAGCACTTATCTCCTATAGCACGGTAAAAGTTACAGAGGCTCTTACCACTCTGACCATTGTTGGTTCGGACACACTCATTGTTGACTGGACTCAGCCTGCAACATTTACTTTTGACTATCAGAGGGGTGCAACAGGACTTGTTGGAGCAACAGTTGAGACTGATTGGGAACGATCAGTTGTTGTTTCATATCTGGGGAATGGTCGGTACTCCTTGACATTTGATACAACAGTTCCTGCTACAAGCTATCTTGTTTCAATAACCTTCTCTCTCGCAAATCATGAATCACAAGGTGATAGCATTACAATCGAGATTCTTATACCCCTCTTGATTTCTACTGAGTATGGTTCAGAAGAAACACCGCTCGTAGCATATTGGACCAGAAGCTTTGATGTCATTGTCACACTCTATGATATATCTCGAGAAGATACAACAATCTCTCTTGCTACTATCGAATATTGGGACTATCCTAATCCAATGGACACGGATTATCTTGTAGAGCTCAGCCCAGGTGTCTATGGTGTAACACTTGATGGCCAAGATGCAAACCCATTGAATAACGAGTATCAAATTCGAATAACTGCTGACTATGGGTTATCAACAACTGAAACAATCGTGTTCTTATTCCTACAAGATGTGCCAAATGAGATAGTATTAGAATATGGTGGATTTGTACCATACTTTGGGGATGTTGTTACTATCAACTTCTATTGGAATAACACACTTGATAATGAGCCAATCATACTTCCAAGTTCAGCTTCTTTCACTGTTGAACCTCTGATGGTTGGTATTGGTGGTTTCACAAACTATGGTAATGGAACGTATAGTTTTGATGTAGACACTAAATCTTTAGAGATGTTTGTTGATCCATACAATGGATTTTACCGAATTCGGATAGCAATGCAAGCTGATGGCTTTGAGCCAATTCAAGATGTATTTGTGTTCTTCTTAATGCGAGAGAGTCCAACGCATATGGATTACACTGGAGCCACAGAAGTAATTTGGTCAAATGATCTTCTCTTGCGAGTAAATCTTTGGGATTCTAGACATAGCGAGTTGATCTGGAGTGGTGCTGTAGTAGAGATTCTCTATGGAACCAATCTAATAACTATGGAATCCTTTGGCAATGGCACTTTCTGGAAGGAATTTGATTCCTCAATCTACTTTGAGGCAATTGATCCAGCAGATGATCCATACCGACTCGCTATTCGATATCACATTCCAAATTATGTCGACGGTCAAATTGACATTGAGATAAGGGTCAATGCTGTAGAAGGTGAGATAGCAATGATAACCGGACATCTTCAGGATGGTGTCTGGAATGATGGCACTTGGACTGAATCTGTTGAAATTCAGATTTGGGCTTTCTATGCTGGAGAGGTAACTCATCTACCTGAAGGTGTTGCAGAATATTTCTGGATTGACTATCCTACTATTCGTGGTACCTTCTCTTATAGCTCTCTCATCTACACAGCTCAAATCGACACTTCAGCTGTTTTTGCTGGTACTCGAACTCTTAGAATAATCATCACCTTGCAGAATCATACCATTATTCCTTATGACCTGATAATGGAAATTAATCCCTTAGAGGCTGATTTTGAGAGCGAGGTCTCCTCACTTGAGGCCATCTATGGTTCGACTGAAACTATTGCTGTAGCCTTTACTTTGTCATATGATGACTCTCCTCTCCTTGGAGCTGAGGTATCCCTTGAATGGAATTCTGTGATATTTCGTCACACAATGATTGCTGGAGAGTATGTTGTGTTAGTAAGACCATCGCAGATTTCAGGATTGACCGCTCCGATGATCTACTACTTGAACTTCACAATGTCAATAAACAATTATACTGCTGCACCAGTTCAGATCCCATTGTATCTTCTAGCTCCATCGACTATCACTGTCGAGAATAGGATTTCAGTGGAGTATGGTGAAAGAATCACAATTATCTTTCAATACCTAAATACGATGACAGGAAATCCAATACAGGACGCCACAGTCACAGCAAGCATCATTAGAGATGGATCAGCTATACCTCTCACCGTTGAGATCTACAATAGCACTCATTATAGAGTACTGATCAATGCTGCAGATGTTGGAGATATCTCAGGTGAACCATATATACTACGCTTCGAAGCTACTGCTGAAGGTTATCAGTCTTGGCTTGGAGCAGAAACAGGGTTCAATGTTGATTTCTATGTCCGAGAACCTACTTACAACATTCCATTCTTGGGTAGATTACCCAAGAGTGATGTTCACAATACCCTCCTATTATTCCTCTTATTTGGAATAATCGTTGGTAGCGTCATTGGTGTTAGACGTCTAAGGATACCATACCAAATCAAGCAAATTGACAGAGCTATCAAACAGATGGAGAAAGGTAAGGTGGCAAGGGTTCAGAAGATCAAAACAATGGGCATGGTTATTTCTGAACTATTAGCTCCCGGATTGGCAGAACTAGATATTGAAGCTCCAGTCATTGAATCTGGACCTGAAGGGACATATGAGGACTATCTTGACGATGATACTGAAGACCTGCTTGGTGAGCTTGATGCTCTCGACGACGTAGTCACTGATGAGGATGTAGCAGTTGAAGAAGGCGACTTCGAAGCTGAACTTGAGGCTGAGCTTGAGGCAATCACTGAAGAAGAACCTGAAATAGAGTCTGAAACTGAAACAACTGAGGTTGAAGCGGTTGAAGATGTTGAAAAGGATGAGCCACAAGAAGAGCAAATTGAGTCCGAGTCTGATGTTCCTGAAGAAACAGAACTAGAATTCGATCAGCTTGATGAATCAAAGGACGAAGTTGAAGTAACTCTACCTGAGATTCTAGAGGTCGAGCCTGTTGAAGAACCAGAGATTGAGTTGTCTGAGTTCGAAGAAACTGATGCAATTCAAGATGATTTCAGTGAAGATGATGCCCTCAACGAGGTAGTCATTGAAGATGAAGAGGAGATTGATGATGCCACCTCTGAAACAACACTTGTCGATGAAGTTGACTTAGAATCCGAGGAAGCTACAGAGGAGTCTCTTCCTGCCGATATAAGTCGATTAAGCAAGAATGAGATGATTGAATTACTACCTCCAGAGGTAAAGGATCGCTATCCTCCTGAAGAACTCAGGAAATTGACCAAGAAAGAACTGCAGGAACTCCTGGACTATATGACTGAAATCGAAGAGGAATAGACTAGGATGAAGCGGAATGCAATCTTGGGGTGTGTATCGAATACACCCCCAATAGCTCCAAAGGTATCCAAAACATACTGGGAACTCAAGGATGTGAAATGAAATGATTCGTGAAATACACATCTTCAAAGAAGGTAAGACATTATTTCAGGACATTATAGTTCCAAACAAGGATCTAGATACCTCTGCGGTGATGATGCTTGTTGCAGCATCAGCTAAGAAACTTCAGGAATGGAAAATTGATTCGATGGAGATTGAGCGGTATCGTTACGTCTACATGAACTCGCATGACACTCAATTCATTATGACCATGGACAGACAGGCATCACTGCAGAAAGTCAGTGAGGCAATGATGAGCATGGTCTCTAAATTCATGACCGCATTTGAGATCGTCTTGGAGTCAGATGAATGGAAATCAACCGACTTTTCTCCATTTGGTCCTGGTTTCAGAAACATTGTGAGTCGAATCCCAGTTAAGGTGTGTCTTGCGGGTCATGGAGGCACAGGAAAGACAACACTTCTCGAACTAGCAACGCTCCCTTCGAAGGGTCCACCTCAAGAATATGTTCCAACTTTCTTTGGAGATAAGGCACTCCTTAAGGCTGATTTTGACCCTTACATCTTCTCGATGTTTGACCTTGGAGGTCAGGATCGATTTGTTCAGGAATGGGGAAAGATTATTCGTTCAGGCAGCATGGTTGTTCTAGTAACAGATTCAACTCAGGATAACATTGAGTGGACAAAACGCGTGGCATATCCTGTTCTAAAAAGCGAACTACCATACGCTAGAGCGATTGCCATTGCTAATAAACAAGACCTCCCTGGTGCATTGTCTCCTGATGAGGTTGGAAAACGCCTTGGTGTCCATGGTTATGGAATGCAAGCAAATCAGGCAGATTTCAGAGACAGATGGCTGAAGTTACTAAGAGCACTTGCTTTTGAGGAAATACCATCGACGGTTGTTGGAGAGATTGTGGAGACATAACGAGGTGAAATCTATGAGTGATGAAACAAAGAGCATTGTGAATGAAGAAGAGCGAAGACGCCTCATTAATGAGATTGCCCGAATGAAAGAGATTCTTGACAGCTTCAAGTATGGATTGAACTTTGAAGATTTCGCTGATGAGCTGTTTAAGACAATAGACCGTCAGACGATTGCAATAAAACATCTAGATGAGAAGATGGAAAAAATTTTAGAACGCATGGAGAAACTTGAAGGACGATTTAAAGATGGCATTAAGGTGACAGTCGCTGGAGTTGCAGGGAGTGACTCTGGTGTATCTGGCTCGCATGAAGTTATGTTCGAAGAGGAGATAGTAAAACCCACTCCACCGCCATCGGAGGAGGAAATAGCTTCTGCATTATCGCTTGAGGAATTAAAGCAAGAGGCTAATGACCTAAAGGTCAAAATTGCTAGGCTTTTCGAGAAGGAGAATGAATATGATGAGATGGCAATGACTGATCCTGCCAGTGCGGATGAATATGAAGAAAAGGTACGGCTTACGAGAGAGAAACGCAGAGAACTCGAAGAACAGCTTGGAGAAATTATGCAAAGGATAGGTGATAGATAATGGGTCTTTTTGACAGTTGGCGACGAAAACGTGAACCTGCTGCTACAGTGAAACTTGAGAAACCTGCAAAACCCTTACCTGCAGTTGGTGATAGACCAACGTCTGAGGTTGGGGGTGAGAGTCAAGATATTGTTAATCTAGTTGCCGAGTATGAACGTCTTGTGAAACGGAGAGAAGAACTTCAAATAGAGAGGGGTGAGCTCACGGAACAATTAGACAGAGGCGAACTAGATGCAAGTGAATTTCGAGTGCAGTTGATGACTCGAATACAAGAGGCATCTCAAGTATCTGAGAATCTTAGAACAGTAAGTTCCAAGCTTACTGCACTTGGTTATCGTGGTGTTCTCCATTAGGTGAATTACTATGTCGGACGAGGAACGGAGCCCATCCGAGGGACCTGACCCTGCCGACATTGAATCAGAGACATCCAGGTTGATTGAGCAGGCAATGACGACCTCGTCAATCAAGCCTGATGAAGAAGACGAGATAACATCACAATCTACTACTGTACAGGTCGATATTACATTTCAGAGAATTCAAAATAGAATTCTTGACTTACTTGGATCAATTGAGGATGCTCTAAAGTCAGTCGAACCTAATATCCTTGAAAGAGTAGCGGGTATTATGGAGAATGTTGCAAAACAGCTAAACTCTGCTGGACTCGGGGTCTTTGCCAGTCGCGCAATTAACTTGGTACGCGATGAAGTTGAAGGCGGATTCGCTGTTGAAGACCTTTTTTCTCCTGTATACGAGAATCTTGAGAAGAGTCGTGTTAGCGTAGAAGACATCATGACGAAGGCTGGCCGAGGGGCAGTTAAAAATATTGGACACTCCACTGGTGGCCTTCAGGCGCGTCTAGTCCAGATGTATGCTAATATGAATGAGATGGAAAAGAGATTAGAGGCTTCACGAGCAGAACTTCGAAAGTGGCGTGGAAGAGTTATTGAACTTGAGGAGCGAATACGTCAACGAGAGGAGCTGATGGACAACTCAAAGGATGCGCTTGACAGATTGCATAATCAATTAGACGACCTTAAGAAGCAATTAAGCGAACGTGATGCAATCATTACAACTCTCACTGGTGAGGTTAATCAGGCTCAATCACAGCTAGAACAACAGAGAGAATCTATGGCAAACATGGGTTCGATGGAAAAGATAGCTGTTGATTTTGATGCCAAGATAGTAGAGCTTTCTGAACTAAAAGGTCAGCTTGCTCAATATATTCAACTATTAGAACAAAAAGATATTGAGATAGCACAGCTCCATAATACTATTGGGCAAATCAGAAAAGAGAAAGATGATATCGAGAACGTTTTAGAGAGCTCAGCTAATGAAATGGTCACTTTACGTGGTGCAAAGCAAAATTACGATATTGAAATTACTGAACTGAAGACCCAAGTTACAGAGCTTAAAACCCGCTGGGATGCACTGTATTCTATTGCAGAAGATGAGCCTGCGTTCAAAGCCTACTTCTTAGTTGCTGACAAAACGCAATGGTTCCAGCTAAGCCATCTATCTTCTGCTCTCGGTATCCCTACTGTTCTATTGAAACGGCAAATACAGAAGTTCATAGATGCAGGTCTTTTAGAGATGGACGGCGAGAGAGTTCGTGCTAGAAGTCTATCAGATCTAGCTCGTGAGGCTGAAGGTATTGAAGCTCAGATGATTGAAGATGCACGAGCGGAGCTTGGTGATGAGAAGATAGAGTCTGACAAACCTTTTGATCCTAAGGACCTTGTTATGCCCACTCCTGAATACACTGGTCCTGAAGATGGTGATTATGAACAAGAGGGCAGATAGTGGAGGTAGATGATTGGCAAGAGATCTCGATGAAGTAATGCGATTCTTGGAAAATTATACCCTTACATGGCACCATTGGTTGTTGATTCTCTCTCTTCTGAAATTAGGCGGGAGTGGAACAAAGGCTCAGGTTATGCCTGTGTATAGAAAGGAAGGGTTCTCACCGCACGCAATCGATAATGTCTTTGCAACTGATATTGAAGACCTTGGGGAAGCGATAGAAGTTGATGGCGGAATTCACAATCTTTCTGACAATTCAACTCTTTTCCTTACAAATGACCTCAGATTTCAGAAATTTATCAAGAAGCATATCAAATCTGTAGTTTCGACATTTAAGACCAGAACAAGGAAATAGGTGGTATCGTAATCCAAAAGTCTTTTCACGTCATCTCTATGGAACTCTATCTAATGTCAGAAACTCATATCAATGCCTCTAAGTGTTCAAAATGCAAGAAGGCTGTTTACCCCCCTCGAAACACATGTCCATTTTGTGGTGTAGTGAGTGAGCCATCCATTATAATTAAGATTAACAACAGAGGTACAGTACTATCTTATACAACACTCTTCATGTGTTCTGACGAATTCACATCACCTGTAAGACTCGCTCTGGTCCGATTGGATATGGATGTCACGATACTCTGTCTAGCTGATGAGGATGAGGATCAAGATATTGCAATAGGCTCACAGGTAGAATTAACATATGATAGTGAAACGCGGATTCGTTACCGAGTTCTCAACTAGTGAGATAGCATTTAGTTATGAATTTAAGTAAGAACGCCTAGGGCCAAATTAGGTTTCCACAATGGTAACGTATCTTTCAAACGTATTATGGACAGAGGACGAGATAAAATTCAGAGAAGAGGTTCAAGCTTTCTGTAGTAAGGCAATTGTTCCTATCGCTGATGAGATAGACAAAGGCCCCTACCCTAGAGAATTACTACGTAAGATTGGAAAAGTAGGTTACATGGGTGTCCATCATGATAAATCAGTGGGCGGGTCAAATAAAGGACTCTCTTATGAGATCATCGTGGCTGAAGAGATATCTGCAGTCAATGGAGGTCTCGATATGGCTCGTATGGCATCAACTACTCTCTATGGAATGCCTATTGCAAGATTTGGTACTGATGAGCAAAAGAAGAAGTATCTCGAACCTGTGGTTTCTGGTGAAAAGATTGGATGTATTGGAATTACTGAGCCTGACGTCGGCTCTGACACAGCAGGCATGAAGACACGTGCAGAGAAAGATGGCGACGATTGGATTCTTAATGGTGAGAAACGATACATTACGAATGGAAGTCAGGCTGATTATATGTGTGCTTTTGCAATTACTGATCCCAATGTCAAATCTAAGGATGGAATGTCCGCTTTTATCATAGACACAAAAACTGATGGTTTCAGTGTTGTCCAAGACCATGACTTACTTGGAATGAAATCTGCAAGAGTGTCTTGGCTGAAATTAGATGATGTTCGTGTTCCCTCAGATATGGTTCTCGGAGAAACCGGTCAAGGATTTCATATTCTCATGGATGAATTAGACTCTGAACGCACTGCTATTGCTGGTGAGGCAATTGGTTATGGACGAACTCCCTACGAGATTGCAGTCAAATATTCAACTGAGCGTCACCAGTTCGGGCGCCCCATCAGTGCTTTTGAAGGGGTTAGTTTCAAAATTGCTGATATGGCAATGAAACTCGAGGCAGGTAGAGCTCTCACATTGACTGCAGCACGGATGTACGACCGTGGTGAGAAGATAACAAAACAGGCATCAATAGCAAAACTATACACCACTGAAGCTGCAATCCAAATCACGAATGATGCACTCCAGATACTTGGTGGAGCTGGATACACAACTGACTATCCTGTTGAGCGCTTCTTACGAGATGCTAGATTGATGACGATTGGTGGCGGAACTGCAGAAATACTAAGATTTCTCATCCAGAGAGAAGTATACAAGGAATTCTTTCCTAGGTGACACGAGGGAGGTTCCCTCGTCTTCATTCTCTATCCTGTCAAAAACTATTTCTTATACACGTAACATCAATATTGAGATAAGTTCTAAGAACTTGAGGAATTAATATGGCAGACCTAGAGTATCTAATGGTATATACTGAGTCTGGATTACCAATCTATAGCAAATGTTTTGGAACTTTTTGTAAGACTGCGTTCAAGAATCCTGAGTTACTCTCTGGATTCCTCTCTGCACTTCAAACCTTGCCTTTGACCATCTCAACAGACCTCAGTCTGGACTCGGTTAGAATGGGTCCTACAGAAATGCGATTTTCACGAACAACACCGAGTGGACATACCATTGTTGCTGGACTGCATGAGGACAATAAAGAAGTTGCAGTCAAAGTATTCGATGAAGTATCAAAGATTCTTGGTTCTGAACGATTTGTCAATATCGACTGGAGCTTTATCTCTTCTGATATCATGGAGGAATTTGAAACTCAGTTATTGAAATCTGCTCTTGTTGATGCACTACATGACCATGGCGGATTTGAAGATCAATGCCCTCTAGGTGATAATTGTCCCATTCATACAAACGCCCTCCAATATAAGACGAAACGGGTGAAAGTCTGGGAAATGATAAAGGGCAAATATGCGTCGATGAAAGCCAAAATGAGTGGTTCCAATTCTTAATCTAAAAAATAGAGGGGAGGAGGGATATCCCTCCATCCATTAGTTCTTAACTATTGTAATAATTCTGTAGACCTCGCCAACAATTAGAACCGTTGCTGTGAAGCTATCTCCCACACCTAAGAAAACAAGAGTGTACCAGTCGGTTGAATTCATCCAATTTGCTGCTCCTTCAATGAACTCGTATGTCGCATTATCTGTTCTTAGTACAATGTGCTCTTGCCCATCTTTGGTGTAAGATGCTTTGGCATTTACAGTTGCTGTGATATTGAAGACTCCAGTTGATTCCTCTTCAACAGTGCCACCCAATAACTCAATGTAATCCGTTCTCACAGCATTGACTAATGCTCCTCCAGATAGAGAACCACTAAGTGGACGCCAGACGAACCTATCAACATTTGAGGCATCAACAAGGCCAAGAGCATGCAACCTCATATTATTGGCAATATATTCACCAAGGTCATCATCGTAGTATGCATCTGCCCAGTATATGGGTGTGTACCATGTCCATTTGGTCACTGTAGGACTAATTACAACAGGATAAAGAAGTGGCATAGCTGCATAGTAGAATCCACTAGCAACTTGACCAATGTCTGCAAGTACATTTGCTGCTGCAGCATCTCCACTGATGTATCCTCTTGTGCTAAGGTCATGGTAAAAGACCTCGGTTGGAGTCGCACGAAACACTCCTGCCAATGTTGTTCGAGCTGTCACTGGATGGACTGTAATGAATGCTTCAATCCTTCCAGAGTCAGGATTTAGGAGATATCGTGTATCTTCGTGAATCTCTAACCTGTCACTTGATGGTGGTATAAACCAGAGAAGCCCTCCAGAAAATAGGTCAAATCCTAGACCCCGACGGTAACTTCCCCACCTTGTTATTTGACGTTCAAGCCATTCTTCTGAATATGCTTGAGTAATCCAATCTGGAGTTACTTCGATAGAATCATAATGGAAGACTGTTCCATTCTCCGCATATACTACTGGTCCAATTGCTCTCTCTACAAAATCGAAACCAAGGGGTGTTCTGGTCTGAACATAGACCATATCACCCGAGGGTGTCCAAGTGGGGTAAGCATATTCATACAATGAAGTCATGTCATTCAAATAATTTCCAAATTGAATGTTCTTATCCCAAAATAATCCCTCTCCAACTGGAATAGTTGTTGCTGTGATAATCTCTGGTTCTTCCGATTGTGGATCGTTTGCATCTACAACAATGAATCCCTTAATAAAATTTTGAGCTAGGACATTCGTAGATACTATCGTACAAACCCACACTAAAGTACCATTACGAAGTGTAATATGTGCAGCAGCAACTATCGCATTTGACCCGAATGGAGATATATGCTGTTTTGCCACATATTTTGCATATTCCTCGGTTACCAGTCTGACCATATGATCCGGTATTGGATTGGTAAATAGAGGATCATCTGTTTCAGTAATCATAGAGTCAAAGTATTGTGCATTCGAGACCCCTGCTGTCCAACTTATCACTCCCGAAAACATTGGAACTGTTATGAGAATGATAAACCCGAAACAAGCGAATGGAACTCGAATCCCATGTAGCATCTCTTCAATATCCCCGCCGGGACGAAACCCACTCGTGAACATCATGATGGCTCCAAGGCTCATAATGAGACCTAAGATTGCCCATGGTAGTGCTGCGACAAATAGAAGGCAAATCACTACCCAAGCAATAGTACCCCAAACGAGTCGTAATGGTAGCCATTTAATGAGCATGTTGGGTCTTGTAAATTTGGGCGAGAAAGGAATCGGTATTGAATGTGCTATCAGTGATATTAATAGAAATAGAAGTGCATTCATTTGTAGACCTCTCTTTTTGTATTCTCTACTGTTGCTATCATTTCTAGCCTTTTAGTGTTTTCCAGCAGTCTGTTTATACCAAGAAACCGCTCCCCCCGCTTTTAGGAGGTTTAGCATTCTCTCAGGGAGTGGTCGACCATGAAGAATATCTCGACTACTCTTTATTGCAAGAGTGCCTTCAAACAAGTTGACAGTCACTATTTCTCCGTCACGCACAAGTTTTCCAACATTTGGTAAAATCAATAGAGGAAGTCCTACGTTGAAAGCATTCCTGTAGAAGATTCTAGCAAAGGACTCTGCAACAACACATCCAATGCCTGATTCGAGGAGTACTTTTGGAGCTTCTTCACGAGAAGAGCCGCCTCCAAAGTTGCGCCCTCCGATTACGATGTCATTCTTTTTTACTTTTGATGCAAAGACTGGCCGAGGGATTTCAAATGTATGTCTGGCCATTTCTGTGTAATCAAGGAGTGTGAGATATTGCCCTTGAATAATCTGGTCTGTATCAATATTATTTCCAAAGACCCATGCTCTGCCAGTGATGTTCTTCAAATCGAGTGGCATTATTCAAACACCTCTAGGATCTGTTATTGCACCTTTGAGTGCACTTGCAGCTACAGTGGCTGGTGATGCCAAGTATATCCTTGAATTCTGATGTCCCATTCTTCCTTTGAAGTTTCTATTAGTACTTGATATACAGACTTCTCCTGCCCCAAGTACTCCAAGATGACCACCGACACACGCTCCGCAGGTAGAATTGGTGACAATCCCTCCTGCTTCCATGAAAATTTTTATCAGGCCTCTTTCAAGAGCCATCATATACGTCTGTTTGCTGGCTGGTGTGATGATTAATCGTACACCCTTTCGTATTTTCTTGCCCTTCAATATCTTTGCGGCAACCTCGAGGTCCCCAATTCTGCCATTTGTACAAGACCCAATAAACGCTTGGTCAATGGGAATACCACTCACTTCTTTTACTGGCTTCCCATTAGTCGGACTGTCTGGAATTGCCACCATTGGTTCTAGAGGATTTGATTTCAAGTCATATACTAATGAATCAAGATATTCAGCATCTGGATCTGGTAAGATCTCTCTCCATCGCTTTGATGGTGCAAGGGATTCCATCCATTTGCGTACGTGTTCATTAACAAGCATTGGTGCACACTTTGCTCCGGCTTCCACAGTCATATTGCACATTGTCATGCGCTCGCCAACCTTCATGTTATCAATTGTTTCTCCGTAGAATTCAATTGATTGATAGTTAGCTCCATCAGGTCCAAGGTCAGAAATTATTCTGAGTATCAAATCTTTACTCATTACCAGGTCTGATAACTCACCATTTATTTCAATCCGGATTGATTCTGGCACTCTAAACCAACACGAACCTGTAGCAAGAATCAACGCTGAATCTGTTGCTGCGAGGCCAGTTGAGAATGCATTAAATGCTCCATAAGTCGTAGAATGGGAGTCACTTCCAATAATGAGCTCTCCTGGTGCTATGAGCCCTTTTTCCGGAAGGACATGGTGTGATATTCCACAGTCTACATCACAGAAGTGAGTAATGCGCTGCTCTCTGACGAAATTTCTATTCCTTCGATGGATCTCAGCACTGTTGATATCCGATGCAGGCGCCCAATGATCGTTCACAACAACAATTCGTTGAGGATCCCAGACCTGTTTAAAGTCCATCTCATCTAGAATTGGTATAATTCTCGATCCTAGAACTTCATGAACCATCAGTAGATCAATTTTAGCTTCGACAATGTCCCCTGCAGATGCTTTTCCATCTACTGTATGACTCGCAAGTAATTTTTCTGCCAGAGTCTTACCCAAATGACTCACCCCTCTACTCTGTTTTTTATGGCGTCTATGATTGCAGATGCTACATTCTCAGTAGAACTCGGTGCTACCTGTTTCCAGTCACCAACGCATAGATCTTGTGTTCTTATCCTGCCCTCTCTTAAAACCTCAACAACAGAATCTTTTACTACAAAAGCGGCATTTTGAATTCTATCATCTCGATGTTCTGAACTCAACCAATCTAACATCATGCTCATTGCTAATATTGCGGCGATAGGATTGGCGGTATTTGAACCTGCATATTTTGGTGCAGAGCCATGGACAGGCTCAAACACGCCATGTCCATCGCCTATATTAGCTGCAGGAGCGATTCCAAGTCCACCCTGTATTGCTGCCCCAAGATCTGTGATGATATCACCAAACTCGTTGGGTGCAACTACAACGTTGTATTGTTCAGGTCTTCTTATGACCCATTGAGTCCATGCATCAACATAAGCATAGTCCCTTTCAATATCTGGATTTTCTAATCCGATTTCATTGAAGACCCCTCTGAACAATTGACAACCAGCCAAGAGATTACTCTTATCTACGCAGGTGACGCGTTTGATACTGTCAACTGGAGCACCTTTCCCTTTCTTCGCTGTTTCAAATGCATAACGGATCACTCTCTCTGAACCCTTTCTGGTTATTATCCGCGAATCAATTGCAATTTCGGAAGTCCCTCCTCTGGATAGTGTACCACGAGCAGGAGCGTAGAGTCCCTCTGTGTTCTCTCTAATAATGGTCATATTCACTTGTTCAGGTCCTTTCTCCTTAATTGGAGTCCACACACCCTCAAAGAGTTGGACGGGTCTGACGTTCGCATAAAGATCAAGGTCCATTCTGAGACCTATTACAACACTATACCCTGCAAGATTTCCATCTGGTAATCGAATACTGTTACCAGAATTATCATTCGCTCCTATCGCTCCAAGAAGAACTGCATCTGCTTCGCTCTTTGTAAATTGTTCTGCCTCTGTGGACCATTCAATCTTATTCTTTGCATAGTATTCTCCCCCACATTCGAATACTTGGATTTCTGTGTCAAACCCTCCTGTCTGCTGTACAACATCAAGTACGCGGAGGGCTTGTGGCATCACTTCACGACCAATTCCATCGCCCGGGAGAACTGATATCTTGTAGGTCTTAGGCATTTTGCATCACCTAATAGCTTCCTAGCCAACCGAGATTCTTATCTGTATCATCTATGATATCTACTCTTGTATCTATCCTTTCTCCATCTGCATATCGAACTATGCAACGAATCGTAAATTGCCTCTTGCACTTTTCACATTGAACAAGCCAATCCTCGATGATTTCGTCAACCCCTTTTTCAATTGGACTTGCTTTTGTCTGGCTGAACTTGAGAAGTTGAAGGTCCTTACCATCACATTCGTATGTACATTCTTTCAAAGGTAATGGTTCCATACCTCTCCGTCCAAGAGCCACGTATACATAATCTGGAAGCTCATCTAATGTATGCTGATCTGACAGGTCAAACACCAAGATTTGTCTGACACCATTACGAATAAAAGAATTGGTTGGAGCTTAGATACTATGCGGCTCGTCACATATTCTAGGATAGGCGTGCTTTCTATTGGCGTCGAGTTAGAATCAGGAGTTTTGGATATACCTGATGCAGCTTCTCATTATGGGCGAAGATATCATGTTCATGGTCAGAATTTTCCAACTACAATGATGGACCTCCTACAATGGGAATCCGGGTTAGATGTAATTCGTCAAATTATAACTAAATACGAAAAAACACCCCAGAATGAACGACTAATGACACATCCCTTTGATTCCATTGTTCTTGAAGCGCCCATACCACGTCCTGGGAAGATTATTGCTCTTGGGCGTAACTACTTGGAGCATGTAAAGGAAACAGAATCTAAGATAGAAGAATTTCCTATTATTTTTGCAAAATTTCCATCGTGTGTGATTGGACCCAATGACATAATTTCAATGCCGTCGCTCTCTAAGAAAATTGATTGGGAAGTAGAGCTTGGTATTGTCATAGGAAAAATTTGTAAAGACATAGATGCGAAGGATGCTCTGGATTTTATTGCTGGTTATACAATTATTAATGATGTAACTGCGAGAGACCTTCAAAATAATGATGGTCAGTGGATTCGCGGAAAATCCTTGGATGCTTTTTGCCCTATGGGTCCCTGTGTTGTCACTTGTGATGAACTTGGTGACGCATCAGACTTGAAGATGTATACGAAGGTAAATGGTGTAGTAAAACAAGATTCAACCACTGCTAATATGATGTTCAAAGTGCCACAGATAGTTGCATATCTCTCGCAAGCATTTACTCTAGAGCCTGGTGATGTGATAGCTACGGGCACTCCTGCTGGTGTTGGCTTTGTCCGTGACCCTCCAGAGTATTTGAAGGTA
Source organism: Candidatus Thorarchaeota archaeon (assembly GCA_004524595.1). The sequence continues at coordinate 4,839 of SDOA01000029.1, read as the reverse complement.
GGTGATAAGTTAGAGCAATACATAGAGGGAATCGGATATCTACGTAATGTTATTGGGAAACAACGATAATTGTGCTTATTGAATATATTCGTTTTCTTCATGATTCGCGAAGATTTGATGCAGTTTCCAGCGCAATCTCAGCCTCTTCATATTCGAATAATTTCTTATGTGCACTTGCAAGTAGCTCCCAGCCCTCTCTATCATCAGGTCTCAATGCTAGATATGCACTAATGTATTTCTTAACATTTTCCCAATCATCAAGCTTGTCATAACATAAAGCGGCATAGAATAAGGCTCGCTTATGATCCATCTTAGGTCCTGAAAGTTCTGTAAATATTAAAAGTGCATTTTCCCATCTCTCGTTCTCGTAGTGAGCTAAGCCCTCTTCGAATCTCAGCTCCATTTCTGCATACTCTGGTATCTTTGATGCGACTGACCCCAGCATAATTGTGGACGCACAACAGACTATCACGGTAGCAATCAGGATTGTTATTCCCAAGACCATTCCCGGTTCTATAGGTATGATGCCCTGACCCCCCAACCAAGCTAGAACGATACCACTGAAGACAATGAGTATAGCTACTAGGGCGATATGTTTTGGTCTAATTCTTAGGTCCGTTTCTATATTTTCGGCTGGAGCCATTCCTGGTATCATAGTTTTAGGAGTGTTGCTAAACCTTTTAGGTCTGATGAATCAGTCAATCTTGCGCATCAGACTTCTCCAAAATATTCCTCTCATGTTCTTCTTGCTCTCTTTTCGAGTTTAATCTACTTCTCACAATGTTAATCCACTGGCTAATCATTTGTGAGAGCTCAGGTTTTAGTTGCAATGCCACCTCAGCATATGCTAATGCCTTCTCATCCTCCTCCTCAATGAAATGTGCATTTGCCTTGTTGTAGAATGCTTCTCCGTAATCTGGTCTCAAGGCTACTGCCCTTGTATACGCTTCAATTGCCTTTCTTCCCTCAGCAAGCCTTGAAAAGCAATTACCTAAATTATTCCAAGCCTCAGCGTCATCAGGGTTTATCTCTAGAGCCTTTTCGTAACATTCTCTTGCTTTTTCAAAGTCTTTCATTTCATAGAGGGCTGTGCCTTTATTGAACCAAATGTCAAAGATATTATTATCAATCGCGAGAGCTTCATCATATGCTTTGACTGCATCCTCATACTTGGTCAACTCTGTCAAAGCATAACCCAAATTATACCATCCCTCAATCGAATCTGGATATGTCTGCAGATATGACTGGAACTCGTCCACAGCCTCGTTAAAGAGTCCCATCTCTATTAGTTTGATTCCTTTCTGTATCTTCTCCAGATTATTCTCAATCAACTTAATCAAGCAGTAATCTAATTATGTTTCGAATAAGTATTCCTCAATGATAGCTTATTCAGGCTTTTTTGCCATCATTCTTGCGACAATCGTTAGGACTGGTCCAAGGATTGAAGCAGTGGTTGCGAGTATGTTTAATAATTCTGTAAAAGCTACAACACCGAGTGACATGTACATGTTGTAGATAAGCATAATGAATCCAAAGATACCTAACCCAGCTGCAATACCAATAATGAATTTTCCAGTTCCAACTCGATCAGTAGTTAGGAGATACCCACCGACGAGGACCGCTATTCCGCCTAGACTTGCAATGTTTGCTAGAATCACAAGAATCCAAGCTACAATATCAGCAGCTCCCGGTGCAATTGTAGTTGCATAGGCTAGAATATGTTCCCAAATTCCAACACTACCTACGACACCTGCATATAGCATTAAAGCGCCACCGATAATACAGAGAATGAATGGTACTTTATTTCTCAAACAATCACCCTTTATTATCATTAGCCATTCTGATATAATTCTCTTGTGTATTCAAAGAAATTACCTAATTGGAACACTAATAGACTCTCTCTTTACATACTTAGATATGTGGGTGTACCCTTGATTGAAAAGTAGATTTAGAGCTCTCTTAATATCTGCCCCGATATCAGACGGGGTATGTGCATCGGAACCCGTTATTACATTCTTTATTCCTCCCTGGAATAGTGCAGTAATCATCTGATTCGATGGCATTGGTTCAGCCATCCCCTTACGCCATGAAGAAGTGTTCACTTCAAAGCCTATATCATACTTCTTCATCTTCTGAATTATATCAGAGATATATGATTTCCATAATGTGTTGATATCACTACCATAGTGTCTTTCACCAAATCTTCTGTAAAGATCAATATGTGCTATGACATCAAATATTCTGGAATCTAATGAATCCAGAAGTTTGGTATAATACTCTCTACCTAAATCCTCGAGTGAATATGATTCCATGATTTTTGATACCCGTCTTTCATCAGAAATTGCGATATGATTAATGAGATGTACAGATCCCAATATTATATCGAAATCAGTTGAAAAAAATCTCTCTGGAAGATGCTCCTCTACTCTTGGGTAGCAATCAACCTCCACTCCAACAAGTATCTTTAAACCTCTCTCTTGATAATCTTCGTTAGCCTTTCGAATCGATGCCTCATAATCTTCGAACCAATAGCTCGATTTTACATCCACTCTTTTTCCCTTAACAACTACAAAACAATCTTCCTTACCATCAGTGTCCAAATGTGTTGTAAATGCAATTTCATTTAAGCCAACTCTCAACGCCTGCTCACAATACTCATCGATTGTTCCGGCTGCATCTATCGAATAATTTGGATGAATATGATAGTCCATCATTGAGCCTTTATCCAAATTAATCAATTTCAGTGTACCTATTGATGAACAACTGATTACTTCATTGTTGCATCGATAAGAATAGCTCCTGCCTTCACTGAGCTTTTGTTTTGTGGTTCTTTCAATAATAAAGCTGTAAGAGTGGCTAGAACTGTGGTAATAACAAGAAAGATGACTGACATTTCTAGTCCGTAATTGTCGCCAATGAGACCAAATACAATGGGTGATATTGCTCCTGGTATTGAACCTATTGAGAAGATCAATCCAAAGGCCACCCCTCTCGAGCCTCTTGGACAGACTTCTGTTTGATATGCTGTATTTGCAGGAATTCCAAGATAGAAAAAGAAACCAATGAAAATCAGAATGAAGAAAAGTTGAACTGGATTCAAATGATAATTTAGAAGTAACAATGCTGGTGTTGCCAAACCAGTTGAAACCACAAGGAAGGGCACTCTTCTCATCCATTTATCTGAAAAATAAGATGCAACCATCTCACCAACGAGTCCCGCAGACAACATTACTGCCGTCAGATATCCAGCTGTGACAATACCCGTTGAGTATTGAGTTGCTAGATATAAGGGCATCAAGAGGGACGTGCATCTGAAAGCCATTCCGCGAAGCCCCATCAAGAGGAGCGCTATCCAGAAATTTCTAGTCCAACCATCAGGTTCATCACAAGTTACTTCCTCCTCAATTCCTAGAGCAGACTCTTGAATTTGGTCAACATCCTTTAGTGGTGTCCTTTTGCTGGAGTACTGCATCAATATGAAGGTTGGAATGAAGACAATAATTCCGATGATTGCCAATATGCGCAATGATTGTTGCCATGTTCCAAAGACGACAAACAATGTGACTCCTAAGAATGGCGTGACCGCCATCCCTAGTAATCCACCCATTGCCTGTGTTCCAGTTGCTTTCGATCTATCTCTTGGAAATCTCTCTGCAAGAGTAGGAAATGAACTTGGATGATAACCTGACGCACCAAGACCAAGAAAGATTTGGAATATCGTAAGAACTACAAATTCCTCAGCAATGCTCGTGAGAAGCATTGCGAGGGCAGCTAATAGGACACTGAATGAGATGAACTTATCTCTCCAACCTCTGTCACCAAGGTACCCTACCAGAAGATGTGCTGTTGTCATTGACACTACTGCTGCACTAGTGATTATTCCGACCTGTGTATAACTAATACCAAGATCCGTCTGTATCTCTGTTAGGAATGGAGACAAAGCCCCAGTATACACGTGATTCATGAAATGTGAGATCGTACAAGCCATAAGGACAGCATACGAAGCTTTAGTAATCCTCGACACTTTATAGAATCACGTCCAATTTGTGTCCGTGGTTTTTCAGGTCCGCTTGTTAAATCTGCTTATGATGACAAAGTCTGCTAAAGAATAATCATTTAGAAAAAAGTCGGGTGAGCTGGCAACCTTGAGAAAACTCAGTGTCACCAGCATATCCGATTTTCGACTCGGAAAGGTTGTTAGTGTCTGTGAATAATCCTCTTTTATATTTAAAGGCACAGTAATCACGCAATCAAAGTGTATTGAAGTACACTTTGCCATTACATAAGTAGTCCTGCACACCAGAGAACGATACGAAGTGCAAGCAATGCATTGTCATTAGGGCCATCATATAGGTCAAGTAAGCCATAATTGTCAATCATGAAATTACTCCCTGTTACTACTATCCTCCCAATGCTCTCTTTATATCCCATAACAGGTGTATTGGATGGGTTAACTTGAGCGAGTGGTCCACCATCGGTAGGAATTTGGATTGTTGCTCCTAAGTAATGGAAGTAATTTACTCCCGAGGTTATGACATGAGAGACTATATCGTCTATAATTGTTGGACTGTTTCCGTTTGGTACTTGAGTATATAATAGCGAAAAGCCAGTCCAGTTCAAGAACTCATTGAGTGCTGACACGTTCAAGGTTGCATTTGATAGTGCGACAACGAAAATTCCACCACCTGCATTAAAATAGTCCTGATATGCTTGCGTTTCTTCCTCTGAAAATGTGATTGAGAAGACTGATAGATCTAAGGGGTCGGTTTCGTTGATATCATATGCACATGGATCGAGGATCACAACAGCATCGTATTGTTGGAGTGTTGTGAGATTAAT
>SDOA01000028.1 GCA_004524595.1 Candidatus Thorarchaeota archaeon | reverse complement strand
TTCCACAGGCTTCCCCGCGGTTAACCGCAAGATGATGGCACTTGTCGCTCCTTCTTTGTCGATCACCAAATGACATACACGTCCTTCAGGGTCAGTACTTCGATTTGTGTAATTCTGTCTATATTAAAGATTCTGTTGTAAAGCCCCTCAAGCGGATTGACCCCTAAAAGAGTAATATTTTGAAGAAAGACGTCTGAAAATGGGCAAAACTGCCTTTTGAAGGCTTTAAGACAAGACAAAACGTATAATTGGTGCCAGTTCAAACAACACATTAGGAGAGAGTGCGTTTGAATCCTAGACTATCGCAGCTTTTGGGTGTCATTCTTGTAATTATTTCGTTTGCAATGACCTTCATAGTGTATCAAGCTACTATTAATACAACTGAAACTGAAATTGTGATCCTAGTTGCATCCGGGATGGTCGCATGGGGAATACTTGCTCTTCCAGAGCTTGTCATTGGTCTTTGGTTACTTGGCAGAGGAACGCGCGAAGCAAAGATTGGCGATGTTTCAGGAACTCTCATTTCGTTAGTTCAAAAAGAAGGTCGAATTGGAGTTGCTGCAGCCGCTCGTGAACTTGGAACAGACCAAGAAACAATAGTTGATGCTGCGGAGAGACTCTCACGGCGTAAATTACCTTTGGTCTATCTAGACCAACGAACGTCAGAAATTGTAAGCCCTGGGGCCGTTTCATTAGAGGAAAGTCTACTTCATCTATTACATGCCCAGAGAAGAATGACCTTTGACCAGATAGCTAAGGTCACAAATTCAACTGATGCTCAGATTGTAGAAGCTATAAACAAATTGTCAAAGAAGGGTAGATTCCGTGGTACAATCGATAAGAACTCGCGCGTGATTTACACTCAGGAAGCTGTAGCTCAACTTCCTAAAGCAGTGACTGACTGTCCAAACTGCGGTGGGAAACTGCAATCGCCAGTACTTCCAGGTGAAGAAGAGACCTGCCCTTATTGTGGAAGACTCATCACAAACAAGCTGAAGTAATAGGTCTGTGTCGTTGAACTTTCCATTGGTTAATGATATTCAAGTCATCAATTATGTAATAAACATCATGAAGATTTGCTGTGAGACAAGAGTGATTGGGAAGGATTCTAAGCATGCTATCAAGTTCAATACTGCCAAATGGTAATGGAATTCTACTTATCACTTTTCCATGCTCTTGAGATAGTGAGTCAATTCTCAGGGATGTATCTATTGTGTTGGTTTCATAATCTGAATATATCTTCCCAAACTCTCTTTCTCCCTCACAGTCGTAAGGCCCAAGATCTTTTGATAATGCTGTTGCACCTGCATCAATAACAATATGATCATCATATCTTCCAATCACCCTTGATAATAGTGTGAGAGCACAATCTTCTATTCTACAGGATTGGAGTGTTACTTGTGTATAGTCGTAGAATACATAATTACCTGGTCTTATCTCTGTGATACCCTCCATAAATGAGTCAGTTACTGATATCGTTGGAGTTGATCCAATGCTGACTATCTCTGGTTTGAGTTCTCTACCTTCATTGTTTAATTTGATAACAAAATCAACCATTGCTTGTTGCTCTTGTTTTGCAATCCTTTTTCCTTGCTCAATACTCTCAGCGCTGTACGAATGTCCAGCATGAGTCAATATTCCTCTAAATCTAAGGTGACTACTTTCAACTATTTTATGAACAAGCTTGATTGAGGTATAGCTATTAGGGTCAACTCCACACCTGTGGTACCCGCAGTCTATTTTTAGTAGGACATCGGAGATGATATCTCGTTCCTTACTTTTCTTAGCAAGTAATTCTATAGCACGCATGCTATCAAGAAGGAGGTTTAAGTGAACTCTCTCTCCAATCTTAAAGGCAGTATCAATCTTGTTTGATGAAATTGGAACTGCATAAGTGATGTCGTTAAAACCAGCATCAGCAAAGATTAAGGCCTCATCAAGAGTGGAAACAGTAATACCTCCTGATCCGTATTCTCTTTGCAGTCTTGCAATCTCAATGCACTTGTGAGTCTTAACGTGTGGTCGCAGTGCAACACCGTTCTCTGAAGCCTTGATTGCCATTTTCTCAATGTTCATCTTCAAGCGATTTATATCGATTAGAAGGCCTGGAGTAGGAAGGTCTGAGATTTCTCCACAATGCATGATATATCCCATTTTTGCTTTATAAGATGGACTACAAAAACCCTCGTGCTTATAGAGTAAGACTCTTTTGTGATTGTATCTATCATCAGATTCTGATACACATGAGTTCTCTTTCCAAGATATTGCTTGAAATGTTCAACCGTGAGATCGAACAGGCTCTGTTTGTCCTCCAAGCGGCAAAGGGGACTGATTTGAACTTCACTCCATACGAAGGGATGAGGTCTCTACTTGACCTAGCCAACCATCTTGCTCAGATCCCCTCCATTGATTTCAAGTTTTATACGAAGGAGTTCCTAGCATTCGAACAGGTTCAAGAGTATGAGAAAGAACTGAGAAAGTCTGATCTTTCAGAATTAATGGTTATCTTCAATGAAGGTGTCAAGACTATCACAGAGCATATAGAGAGTCTATCAGATACGGAGATTCTGGATAACAATCTCAAGGCATTTTATGAAGAAGGCACAGACAAAAACTGGGCGCATTATCTTCCTGAAATCACGACTCATCTTGCTATGCATAAGATGCAGCTATGGATGTATCTGAGACTTGCTGGTGTTCCAGTAAGTATGTGGACATATTATGGTGTACCTCAGTAAGTAGTTACTTTCATGTTATCCCATGTTGGTCTCCACGAATACGTCGACGAAGATTCAATCTAACTTCATCTATCTTTTCTTTCATATGGCTAGTCTGAGGCCAAAATTCTTTAATCTCGTCAAAGCCATGGACATCCCAATATAATGGACAAGCTCCATAACAGTATTGGAACTTGTCACATTTTTTGCATCCTTCTGGAGCAAAGTCTTTTGCTCTCCAAAATTGACTTGCCCTATTGTACCATACCTTCTCAAAGCCATCCTTTAGAAGGTTGCCAACAGCTTCACTAAAGCTTGAACAAGGTAGTAATCCACCTTCTGCATCTACTGAGAATAAACCATCACAGCATGCGCAGCTCTTTGCTCCTAATCCATAAGCAATAGGATTGAAAAGGCAAACTGGAGTTGGAGCATACCAGACAAATTGAATGCCCTTCTTATTTGCCCTCTTTTTAACACGTTTAACTATATCTTCAATTTCTGAATATTTTATCTGTAGCTCGTCTCTTAGCTTTGCGGCACTCCCTGTATATATTACCATGTTCATGCTGAAATAGGACAGGTTGATTTCATCAGCTAAAAAATCCACGAGGTCTTCTAACCTATCAACGTTGGGACGACAGATGGTAGTATTGCAGTGAGTATAGATATCAGTTTCTCGAAGATTCTTAACTCCTTGAACTGTCTGTACAAATGCTCCTTGTGATCCCACGATATAATCATGTGTTTCACTATCTGGTCCCTCGATTGATACTTGTGCACTGTTTAATCCCGCATCAACGAGTTTCTGAACAAACTCTTTTTTACTACACCGTCTGCCATTTGTGATGAGATTCATTCTGAGCCCTTTCTCCCGGCCATAAGAGATAAGCTCGAACAAGTCGTCTCTAAGAGTAGGTTCTCCTCCAGTGAAAGATAGGCTAGGAACTTTGGCATCATCAACAATCATATCGATGACCCTTTTTACTTCCTCAGTGGTCATCTCACCTGATTCTCGATATGGTGAAAATGCATAACAAAACCTGCAAGCATTATTACATCGATAGGTTAACGCTATTTCACTCAATACCGGATATTTTATGTCTCCCGTTCCAAATGGTACAATCTTTGCTGTTTTGTATGTGTAGATGTTCTGATTGCCAGAGACCATATTTCTAAGGTCGTCAACAAAATTTGCAAGGTCATTCAACACCATCTGTTTCTCTGCTCCTATTTCCACAAAGGTTTCTACAATTGTATTGACATCCAAACCATCAAAGAGCAGTTTCAGCATTCTCATTGCTGTCTCATTAAGATGCATTATTTTATTTGGCCTGAGGATGAGGAGATTATCCTCAGGTCTCGGAAAGAAATAGTCTTTCACATCTTCTATGAACGAAGGTATCCATGAAAGATCCTCAAGAGTAAAATCATATTTGGGAATAGGGTCTAACGATGGCATCATTTCCACATTAGAATAATCGTATCTTAAGCCTTGGGATTGTCTGAATACTGTTGATTCTTAATTCTGAAAGGCTTAAGTATCTCTCAGTACTGATAAAAGATAATATCGTCGAGGAGTGTTTACAATGAGCACGAATGAGATTGTATTACCTTATGGTAAAATTAGCAAGAAGAAACTGATCATGCATTTCAGTGCATATGATATGGACCTCCCTGTTATCGCATCTGGAATTAGAGAGAGAATGGACGTATTCCGTGAGTTAGGCGTGGAGTTTGCAGGTTTTGGTACTGAGATTCCTGAGAACATATCAGAACAATCACCAGCGCTAATAAAGTGCTTTTTCGAGTATGTTGGAGAAACCGGAGATGCCAATCTAATACTGAAACGTGTCTACCACTTAGTCTGGGGTGGTATGATTCAGGAGTTCCCAGATCTTGATATTTGGGCTTCAGCAAAAGCAGACCTATCGAATCTTACAATGGCACAGGCAGAGATTATTAGGGCAAGAAAAGAAGATTAAATCTAGGAATGCGAGGGTAAATATTGAAGCTAAAGATTGGGGTTCTCTTCCTTTCAGTCATACTCATTTTGGGTATGCTATCTTATTCATCTGCAGAACCTGTTGAAGCTATTCCTGCATCTGATCCAATCCTGAATAGTGTTTATGTGGATGTCGTTGTATCGTTAAATGGACGGATTAATGTCACCTATTTCATTACCTTTACAGCGACAAGTGATGGTCTAGGCGGGTTTGATCTTCTTGGAATTCAGGAGTCTACAATTTACGACACAAGTCGGGCATATGCCGAGTGGGGTGGAAATAGGTATAATCTTCTTGTTAATGAAATAGCAGGTGGTTATGCTCTTGATTGGACCCCTCGGACTCCAAATGGTGAGCAAGTCTTAGTAGTATTTGGATATTTCAGTACAAATCGTGTGATTGAGAAGACAACCTCAGGCATCTATGGTGATTTAGGCGTCTTTAATTGGGCACCAGTGCAATGGTCTATTCCAGTTGATTTCGAGTCTGTGCAAGTCATTTATCCAGTTGTAATGAACTCATCGTGGATTGAGCCAAGCCACGGAGTTACGACCGAAGGTGCAGAGGCCGCAGGGTATGTTGAAGACGAAAATCAAGGATTATGGCAAGATGCATCCTTATACGAATTTGACGAAACCAATCTGCTAGCCTATCCCTATATTTCTGGTTATAGTCCTCGTAATTTCACAGTCAGTATGTCTCAATCTAACTTGGATGTTCGCGATAAGTTTAGAGTCTTTCATTATACAAACTGGAGTATCTATGCCCCTTATCTTCTGCCTGGCGCTTTAGGTTATAGTATTGTTTCATATGTTAATGCAAAGGCAAATCAAGTCTTTGATTTAGAATTATTAGTCTACAATTGGGGTGATAGCGACCTTGATGGTGTTACAGTTACGATGTCACTCCCTAACAACCTGACTCTTGTAAGTGGGAGTGCTACAACATATATCGGTCCACTAAGTGGTGGTGAAGTCTGGTATATTGTCTATTCGTTCATCCCTGATAATCTACCTGACATTTTACCAGTTGGATTTCTGATATCTGCAACAAATCTGAATACGACCGAATGGAAGAGCTTTACATGTGATATCTATGTACAGGAGTACATTCCGCCACTCATTAATCCAGTCCAGCTGTTCTTTGGAATCACTGGTTTCTTCGCAATCGGTGTTGTCTATTATGGTTATAAGAAGGTAACAAGATCTTATGGTGCAAAATGGTCTGTTGATGAGACCACCTATCAATATGCGTCACCAGAGATCTCAATCCAGACATTTGGCACTCCAGGCACTGTTGCTGAACTGGACCCGATAGAATCCGCATTTTTTATGAATACGACTCGTCAGAAACTTGTGTCAATGATTCTCATGTCATGTGTTAAGAATGGTGCAGTTCGTGTCATATCCACAGATCCTCTGAAACTGACAGTTACTGGGCTTCAATTTGATGAGCTGACATACTACGAGGAAATGTTTGTAAAGTCCATCCTTAATGACAAATTAGATCCGGAAAAAATCGATGAGATGCTGGATGAAATTGCAGAAAAGGTACAAGCAAAGGCCTGGGATGCTGACTTTGAGGCTACAAAGACACATCACGACCAAATGGTCAAAGAGGCATGGGATGACTTAGAGAGTAATCCTACAATTGATGGGCGCGTGGATTATTACTTCAATCGTCGTTATCATGACAGCTGGGCATGGTATTGGCTCTATATGCATCCTCGCCATGATGCTGAGATTGGTCGAGTATTTACAAGACCCTCACCTGGAATTGCTCCTCCTCAAGTTCCTGATTGGTTTGCTAGTCTGTCAGAAGCAACAGGGAATGCAATATCTAGTGTTGGTAGAGTTGTTGGAGATGTTGCAAAAACAACTGGGCAGATAATGAATAATGTGACCAAGACAATTGGTAGTGTTGTTCAAAATGTTGGTGAGATTATAACTCAACCTTTGAAACCACTAATCGAAGGAACTAGTAGATGTGTCTCTCATGATGCATGTCATAGTGCTTGTGTCTCTCATGATGCATGTCATAGTGCTTGTCACAGCGCCTGCCATAGTGCGTGCGTATGTCATAGTGCATGCCATAGTGCCTGCCACAGTGCGTGTGTGTCAGGAGGATTCAGATAGATGACCTCCTCTAACATAACTATCTTCCACCTCAGTGATATTCATGTAGGAGAAGATGGTGTTTCTGTAAACGATCTCCGCATCGCACTAGATAGAATCGAAAAGAGAGCACGAGATACATCTTCTCCCCTCGTCGTGGTTACAGGAGACTTAACCACTGAAGGGCTTCGTGAGGAATATGAGGGTATCGCATCAGCCTTTGATGGATTCGCTATACCAAGTGTGATTATTCCCGGAAACCATGATGAACGAAATTATGGTTCAGCAATCTTTGAGGAGTTCTTTGGAGAACGATTCAAGACATATGAGGATGAGAACATTGCTCTCTTTGCTGCTGATAGTGCAGAACCTGATAACGATGCAGGACATGTTGGCAGAGTAAAATATAATGAGATTAGGGACTTCTTCAACAGATCTAAAGACAAAGTACGTATCTTCGCACTTCATCATCATCTTGTTCCTGTTCCACATACTGGTAGAGAACAGAATGTAGTTGAGGATGCTGGCGATGTACTTGCTGTTTTAGAAGGAGCTAAATGCTCTATTGTATTAAATGGTCACCGTCATGTTCCTTGGGTTTGGAAACTAGGTGATATGATTCTCTGTAGTACAGGTACTCTTCTATCTAAAAGAGTACGTGGTGCTGCAACTCAACTTCATTCTAGGATTGAAATAATGGACAAACATGTTCTCATAACACTATGTCAAAAAGATGGTATCGAGAAGGTCTTTTCTAAGGTATCACTTAATATTTTATGACCGTCATTATTGCTTGCAATATTGGACTAGGCAAATAACCAAACTTGCACTACAGACGTGACATCCGTCAATGTGATAGGTGTTGATACGACTCCTCTGACAACAACCAGCGTGTGCGGATCCAATGAATCAGCATTTGCCCAGTTGAATCCAATCAATCCTGTGCTATCAGCGACTGTTACCCATGTGCCAATAACTAATGTCACTTCTCCCTTGATAGTGACAGTAGTTCCACTATCGACTTGTAAATTATTGATATCACCTAATGGAGTCACTCCAACTAGTCCATCGTGATAGATGATAATGGCAACAGCTACTAGAGCAATTAATAGAACGACGACAAGTATCTTTGAATTTGATCCCTTCTTCTTTTTTGGCATCAAAAACCCCTTTTGAGATTTTATTTAAATCCTCTAAAAAAGATGCTGTAAAGAGGTAACTACTAAAGCAATATCAGAGCCTCAACATTTGGTGGAAATGCAAGTATCAGAGAAATATGTTCGTCTTTGTGGAATGGTATCAAATCTTACTAGAGAAATGACTGGAACAAGTTTTGTTGATGCATTCTTTGGACCTGAATTTCTAAACCCAGAGCAACAACCGAAGGACAAGAGCCCTGAGGAGATTATTCATGAGATAGAGACTCTCATTGACTCTGTCAAACAAATATATGGAAACACAATTCGAGGTGACCATCTCCTAGGTGAATGCCATTCAATGAAACTTGTTGTGGAATGGCTCATTGGAAAACAAATGTCCTATGATGATTTAGTACATGGGCTTTTCCATATACCAATCAAAAAATTCTCCGAATCAACCATTGATGCGTTAATATCATCATTGGATGACGGTTTGAAAGAACATCCTGGCAGTGAATTGCGCGACCGTGTCGATCATTTTAACAAACAAGGGGAAATAACTGGATTGGAGTTAAAGTATCTCGTCGAGAAAGAACTCCAAACAAAATCTGTTGAAGTAGGATCATTATTCAAGAAGAAAATTTTCACATTGATAGGAACTAGTGTCACTGATAATGGTGTGGAATATCAGACTGTAAATGGTGCTCCTTGGAGCGGCTATAATTGGTATCAGCAAGGGTTCAAATCAATAAACCAGTTTAATCTTGATGTCACTTTTAATAGGAGTACTCTCCAAGGGGTCATCTATCATGAATACGAACATCATGTTTCTAATCTCTGGCGTGAGAAATATTACCATGAAAATGGAGACCTCGAGCTCTCAGTAGTACCATTACATACTGGAAGATGTGTCATTTCAGAAGGTACCGCAGATACAGCAAAGGAATTCCTTGGAGTGAAAGATGAGAATCCTCAAATCGAAATTGCCGACACACTCTATAGTCTTAGAAGGATGACAAGTATAAATGCTGCAATCATGCTTAATCACGAGGGGAAAAGTGTTGATGATGCTATAGAGTACATGTATGAACGAGGTTTTAGAACTCAAAAATCAGCTGAGTCATCTATTGCATTCATTGCACCAAAGCTTCCTGATGGCCGCACTAATTTTTGGGCTCCATATATATTCACTTACTTTTTTGGAAGGACTGACTTTGTACTGCCTACATTCAAAAGAGCAGTTGAGAGTGATGAGCTCATACAATTCTATCAGACCCTGTACCTCAACCCATACTCTAGCTCCAGTGTGACTTGGAAGAAAGCGTTTAGTTGGTTATAGCCATAGCTTACCATATAAAAAAAAAACACAAGATCGTTAGTGATTACGATTCGCCATTTGAACTATCTTCCTTAGTAGGTTTAATTGAATCTAAGTATTCAAGGGCTTTATCGACTTCGTTCTTACTCTCCTGTAATTGTTTCATTCTCTCTCTTTGAATCAATCTCATTGTTCTTATCGACCCACCTAGAACAACTCCTCCAATACCTATAGATGCAGTAATAACTATCAACAATACGATGACACTGCCATCAGTCCTCGATTCAATAGAAATCATGATAATTCTCTTTGAAGAATTGCCATACGGATCGATTACAGTGACCTCTATATAATACATACCAGGTTCGAGATTGCTGCGGCTTCTCATGATACCATGGGTATCAATGCTAAATCTAGCGGTATCGTTCAAAAGCCATTGACTGATTCCTGACTGATCTGACACATTCAATTGAAGGATAAATAGTTCATCACTGAATGCATGTATTATTCCTGGTTCGTCATCCCAAGCTGGACTGGTTGTGTCCTGTACTGTTAAGTCAAAATATGCATGCTGTTCATTTCCATATGTATCATTGACCATGATGTGCAATGCATATATCCCCACTGATAGGATTCTCTTAGCTGCAACAACTCCCTCCGAACTGAAAAGAAAATTGAATGAATCATCAACCCACCACGAATCAATTCCTGAAATGTCATATACCTCAAGTGAATATTGGAACAAATCCCCATACTCAATCAACTGATTCTCTGGACTTATCATAAAAATTGGAGGTGTAGTGTCTTGAACAATTACAACAAACATGGTTGTCAATTCACGATTATAAGTGTCATTGACCATTACTTGCAATCTATATCTCCCAATCTGCAAAATTGTTGCATTTGTCACTGTCCCGTCGGCAGAGATTGAGAAATTGACCAAATCACTCAGCCACCAGGTATCAACACCCCAAGGTGCATCTACTTCTAGTGAATATGAAAAGGATTGTCCATATTCAGCAAATTGGTCTGTTGGGTCAACATTCCATGTCGGAGGAGGGTCGGGATAGACCCACGTACAACTTGTGGTCTGACTGAATAGGATGGTCATGATACCAAAGATATCATTGCCATCAGCAGATGACACGATGTACCCTCGAGTTCCAATTGCATCATACTGAAATATACTGCTGTTTAGATTCAAAGTCCCATTATAGTATCTGAAACCATGTGACTCCCAATAGTAATACTCTGCCCAAACATGTATTCCTGTTGCATTTTCTCCAATTGTGATAACATTTGATATGGGTCCGTCAATGTAACAATTCAGCTTTTCCCAATACATGGTAATGCTGTTCTCACCCATATCAACAAGTGTTATACCGTGAGCATTATCGGTTCCTATAGAGATACTATCGTAGATGATGCTAGTCAACATGTTTGGTGTATAATTAGCCTGCCAATCGCCGCCACCTTGATGTATTAACCAACTATTCCCTAATTGGAATGTTCCATCGATGACAGCACTATTATCAAAAGCATATCGTAGATTGACATTCATGTATCCAGTTTCAGTACTATCAACGATATTCTGTGGCGAGGTCAGACTAGTACAAATGATTTTGTCGGTTGTGTAATTCAACATCTTAGCTGATATCAAAAGACTAGTGCTGCTAGAACTAGCTCCTTCTGAAACAACTTTGAAGGAATAGACATCACTTCCTACTTCTTCATTAGTCTGCACATTCACTGAAAACTGGCCCGTATCGCCGTGATAATTTATTGCCTCCCAAGGACTAGAACTCACAGTTTCACATAAAACATAGATATCTACTGTTGTGTCTTGAGGGTGTAATGTACTTCCATAATAGACCACTTCTCCAGATGCAAGAATCGACCCATTGATATCGCCTCGGTCAGGAGTCCCTGAATAATCGTTTAGGCTGTGATTTGAAAGATCTAACCGTGTTTCAATATTCCAATCTACTTCATAAAAATCGTCATCATTCTCGCCATCCTTATCATAGACAATACAACGGAGGTCTATATCGCTGATGACTGGATGATGCCAGTGGATAAGAACAGAGAAGGTCGCCTCTAATTCTGTTCCCGTGCCTCCTGTTGTTCCCGAAGTGATTGATACATAGTCATTTGGGTCATAAGATTCTGAAAACATCCCATCGTAGAGTAGACTCCAGTACATCGTTTCATGGTCATTACTGAAGCACTGCAAATGTACCTCCTCAATATTATCACGACCATCTAGGTCTGAGTGGTACGTTGTAATTTGGTAATACTTTTTCATTCCATAGAGATTTTCTGCGTCATCGAGATTCGCGCAAGTTGGTGAACCTTCATTCTGTGGTGCTGTATTTGTTAGTTTAATATACATCTTCTCAATATTCCAATTGGCAAGACCGTCTAATTCTGAAGGATCTCTATTTGCATCACGGATCTCCACTTGAAACGTGCTATCTGTTAGGTAGTCTGATATATCCCAATTGAAGTCGGAGAACACATCTTGTACTACCAAAGTCCCTTCAAACCAGAAATTCAAATACTCACTACTTCCAGAGCCAAAGTCAACATATAGTAACTCATTGGCATAAGTCCCGTAGTCCACGTTTGTGAATTGAAAGACAGCGCCAAATCGTTGCCCAGTGTATTCATGACCTTGAACTCTCCAGTTGTCTGCCCACATCATTCCTCCACTTACTGCAAGGTATCCATATGCTACTCGGACTTTGAACGCACTATGTTGGTATTGACTTTCAGTTGATGTGACAGTATAGTCACTCTTAGCACGTTGAGGAACATCATATACTACGGTATTCCAGTTACCAGTATTATTATAGAACGATATTGAGACTCCGAAATCACTACCACCGATAGTAACTCCAATACTCAGAACGAATCGAACTTGGTCATAACTACTTGTATCAACATCAGAACAAACAAGATATCCGAATAGTCCATTATCATGAAAGTCCCCATCATAGTAGATATTGGAATCTGTCCAACCATCAGGCTTTGAGGGAAAATCAGTCTGGATCAGGAGATTGGACCAAATATAGTACTCCTCCTCTGTCAGTGAAGTTGTGGATGAAGTGCTGTCACCCATACCAGGGATAAGATCTGAAACTGTCCCATGTGAAACACTTACACATGTGTTGACATAATGATCACCAGCTACAGAAGGTGTGAAAACAGGTGTTCCATCAATGATGACCTCTTCAGGTATAAACTCCTCTTCTATTGTGTCTGTTCGTGAGAGAATAGTTGTATGCGTCACAACTACAACTGAGAAAGCAAAAATCAGTACAATAAGTCCGACAAAGTATAATTTGAATTTAAGTGGTGACATCTTGGTTCTTTCTCGCATGAAGTGTTTTATGATTTCGCAATTTGGGCATTATCACTAAGAGTGGAAACAGTTTGAATTTGATCGATTGATAGTGTCATAAGAATGATGTTATTTGCTTCTCTCTTGTCTAAATACATACTATCTTTCCACTCCTGCGGCGGCTTCACAAATGTTCGTATCTTTGTTAACTTTTCGATTCTGATAGCTAAATAATTCTGTGAATTACCATTAGGATTCCATTATAGAAAAACATCTAGCTATTTCGAAACAAGTATTTCCATGGATGGTATTTCCAATTCGGTTCATACCTTTCTTGCAAGCGGTGAATCTCGTTTTATATCTTAGTTGAAAAAAGAAAGAAACGTGTGATGAATTAGATCATCACACTTCAAATTCTCTATTCACTTTTTTGAGCCTTGTTATATGCACGATCAAGCTCTGCATTCATTGAGGCTGGAATTGCTACCTTGCCAGTTATGTCGCCTTCCTTTCGACGAATGAACACATAGAGCAGTGTAACATAGACGATGTCAAATGTTCTTAATACCAAGGTACTTGGAATTGCTGCGAAAACTGTGAAGACGATTGCTATAATGAATGTCATGAAAATATCGCCGCTAGACCAAATCCAACCGAAGAGTGCACCAAAGAGACCAAACCCAATGAACATCATGAACGCTAGAACGCCAAATCCCCAACGGACACCGGTCTCCTTTATCATCACATCAACAAAGTTCTTACGAACCAATCCTGCACTTCGTTTAATTGCTTTAGTTGCCCCAAGTTCCTCAGCAACCATTGCTGGAATTGTGAAATAATTCACAAGCATCCATACCCATCCAATAATTCCTGAAGCTGCCGCACCAGCGCCTCTACCGACTGCACCTGATTTTCTAGTAACTGCTCGTATCAACATTTGAACTATGACTACAATGACTGACATTATACTTAGAGCAACAAGTCCTCCAACAACTCCAAGTGATGCCTTGACACCATCACCTAGTGAAGGGTCCTCACCACGCATGTAGATGTATGTAATCCCTGATGTAGTAGCATAGGCAAAATTATAGAAGAATATCGTGGTAAATAGAAAAACTACAATACCTATAATATAGCCCCAGTCTGTTTCAAGAACAAATTCATGATTCGGATCAAGAACCTGAGGCATGAAATAGACTAGAATCCCAGTAAATAGCAAAGCCGATACTAATGTAAACACCATGGTCAATAGAGGTGGTACGAATGTTCCTTTTTCATCAAGTGTGACCTGTCCGGTCAACTTGATTATCTCACCAGCTCTCCGTACTCTATCCCTAAATACTGTGAATAGTAATATAGTAATTAGGAGAGTAAACAAACCTGGAATCATTATTGGCCATGCTGTACTTAATGATGCGAGTGGAATAGCTCCAGTAATGACCAAGAAGATAACGATACCCCACGTTAGAAAATTCATTATTCCTGCTCCAATGTAGATTAATGCACCTCCTAAACGTCTGGCTGCAACTGATGCACCTAATGCTAAGAGGACACTCAACCCAATGATTGCAGCGAGCCCTGCAACAAGTAACCAGAGATTATCTGCAATAGTTGGAGATAGGAGTGAGATGATAGCTGTTATTTCAGGTTGGTATTGAATCCATAAGTTCCATAGCGCATAACTCCCGAGACCTATGAATCCACCAAAGACTATTAGAAGTCCCGCGATTGCACCTTTATGACTCGGATATTTCTTTTTCTTTTGATAATCAATAAGATCAACACTTGTCACGTGTCTCTTCCTCCTGATGAAAGGTAATTTAATGATGATTTCTGATAAACAGAACAATATTAACGTTAGCACTAGATTTTGGCCAGAATGAAAATTCATATCTATGAAGAAAAGTAATTCTTCTCTATGGATAATATCAGTTATTGCGAACCTGGTCATATTTTTTGTCGTGCTAAGAGGATTCTACTTGCAGTTGATGGAAGTGAGGGTTCAGCTCGCGCTGCAACCGTTGCATTTGAAGTTGCACAGATGACGAAATCAAAATTATTCATCATTCATGTTGTTCCGATTCCAATTGTGAAACAAGTTGCTTTGATGTCTGATGGCGATGCAGATGAAATTCTGCTAAGATATGCTGCAAAAGGAGAAAAATTGTTAGAAGGCGTACGAGAGGCGTCAAAGGATTATGGATTGGATATTGAACTAATACTAGAACGTGGGTCTCCTCCTGAACGAATCGTGGCTCAAGTGATTGAGAAGCATGTTGACCTCATAGTCATCGGAGCTAGAGGCGCCACTGGTGGTGGAAGTCGCTCTGGACTCGGTAGTTCAGTTGAGAGGGTCATGTATGCTGTTGACATACCTGTCCTTGTTGTCAAATAATCTTGTTCCGAAGTTTTAATTGGAATGCTCTCTATAGTATATCCATGGAAGAAATACTTTATCAATCACCAGATAGATTGTTTTGGAGAACAAAGAAAATTCTTCTTCCTGTTGATGGAAGTGAGGGTACTGCAAGAGCTGCTACGGTTGCATATGAATTAGCGGAGATAACAAAGGGAAAAATCTTCATCCTTCATGTTATCAACATCGGAATGGTCCAACAGATTGCTACAATGTCAGATGCAGATTCATTAGAGGTACTTACACGATACATGGTCAATGGTGAACGATTGTTAGAAGGGTATAAGAATGCAGCATCTGAATTTGATCTTGAAGTCGAATTGATACTCGAACAGGGTCTTCCATCAGATAAAATAATCGACATTGCCTATCAAAAGAAGGTTGATGTCATAGTCATGGGTTCTAGTGGGGTCACTAGCGCTGCTCGTGGATCTCTTGGAAGTGCCACAGAACGAGTAGTACGCAAGGCTCCTTGTGCTGTACTTGTTGTTAAATAGAGATTGATGGAGATGAATCGTTATTGCTCATCTCCGTAGCCATTTTAATCATGTTAGTGATACTTAACATCTCCCATGCTGGTTTTGCATAGGCAAGAGTAATCTCTTTTGCTTCTTCTTCTGGAATTCCATTAGATCTGAGGACCTTGTAGAACTCTCGAGCTGCTTTCTTCACTTCTTTGCGACCTTTACGTATTGACCACCATGTTTTCGTAAGCAGCTTTGTTCCACTACCAATTGCTGTCACGATGATTGTTCCAATTGACCAGATTCTTCCCAATTCTAGTCGAACTCCTCATCGAACTCCTCATCTTCTTCATCGAATTCATCACGATCATGATGTTTCTTCTTTCGTTTGCTAAAAGAGGTTGATGACTCGTTACTCACCATGTTGATGAATTTGCCAAAATCAAGTGTACTCACGAATTTTTTCGTCATCTCAAGAGCAACATCTTCTGGTAATCCTTCAGCAATTAGATTGTTATAGAATTGACCAATTCCTTTTGCCATATTCCCTGCTGCTTCAGGACTATAGATACTGCCAATGAGGCCTGAGATCAGTTTTGGAATTGATTCGTTCAAAGCTCCAAATAAGTCTGGTAGCACTTCTGCTACTTCTCTAAGTTCATCAACATCGCTAGAACCACTTCTTTTCTTTTTCCTAGGTTCATCATCAGAGTATTCATTGCTCATCGCATTAATCACCATGTATAGTATTGGGTGGTCACTTTCTATATACTATGTGGAAAAAAGTGACCAGTTGGATTCTACAAGAGTGAAAAATTGATCCATTAATCTCTTACAAGATCGAAGTAACGCGCTCTCTCATCTTCATCTTCTATAACTTGCAAGATCTTCCTCTGGACTAATTCGTTGACTCGTTCACGGACAATTCTTCTTGAAGCAGTTCCTCTTTCTGCTCTTACTGCAGCTGTTATTTGGCTGATATTCAATGGACGGGAAGAATTGTCGAGAACTTGAATTATCCTCCAACTAATATCATCCTTCTTTAGGTCACCAAATCGGGACTCAAGCCTCTCTGCTTTTGTGAATTTGCCCATAAGTCTGACTAGACCATCATAGAATTCGAAACCTTCTCGAATGACTTTAGCAGACGATCTCACTTCTTCTATGCCTGGTCCAACTCTCTCTATTAAATATTCAAGCCTGGCAAGTCTGTTTGAGATCTCATCAAGACGATCTTGGACTTCCTCCAGAGTAAGATCATTGCTCTTGTTGGAGTCCTTCAAATCGGATGATTTCTCTCTTGTCAAGGTGTCATCACCAGCTTCAAAAAGCTACTAGAAAGTCATAAGTTTGCTGATATTAGCCTTATCCATAGTGAATTAGAGTTAGGTTACAGTGTGAGAGATTTGACAGAAAAAGCTACTGAAGATTCGGTAGAAAATGTTCTACCTCTTAAGGAATTATTTCATATATCACATTTCTCTCGGTTCTATCGACTATATGTACCTGCGTCAATCCTAGTTGGACTTGTCTGTGGAATCTACATGGTTATGTTCCAATTACTTATCGAAGGAACTACTATACTGTTTTCTCCACTTCCTATGTATCTCGCACCAATGATCGGAGGAGCTTTCTCTGGAATTTTGATTTATTTTGGTCGCCGTGAGATTCAGGGGAGTGGTATATCAAAAGCAATTGAGATGACCCATAAACCCAGTGGACTTGCCCGTGGAACTACTCTAACTAAATTAGTTGCCACCTCGGTATCTATTGGGTCCGGAAACCCCGTTGGTCGAGAAGGACCTGCGGTATTGATAGGAGCTGGATTAGGCAATCATATAGGAAGAAGGCTAGGATTTACTGAAGATGCACATCTACGTGTCTTCCTTATGATGGGTTCTGCGGCAGCTACAGCCGGTATCTATAAGGCACCTCTTGGTGGTGCCCTCTTTGCAACAGAGGCTCCTTACAAACGAGACGCAAGACTTGGATATTTCGTTCCGACTGTGATTGCTGCTCTTACTTCGTTCATTGTGTTTAGTGGTGTCTATTCGTTAGTTACCCAAAATGGTACAACTCCCCTCTTTACATTCGAAGCAGTATTTGAATACACCTTGTCAGTCACGCCGTTATTGGTCTTCTTTGGTATTATTGCAGGACTTGTTTCAATCCTTTTTGCAGTCACATTAATGGCAACTCGTAATTTCTTCACAGTGAAACTCCCTGATTGGGCCGATCCCATTTTTGGTTCGTTTCTTGCTTGTATTGTGATCTTTTTTGTTGCACTTGTTGCAGACCCAACAATGACCATAGCTGGAATGGGTTATGATGTCATTAACAATCTAGCAGAAAATCCACAACCTATCATGATTGTCGTCATCCTTCTTTTTGGTAAATTGTTTGCCTCCTCCTTTGTCGTGGCAGGAAGGGTGTCTGGTGGAGTCCTCGCATCTTCACTATTTGTAGGTGCAATGCTCGGTTCATTGTTCGGAGAGATATTCTTTCCAGAGAATATCCCTGCCTTCATTGTATTAGGCATGGGTGCAGTGCTTGCTGCAAATACAAATACGCCTGTCGCAACTACAATTATGATGCTTGAAATGAGTCTATCCTTTGATCTTGTAATCCCTCTAGTAATTTGTATCTCAGTTTCATATCTTGTTAGCGCTGGTACTTCTCTTTATGAAGGGCAGAAAATTTCCCGAGAGGATGAAGAATCAGACTTCTATGCACCAGTCAATATAACTCCCGAAAAAATACCAACCTACGACAAGTTACATCACTCTGTTGATGACTCTGAAGACGACTCTAATATCATAAGTTCAAAATCCTAAATTTGATTTGAAATTGAATAAATTAATAGGTTAATGGAATCATACATATTTTCGGAAAGTAATTGTTCTGCGTGGACATTTCCAAAACCCATAGAAATGATTGGAGGATGACCTTGTGAATAATAAAATTTTAAGCACGCTACTTGTGATGTGTTTGCTACTTGCATGCATCCCAAGTATCTTTCCTAATTCATCTCAAAATGAAAGTCAATTTGATGACTCTATCATCGTATCGCCTTTAGATTTCAATAGTCTAACTGAATTATATGGTGAAATCATTCCCGTTGTAGTAAAATTCAAGAAAGGTCTGACAACATCTGTTTTGGATATTCTTGAGAATCTCAATCTAGAATTTAGTCTGGGTAATCCGATATTGAGTCATGTTGGACCTTATTATCTTCTAGATGGTTCTCCTGAGAGTCTTACAGCGTTGTTAGATATCAATATTGTCGCACAAATTGCTGTGCAGACGCATGCTAATCTTCTAGAGTCTACCAGAGATATCTCAATACCTGAAATCAATGCTGATGATGTGTGGCAAATTCTTGATACGTATGATCGAAACCTGACTGGTCAAGGCTTACTAATTGCTGATTTGGATTCAGGAGTAGATTGGCGTCACCCAGACCTCTGGTTTGCTGATGGTGCTTCATATCAATGGTTGGATAATGGTCCTCCTAATGCACAGTTCGATAATGGAACAGATGGTGTTGATCTTGATTCCGATGGAGCTATTGCAGCTGATGAGGTTCTCTACGCACTTGACATTAATAACAATGGTATATTCGATGTTTCTTATGATTGGATTTGGGCTGATACTATCACACAAAATGGGATTCCAGATTTAGGGGAGCCATTCTTTGTTGTTAATGATACAAATGAGAATAATCTTCTTGACCTTGGTGAACCTTTGATTATGTTAGAGACTCCAAAGACACAATATATCTTCGAAATGGATGGTACTCCTTCGCCCAAACTGCAATCATGGGTACGTGGAGTAAATCTCACAATTAGTTCACATAAAGATGATAGCCTTTATGGAGGTGGTCACGGAACTGCTGTTGCAGGAATCCTGCTTGGAGGTCAACTAGGTTATAGACAATACGTTGGTGTTGCTCCCGATGCTGAGTTGATGATGATTCGTGTGATTGGAGATCCCAATACTTGGCTCTCTATAGAAGAGGGTCTAGCAATTGCAAACAATACAGGTGCTGATGTAATTCTCACTGAAATCGGTTCCTGGACATATGAATATCTCGATGGTAGTTCATTGGCAGAGCAGATGATTGACGAATTAGTTGCATATGGCATTCCCGTAATATCCCCTAGTGGGAACCTTGGAGGAAAAATGAAACATGCAAAGTTCATGACTGCTCCTGCCATTCCATACCTTGTAGACTTTAGTATTCCTCCACCTGATGGGACATATGTTCTTGAAGACATAAATAATGTCTACATCACTGTTTTATCCGTAGATACAACAGATTTCGCGCTCTGTGATTTTCAACTGGTAATGGATCAAGCATCATTTGGTCTCCCACCTGCTGTATTTGATTTGACCCCTGGAATTGGATACCTCAATTTCTTCGCTGAACCACCCACGCCTAATTATGTTGTAGAGTCATTCATATCATCCTCATCAAGAGGAACTAGTATGCTAGGGATATGGATTCATGGTAATCTACCAACTACTAATGTTCCTCCATGGCATGTACTCAATATCACATCCCCAGAACCTACTGAATTTCATGCATACATCTCTGACGACCAGAGTAGTTGGACTGGTGGATGCATTTGGATGAGTGATGTTTCCGATGATTATGAGATTTGTTGGCCTTCCACGGCTGATCTGACAATTAGTGTTGCAAGCTATCATACTCGAAATCTTGTTGGTGGAGGTACTATTGGTGATATTGCTAGCTTTTCATCAATAGGTCCTCGTATTGATGGCGTTCTAAAACAGGGTGTGGCTGCACCAGGTGGTTACGATATCATATCGGACTACGCCGATGGCTCTGTCTGGTCCCCGTGGTTCAACGCTTGGGGCGCGCTTCCATTCAATAAACAGTTTGGGAGCTATCGTCTGTTCAGTGGCACAAGTGCATCCGGTCCGCATGTTGCAGGATGTGCCGCAATCTTGTTACAAGTCAATTCAACCATTGGAAATCAAATTCAGCAAATCATCCAGATAACTGCTCGCGAGGACGCATTTACAGGCAGTACACCCTCTAATACATGGGGTCATGGAAAGCTTGATGTAAGTGCTGCAGTACATTCATTGATTGATGATGTAGAAGGTCCATCTATTCAGAATCTAGTACGAAGTCCAGTGACAGTCTATCCAGAAGATCTAGTCACGATCACAGTTGATGTTTCAGATCCATCTGGTGTTGATACTGTCATTCTCTCATATTATAATGGATCAACCAACATCAATGTTACAATGAGTTGGAATGTGAGCGAATATCAAGGAGTAATTCCAGCTTTTCCTGCCGGAACTGAAGTACAATACTGGATCTTAGCAAATGATTCTGCTGGTAATTGGGCATCTGTTAGTCCTCAAAGTTATACTGTTCAGGAATCTACTACAACGACAACTACTACGACTACAACGACAACTACTACGACTACGACTACAACGACAACCATTACGACTACAACAACAACCACTACTACAACCACAACAACTACCGAATTAAGTCCTGATCTATTACGACTTGTTCTATTACTCTCAGGAGTACTTGCCTTTGTGGTAGTCTGTATTATTATCAGTCGGAAGCGTGCAAAATGATACCGTAAACCATTTGACCATATGATATGTTAAAACAAGCCAATGGACTTGCAGTCTGAGCAGGTCTTATATGTACATCACACGTTGCCAAAGTGACCTCGATAAAATCCATGGGGCAGTATTATGAGACAGCTCGGTGAGTTCACCTTAAAACTTGGTTCAAAAAGAGAGATGCCTGTTGAGGTACTCACAGATAATGAGAACACAATTATCATTATCAATTGTGGTTGTTGTGCTGAATACCTCTCTAGTAGATTACCTGGTGGTGTTTTGATCCCAATTGCCTCATCTCTCAAGACATTTTTTGGTGAGCGTGGAATGCGAAATATTGATGTGAATGTAAGTGGTGTCCGTATGCGTCGAACCTACAAAGGCCTTATGAATGATATTGACGTTCCTCTAATGATAAAGGAACTAGAGAATGCTGTATCTAAATTCACACGTAAAAAGAAAGTATAACTTTAAGAAAAAGAGAGAGTGGAGGGGTAATCCCTCCTACTTGATTATTGATTTCTTGCTTGAAAGTCCTTCAGAAATTCTGCAAGTTTCTTAACGCCTTCAAGAGGCATTGCATTATAGATTGAAGCTCGCATCCCACCAACGGAGCGATGTCCCTTCAAACCAATTAGATTGTGCGGGACTGCTTCTGCATTGCATTTCTCTTCAAGTTCAGGTGTTGTCATTGTGAAAGTAACATTCATCAGAGAACGAGAATCAGGTTTAGCATGACCTTTGTAAAATCCGTCAGATTTGTCAATCACATCATAGAGGATCTTCGCTTTCTCACGATTACGTTTCTCAATCTCTTTTACGCCTCCTATTTCCTTAAGATATTCAAGGGATAGTTTTGCCATGTAGATGGCAAACACAGGAGGTGTATTGTACATTGAATCTTTCGCATGAGTCATCCATTTTAACATAGTAGGTGTCTTTTCAGGCACTCGGTTTAGCAGATCTTCACGTGCAATAATCAATGTGACACCAGCAGGACCAAGGTTTTTCTGTGCTCCTGCATAGATAACTCCAAAGTCCTTGACATCAATTTTCTTTGCCATTAGATCTGATGACATGTCACAGATTAGTGGTACGTCAGATGGTACTTTTGGCCAATTATGCCATTCAGTTCCATAGAGTGTGTTGTTACTTGTAATATGACCGTAGGCCGCATTATCACTAAAAGCCACATGTTTCGGAATATAACTGAAGTTTTCGTCCTCTGAAGATGCAATGACTTTGACATCGCCGTAGAATCCTGCTTCTTTGATGGCTTTCTTTGACCAACCTCCAGTATTCACATATTCCATAGGTTTTCCCGTGACTTGAAGGTTAACTGGAACCATAAGAAATTGAGTTGATGCTCCTCCTCCAAGCCACATCACTTTGTAGTCAGAAGGTACGCCCATGATTTCTCTTACAAGACCATCGGCCTCCAACATGACTTTTTCCCATTCTTTGGAACGATGTGATATTTCCATTACAGACATTCCAGTTCCTGCAAAGTCCAATAACTCATCCTTGGCTCTTTGAAGTACGGGGAGAGGTAGGGTTGCGGGGCCTGGGTAAAAGTTGTAAACTCTTTTTGTCATTTTACTCACCGTAATTTGTTAATTGTGAATCCTGTCCAGATCTTTGGGTGGAAGAATGTGCTTTTTTGAGGCATGACTTCAAAATTCTTTGAAACTGCCTCGACTTCCTGAATGCGTGTCGGGTTCATAAAGAAGACGGCTTGTGCACTTTCCTTAACAGTGTTAATTGACTCGTCCACTGCATCTCCTATGCCCTTGATGTAGACCACGAAGCCGCCACCCTTCATAGTTCCCTGAAGTAATTTCTCTTTGTCTATTCCAAGTATTTTATCAAGAACGAGAGAATGGAGTATTGTGACATCAAGTCGCCTTAATTCTGACGATTTATCTGGCAAAATCTCGTCCATTATTCTATTATCACGTAATGTAAATGAATAGAATTTATCATCATTCATGAACAGACCAAATGCATGTCTTCCTTCTTTGAACATCTTGTCCATAAGGTCGAACATTTGATCTTTGTTATCAAACACTTCGAGGTCAAAATAATGTTTGATTTCTTCTACAAGTTTTTCTTTCGAAAATATCTCAAGATTCTGGACAAGTCTATGTGTAGGTAGAACAACAAGACCTGGATTTGAGATATTTACAAATGTAAGCATTCTGAATCTGGCTGTTTCCAAGTCCGGGTTTTCGCTTGAGAGTGTGAGAGCGGTTTTGTACCTATGATGTCCATCAGCAATGATGACATACTTATCTAGCATGTTTTCTGATATTTTAGCAACATCATTCTTATCATCAACTAACCAAATTCGATGTCGTACTCCTTCAGAGTCACTAACATCCGCAATAGGATCTTTCTTCATATTCTTCTTGAGAATGCTATCAACACTTCCTTCATGATCTGGATAGATGACAAAGATTTGCCCAAAATGTGCCATTGCACTTCTACAAAGACTCAATCTATCAACGATATCTTTAGGAAGTGTTTCTTCATGTTGTAACACCCCTGAGAATTGACCTGAACTCGGGGCAACTTTGGCAAAGTCTTCTAACTCGATGAGTCCGATGAAACCAAATCGAAAGAGTTTCTTCCCACTTATTTCGAAGTCCTGACCATAGACATAGTATGATTCTGTTTCATCCTGTTTGAGCACTCCTTCTGCAATCCACTCATTGAAGTGATTTCTAGCTCTTGTATACTGGTTATTATCAGCAGTATCATCATCTCTAGGTTTATTTTTTATAATCCAAGCCATGTTGTATTTAGACAATCCTTGTAATTCGTCAACCTTTGCACCTTTGATTATGTCATAGGGCGGAGTTACAACATGTTCCAATTTACCTACTTTTGACTCGACAAACCGATATGCTCGAAATGGTTTAATTCGCACCATAGTAATCTCTTCCTTCTTCACATCACTCTATAGTTATAGTTTATACTGAGAGCCGTGCACAAAACACCGTTATCATAAGTCTTTCCTTCAGTCTACAACTTTATTTGATTTCACGTATAACCTACGAAGGCTTAATCGTCAAACTTAAATGAAGACCCGTGCCGTACGCGAGAACCTAAATCCATAGGGGAGAAATATACTTGGAATTCTGTGAGAAATGTGGTGCTTTGATGCTCCCAAAAAAAGATGATGACCAAAAGAATCCTGTTCTAAAGTGTCGTGAATGTGGGCATGAGAAGTCCATTAAAGCTGACCCAGCTTACAAGGTTGAGTATAGGATTAAACATTCTCCACGAGAAAAGATAGTTGTCGTTGAAGAGGAATCTCGTCAATCAGATGAAATGACCGAAGATGAGCGACGTGAACGACGAAAAGAAATTTTGGAATATTTTGAGATAGATGGTGAGGATTGACACACTGATATCTTTAATATCAAGTAATCCGTAATATATCTAGCAATTAAAGGTAAATCTGAATGTTATCTTAACTCATTTTACAATCTCGTTTTTTATGGGATTGTTCAATCCTTCAAAGGAGGACCTAACAAAGATGGGACATGAACTTCATTACGATTATCAGAGCTTCTTATTATCGAACGGAAACATCGCTGACAAAGTGCGATTGATTAATGCTGACAACAAAATCCCACCTGCTCTTCAGGATGAAATCATGAATGAGCTGAAGACAATCCAAAATTCTGATGGTGGCATCCCCTTTGGTTTTAGGAGAGGTGCGCCAAGTTCTGTAAAAGAGACTGCAGAGTTGCTAACTTTGCTCGTCAAGTTCAAAGACAAATATAAAGACCTGATTGATGGAATGTCATCTTTTCTTGTCACACGTCAGAAAAATGATGGTGGTTTCGCTGAATCTTTATTACTCGATCCCTATATTGAAGATAAATGGGGCGGAATTGGTAGAGATTGGTATCCAGTTGGAAAGAGCATCACTTGGTTAACTGGTAAAGCACTCGAAGCATTATCTCTTGTAAATTACGCTGAAGAAGATCGATTGAAACGTGCTCGGGATTTCTTACTTCATTCTCAGTATGAAGATGGCCATTGGCCTGATTTTATTGATCGAAATATCTCTGATCCTCTCGCAACTGGTAACATTCTTCATGGACTGAAAACTATTGGTGTACCTGAAGACAATAAAGTGTATGTTAGCGGTAGAGCTGCGTTGTTACAACACCTCTCAGAATGTTTGAAATCAAAATCCATCTTCGATATGGCTGACCTGACCGCATTTGGAAAGCCGCAAACTGAACGAGAGAAAGAAATACTCGAGAATGGAATCGAGTTGATTATTCAGGCTCAAAATAGCGATGGTGGGTGGATTCCACTTGGAGCAAAGAAAAGTGATCCTGAACTCAGTTCGATTTTGGTATTAGAATTTAGGAGGGCAAACGAACTGCTTTGAATTATCGGATGTTAGTAAACGAGGTTGACATTAAAATAGCTCTTTTACTTATAGAACGTGTAATTGCGGAATGATTATTCAGAATCCTTTACATAGGAGTATGTTCGTAATATCCTCAAATAAGATAGACTTGGAAATGTGAAGTAAATGAACCTCAAAGTACGAAGAGATGACGATGTTATCGAACTCAGAAAAGTCGAGTTGGACGTATTATCACCACCACTCTTCAGAACTCTGATTGGTTATAATTCTTTGAAACGGTTAGGGTACTCTATCTCATTTATTCGTCCCAAGAAAAGTTCTAGCGGCGATTTTGAGAGGATTCGTTACAACTTCATTGAAAGAGGTATCATGACACGACAGCTTGAAGGTGAGCTTGAACCTGATATGAAACGAGGAATTTTGAATCAATTACCAAGGGGGAACTTTTCTATCATTCTTCTTCTTACCCAAATTCCAAGACGTGGAGTAAATATTCGACTTGATAAATATGAATACGAATTTCTTGGTTGTATTCTCATGAGGAATGATGAAACTTTGGATATTGTCATGAATACAACACCCACACGGGACATCTTGCTTCCGATGTACCCTGAAACAGATTCTGTTAATAATTAGGACGATTCTAAAGTTTACTAGTAAAAGGTGTAGATTTCTCTTCTACACGTTTGAGCTCGTTCTTTTTTCGTTTTGTCTTGTATCCTGCATAGGCTGCTCTAAGAAAAAGGAGGCTCAATGGTACTATATACCAAATCGCAATCAATGTCATATCAAATTGTAGCATTCTAAATCTTGATTGATGAATAGTAAAAGGAATTAAAGCTGTTGCATCTGGCATCATTTGTCCTTATCTTTATCTTAGAATGATACAACAATCTAAAGAGGTGTGTTGCATGTCAAAGAGTTCGAGAGATATACCTAAAACTATAGCAGCATTTGGAGAGCAACAGTTTAAGGAGAGTGGAGCAAAATCCGTTGAGGTATTGCGAGTCAAAGCTGCAGTGATACGGAAATATTTCCAACAACTAAAAGGTATATTGTTTCTTGTAGCAATAATTTCACTAGATCGGGTTCGTGTCTATTTCTTTAATGCTGCAGGAGTCATGGTCATTGGAGAAAATCTTGAACCAGATGCTTATCACACGATAAGAAAGAGTTCAAAGCTTGTTGTAAAATTTGAGAAGACAAAGCCTCTCACTCCAGAAGAACTTCGAATTGAAGCAACACAGGAGCTTCGAAACGCACTTGGTAAAGCCATCCGTAAGGTTTCACGATTTCTCGCAACAAAAGAACCCACCTTTCCTGATATTTTTGTGACAAAGTCTAACATTTCGGAAAAATCACAGCGTTTTGGTTTTCAGTTTAATGATGATAGTGAATTCATCTTTGAGGAACATTCACTCTCTCAAAACTGGCTTGAAGGACTTTTGCTTCGAACAGGGTTTCTAGTTCATCTCGACAAATCAAGATGGTCATCTCAAGCAGCATGCTCAATCGGAAACGCAATTGGTGTATCACTACTGAAAGAACCTGTCAGGAAATTATGGTTGCAAGAATGGCGAAAGAATAGTTTGAACACAGATTGGTTTTCATTAGTTACTCACTTTACGAAACATCAATCAACATATGGCTCAGATAGCTTTGGTTGGTTGAAAACTATCCTAAATGAAGCAACAAGCGATCTAGATTACAATATTTTGAAAGAGATCATTACAGTGGTTCATGATTCATACATAATTCATCTTAGTACTCAAGATTTTCATGTGATTGAAGGTTTCTGTAAGACTCTATCAAATCCACGACAATTAGAAAAAATGCGTTATTCACTCGACTCGGTTCATCTAGCACCAAGAGTTCTCTGTGATCCCTCTGTTCTAGGGATATCACTTAACATTGCAACTGCTGATTCTACGAATCCTGCGTCCTGGGCTGAAGTGCAATATAATATGGGGCGGAGAAGTGAATATTTACAAATTGGCACTTCTGGAACTGAACGAATAACTTCGATTGAATACTGGTTGAATATTAACGATATCTACCCATCTTCTGGAGGTCTAATATCTCATGGTCGGGACATAGTAAGACGAGCTTTGAAGACAGTTGGTAAGAGCTCATCTGTTAGAGGAACATACAAAGCTACTTTGACAATAGATGATAATCGAAGCATCGATGTCAAAGAACGTGCTATTTTGGATCGTCTAACTCTCGGTGAGCTTGACATATTATCGAATACACTTATTGGTTCTCCAATGATAGTTAACAATCTTGTTCAGAAAGGGCATATTGTGTTTCTACCTGAATTTTATCACCTTGGTATCGAGCAAGAATTTCTTCTTCGTGGCCCCCACGAAGAATTGAACGAGCTAATACAAGGGTCTCTTGAAGCTACAATGTTTGTTTCTCAAGATGTTGCTTGTGCAGTTGTAAGTTCTCCCACTAGTTGGAGAAAACCCCTCATCTCATCCATTAAGGACACTAATGTTGAATTGTATCCAATAATCTCTGTGAAATCCACAAGACGCCTTCTTCGAGATGAGATTTTGTTTTCAGATACTGATAGCATGATTCAATAAAACATCAATTCTAGTTTAATATTTCAACGACAGTTCCTATTGCTCTTGTATTTGCTTCTCGCAAAACGATTTTGTCTTCGACTCCTATTGCTTCCGGAGCCATTAGGAATTCTAACCTCACTCGCGCAAAATCTCCAACACTAAGATATTCCGCATCGTAAATTTTCTTCAAGATTACTGTCTGTTGAATAGTATGTGCTTGTAAGACGGGTGAGTACCCAACAGAAATTTTAGTGGGATGTCGAGTCACTACAATGTTGGCTTCGAATTCTTTACAGCTTCTTATTCTCTCATGAGGGTCAGTTATAATTTGCCCTCGTCGGATAATGTGTTTGTCAACATCTTTTATATCAAACCCGAACAAGTCTCCTGCTTTCACAGTACTGATTCGACTTTTAAACATCTCAATGCTGAACAATCGCCCCTCATGAAATATCTTGTTTTTATCAGGTCCAACTAAGACATTTTGACCCTGTTTGAATACGCCTGATTTTACTGTGCCCGTGACAACAACATTTGTTCCTTTAATACCTCTGTACACTTTATCAACATATGCTCGTGCTGAATCTGTGAGGGTTTTGGTTTTTGAATTGGACGGTACGCTCTTCAGAAGTTCTATCAGTACCTTCAATGATTCTAGATCAAGCGCTGACATTGGTAGCACTGGGACGATGACTCCATGACTAATTTCCTTGACCACTGGGTAGACATCATCAAGTGATCTTACAAATATTGGTATCTTGCCAATATCTTTTAGGCTCTTTCGAAGCACGTTAAACACAAGATCCAATTCATCTGGTCTCGTCTTGTCGATTTTAGAAATGACAACCAAAAAAGGGGCCTGTTGATTTGCCATCAATATCAGATGCTCTCTCGTTATTTCATCTAGTCTGGGGATTCCAGTTCTTTCTTCTTCCTGAGCAATAAGATATGATTCTTCAGGACCCGGAACCAGCACAAGACCGTATTGTGCATCTGCTCCGAGTATACTTCGAATCATAGTTTTACTATATTCACGATGACCAGGTGCATCGAAAAATGTGACTATTCTCTCTGATTGGTCTAGTATGCGAGCAGACTCTTCTTTGCTTAGAGGATTTTCCAAATGGAGCACTTGCCCCTGTCCATCAAATCCCATAAAACTGAGATGAATATCTGCAGTCTGCCCTCTAGTGATTTCCTGTGGATGTGTGAGGAGAAATGATCTAGCACTCCCTTTCCCATCATCTGGTCTACCTGTTACTAATGCTCCGATCAAACTTGATTTGCCTGAGTTGACACGCCCTGCAATGTTCACAGAGCAGGTTTCTTTTATTTCTGGTGTCGCCAATCGTTTCAAAAGATAGATTCCAACAAATCCCTTTGGAGTTTCAACGCGTTCTTCTTCCACTATCTCAACTGAAGCTTCTTCACAGAGTTCATTGAGAATCCCCTCAGCTGTCTTAAGACTGGATTCAGAAATACCATGAATATCCCACTTTTCCCCTCCTATGTCTTCAATACCGATGAGAAAGAGACCCTCAAACGGATTCTCACATGTCATGTACTTTATTCTCGTAACAAGCCTTTCACGCCTCTCTTTCTTTAAATCTGTCTTAGTAAGTCTACGCTTGAATTCTGTATGTCGACTCTCTCCATTTTGAAGAATTTTCAGAATATCTTCGACAGATGTCATTGTTCTTTCTCCATAAACAAGAGTAATCCATTATTAAAATACATACCAACTACTATCTCCAATGTATTAGCAATTCTTTCATCTTCACCACATCCTTCAAACCTTGTAATCACATGTTTCTTACTCGTTTTTTTACTGTCTTTTCTTTTAATCAAATATCGTATTGGTTGTTTTGGTCATTGAGCGTGTCTTTGTTCAGAATAAAAAAAAATGAATGAGGACATGTATCGCATCTATTCACCTAAAATCATAACATAACCAATTATTCCCCATTTTATCCTAAAGGTAAAGCATATCAAGGTGTGGTCAAGAATTGAGAGAACAGTCAAGCCGAGGGACATCGATGTATCGCCATTGCTTACTACTAACAATATTACTGTTGTCAACAATAACAGGCTCAAATATCACAGTGACAATCACGTCTGGTCCTTCCGAGCTTGTTGAGCCATCTTCATTGATAGAAACTAGACTTAAGATGGACATCATGGCAAATCAGGAATCTGGTTCAAGCGCGCTCTTGGAATTTTCTAATGAACTTTCTGAATCTGAGATATGTCAAGTTGAGGCTGCAGGGATAGAATTCGTTCGACGCGGTTCCTCTGTTATCAATGTAGGAAGAATCTACTCAGCTATTATTCGAAATTCAAACAGTTTCATTGATATTACCAGTATGGGCCTCATTCGAGCTACATCAGCTAACAAACAATATATTCCGTCTCTAATCTCATCTGTTCCAGAAATCCGTGCTGATGATGTTTGGAACAATCTTCAACGAGATGACCAGAGTATTGATGGTTCTGGGGTTACGGTGGCTGTCATTGATACTGGAGCGCATTGGCTCCACCCATCATTCTGGCGTGCTTATGACGCAGAATTTGATTTCCTAGAACTAGAATCGGATTACTATATTGATCTGAACGGTAATGGAATCGCAGATATCAATGAAGGACCGATTCGCGCAACAGGTGCATTAAGTGGTGGCTTTTTCGAA
Organism: Candidatus Thorarchaeota archaeon; assembly: GCA_004524595.1. The sequence goes on along the minus strand of SDOA01000028.1, from coordinate 6,945 downwards.
TATGCATCAAATTATATGTACCTCAATGTAGATGGGGTTAGTGGGTTTAACTATGCAAATGGTGATCGCTGGATTGGTGGCTTTGATGCAGATGATGATGGGTTCATTGACTTAGTGACTGATAAAGCAGTCATTCTGAACATCTCGAAAGTATCGGTACTTTATGATCAGTTTTCATCTGTAGTTTATGTGCGTGGTGTGAATCTCACTCAAGCTGTATCGATTGGAGATTCCAACAATAGTGGTCATGGAACTCATGTTGCATCTACTATTGCAGGAGGGCAAATTGGAATGACTTCATTTGTTGGAGTAGCTCCTGGGGCTGACCTGATTATTATTCGAAGTCCACTTACTTCTGCGGACATTATTGATGGAATTAGTTTTGCAGTTGAAAATGATGCAGATGTCATCAATATGTCATTTTCTTCTTATCTTGGGTTTCTTGATGGTACCGACCCCGAAGATCTGGCTGTCACTGAAGCATTTCTAAAACATGGCGTATTATCAACAGCTGCAGCTGGAAATCTTGGAGGTAAAAATAAACATGCGCGATTTAGTGTACCCTCTAGTGGAAGTAGTGCAGTTCTACTCGATGTCGATAATGAGGAGCAATACTCCTATCTGAGTCTTCTCTGGCATTCATCAGATCTGGATGAAAATATCATTTTATCTCCTCCCGCTGGTGAGCCTATCATTCTTGGAACATATTCTGAGATTGTTGGAAATGCATTTGCACTTGCAGAAGAAACACTCTCTGCCTATGTCTTCTGCGAAACTAGTCCCAGAGGAATGAATAATGTGATTGTACAGGTTTCTACATCAGATCATGACTGGATGGACGGAACATGGGATGTGATTATAGAAAATCCTTCTGGTGCCAATATTATGGTCGATTGTTATGCTTGGGATGGTTATTGGGAAACCTCTTACCTGGAGTTTTTCAACCAGACTGACAACTTCCACACAATAAGTTCGCCAGCCACATCTGACTTTGCATTTGCTGTATCATCTTATTCTGAAACGACGAAGAGCATCACGTCATCATCAAGTAAGGGACCTAGAATCGATGGAGCTATGAAACCTAATATTGCTGCACCTGGTGTATCAATTACAGCTGCACGAAATAGTCTAAGCAGTCTCTGGGCTCAAAAAGACGGTACAAGTATGGCGTGTCCGCATGTTGCAGGAACTTTAGCTCTAATCCTCCAAGCAGAAGGAAATGATAACTCCTGGAGAACTTACTCTGCGCTTGTTAACGGAGCTGGAGGGCTAGCAGCACATCACGATATTGCAGTTGCTGATTTTGGTCATGGATTATGTAATGCAGTGCACTCAGTAATGCATGTGCTCAATGAAACCATGCTGTTGAATTCATTACAATCTGATTGGTCAGTTGTGGATACACTCGTGAGTGATCCAGAAGATAATGATATTGCATCTGAACTTGATATTCGGTCAGTAAAAGTCTTTCAGCAGACCAGAGATTTGGTCTTCTCAATCACAACCACATCACCTAGTGATTTTTCAGGAGAAAATATGCTCAGCATCGAGTGGGACTCAGATTCGACTCCTTCCACAGGTATCAATGGTGCTGATATTCTATTGAATCTTACCTCTAGTATTCTAGAGATATACGAATGGACTGGTTCTAGTTATGAAGTGTCAACATTGGGTGGATTTTGGTGGATTGATTCAACATCTACATTTGTGAAGGTCATGGGCTTTAATGACGTAACCCGAGGAAGCGTCGTCATATCTACGCACAACGCCACAATGAACTACATTGATTCCACTGGTCAAGCCAGTCTTACTAATACATGGAGACCAATGATCAACTCTTTGGTAATTGATTCTGAGGGTGATGATTTACATATCGCAATTTCGACATATGATAGGGATTCGTCTGTTGAAGACAGGTCTGTTGGTCTCAGCATTGTTGATGGAGTTCTCAACTCACTGAACTCGTCAATCATTTCAATGACTAACAATATTGAACTCAGTATTGATTTAGACATTGTCTTCACTGAGTATATTTCTAGTCTATTGTTTAATGTGACATCAGAAAGTCAATCAATTATCTCTCCTCTAGTCATGTTATCTGGACCTATCAGCAATTTTGTACGATTTTCTAGTGCGGTCCTTGATAAGTCCGTCATTAGAATAGGTCTTCTAATTGATGAAAAGATAACAGGAGAGATCACTCTTGAAAGATATGAATTGGCTTCAGAAGTAATGATTGGTTTTGAGCATTCCTCAGGAGTATGGCGGAATTTCACGCTCTATGGTGCTGGTGTATATAAATTTGTTATTGCACCGTCTGGGTTTGCCCCGGGTTCATATAATGTATATGCAATTGCCAAAGGTAACACCATCACAATAGCACAATTGCAATTTGCAACACTACTTATCATCGAGGATAATACTCTAGTCATTGTAGGTATAATTGCGGCTGTTTCTGGATTGGTCGTAATATTTGCAATTAAACGAATGAAAAAATGAAGAGGTAAAGAGATGAACATAGTCATTGTCGGATACGGTCCTGGTGGAGTATCTGCAGCCATTGCTGCCAGAATGTTTGACGCGAAGGCTAACATCACAATAATCACTGAAGAGATTGAGGAGGCTCATAGAAAGCCAGGAGTCTCCCTTGCTTTAGAGTTTCCCGATACTGATGAGCTTGATATCAAAGACTGGTCGTTTGATGCATTGGAAAAGAAGAGGATTCATGTCCTATCTGGAACGTCTGTTATCAAAATCGATCCAGACAGTCACACGATAGATGTCAAAGGACCACGAGGTTCTTCTAGAATAGATTATGATCGTCTGATTTTAGCAACCGGTGGAATACCCAATGTGCCCTCTATCCCAGGAATAGAATTACCCGGTGTATTTACAATACAAACAATTGCTGATACGCATAAGATTGGGGAACAATTATCGGATATGAATGCTGTTGCAATTATTGGTGCTGGTTTTAGTGGCCTTGAAACTGCTGAGCGGCTTCTTGAGCTTGGCAAGATGACCCATCTGATTATTCGTTCACGTATAATGCGTCGTCAGCTAGAGGGTCCAATGAGCGAAGAACTGCTCTCAAGACTACCAAAAACTCTGATTATCCATAAAGGTGAAGAACCTTCGAAAGTGCTTGGTAGCAATAAGGTAGAAGGTCTCTTGCTTGCAGATGAACATCTCGAAGTAGATGCGGCTATCTTCATGACCGGAGTGAAACCTAATGTTGGATTAGCTAAACAAATCGGTTTAAAAATTGGTGAATTGGGCGGTATCATCATCAATGAACGAATGGAAACGTCTCAAGATGACATATATGCTGTAGGGGATTGTGTTGAGATGAACGATCCACTCACCCACAAGCAGTTACTCTTACCAATAGGTAGTGTAGCTGCTCGAGCAGGACGGCAGGCTGGTGTTGCAGCAGTTGGGGGCTCTAAACTTTATTCTGATATTTCAATACGGATGCAATATGATCGAATTTTCGGAACAGACATCGTTTGTATCGGTCATTCTTCTACTACTGCAAAGAATGTTGGACTAAAGAGTTCGGTTCACTACATCGAAGATCCCTATGAATTTTCGAAAATCGCTCTAGTGACTAATGAGAATGGCGTCCTCATCGGAGGTCAAGTAATTGCTGCAAGATTAGGTGCAAGACTTGGTTTTGAGATTCTCGATCGAGTTGAATCAGGTGCAGTTCTAAAAGAAGCACCTATCTCTAAATCTCGTCACGAAAGGCTTAGAGAGTATCTTGAGCAGACCTTTGGTCCTATTCGATAGATGGTGGAGGAACTTCCCATTCCTCTTCATAACCACTTTCATCTCTTCTCTTAGCTCTTCGACCGACTCCATATCTTTGATAGCCTGCGTAGATTATGCCAGATGCTACTATTCCAAGAAGTGAGTAAGTAACTGCTTGGACAAAGAAGTCTTCTGCAGCATCAACTGGAACTAGAATTGTTTTTTGGAAAATCTTTACATTTCCCTCATCGTCTATAGCAGTAACTCGAAATGAATAGAAGCCACCACTGTTGAAGACAAATGTGGTTGAGAATTTGTAACCCAAGCTCTCTGTAACACTTCCCGTGATGTTTGTTCCTAATGGGCCTATGATACTCATCGATACTACATCAAGATCATCATCAAAGACAAAAGCCGTAACATTCGCAGGCTCTCCAAAATCACCTTTTTCAAGAATAACATCATAGATTCTTGGTGCATCAGGGACAATTGCTGATGCTAGATTCCTCAGCATTCTGAGATTGTCTGCTCCAAATTGGATTGCATCGTAAAGTATATCGTCATAGAGAGTTGAACCATCTCCAATTACATAAACATGACCAGAACCATATTCCGCTGTTGCTACAATTGCATGGTTCCTATCAGAGTCCTCCCAGAATAAACCCCGTGCATTGGCAATTGATGAATTCACAGATAGAGTACTTCCTAGAATAATGTAGAGACTCTCAACACCCTCCATCAAAGTGTCATTCTCCACGATACTACCTGTGCTCGGACCAAAAACTTCTCCATACTCTCCAGGGCCAACACCAATGCCTCTCCGTTCACACTGTATTCCAAAAGGTTGTAAAATAAGGTTGTAATCGTCGATAGCATAAGAAGCTTGAGAGGTGGCTGCATCCCAAAATTCTGCCAGTACAATTAAAGTTCCCCCGTTTTCAACAAATTCATGCAGTGCTGAAATCTCATCAGATGTATAAGCGGTTTCAGTGTCCATGATCATAAAGATATCCGCAGCTGATAAGGTGCCAATGTCTATATAGCTCCTCTGATTTGCATTAGGATTCCCGAACTCTGTGAGAACAACTCCCTGACCTCTGAGGTATTCAGTAAAGTATCCATAATATGATGGATCATCAACATCACCTTCAAGTAGCCCTGTTGCATGGTGCTCCATATCGACCATAAGTCTACCACCAAACAGAGTTATTGTAAATCTAAGATCGATTGAGGTAATGGTCTCATCATCTTTCATAAGAGCCAACTGACCTGTGTATTGTCCTACTTCAGTCAATGGGAGATCCTTAGGGATTTCTAACCAGATTCCAAAATGTGAATATCCTGCGATAACTGAAATTTGCTCAACATTGGTATTGATATACTCACTAGCATTTCCGCTAATGGCAATTGTTGAGGTGCCAATTGAATGAGTTGAGATAATTGTTATATTTTGAGGTTGTCTATCATCACCAACAATCAATACTTTGCTACTCCATGGCAAAGTTGGAAATCTCCTAGGAGTCATTATTGTTATATCTCGGCTATATTCTGCCAAGGTTTGTGATGCAGCAGTCACATTGATCAAACCCCATCCCTGAACCATTGGGTCGAGAGCGAGGTCCTTCGCTGAAAACATGAGTGATGTCTTTATCTCCTCAGGAGTGAGAAGAGAATAATTCTGTGCGAGTAGTGCGATTGCCCCTGCAACAATAGGTGTGGATGCTGAAGTGCCAGACCATTGAGTGTATGTATTTTGAAATTCTGATGCATTATATGAGAGGTATTCGTAGGGATTCGCGTCTTGTGAGCGACCTGAAACTACCTGATAGCCTGGAGCAACAATGTCAGGTTTTGCTGTATACCCTAGTGGTTTTGCGATTGTTCTCAGGACTGGTCCAACACTACTGAATGCAACCACACCTTTATCGTTGGTGGATGAACCTACAGTTATTGCTTCTTCTACAATACCTGGGGAATTGATTGAAAATGCCTGTGGACCGGAATTTCCAGCAGCAATGACCACAGAAATGCCAACTTCCACAGCCTGTTTACACGCAACAACTGATGGTTCAATTAAATAGGTTTCATCTGCCCAAAAACCGCCTAAACTAAGGCTAATAATATCCGCACCATTATCTACAGCATATTCAATACCTTGAGCAATTACAGAATCGTCGCCAGCGCCATCATCATCTAGGACCTTGATAATTAGTAAGTCTGCACCTGGGGCGACACCAGTGAAATCGCCACCATTAGCAGAACCATCACCTGCAACATTCCACGCACAGGCAGTGCCATGACCATTATCATCGTAAGCATCCATTCCATCAGAAGGATCATTATCATCTCGATCGTTAATATAATCTTTAAAATCAATTATTTTATTTTGTAAATCCGGATGTTCACCATCTGCTCCACTATCTAGTACCGCAACTACAATCCCACTACCATTTATTCCTTGAGCCCATAACTTCTCAGCATCAATAACCTTTGTAAAGTGTGTATATCCATCCCCGTTAGAAGAAATAATGAATTCTTCATATGGAGTTTCTACAGCTAATTTTCTTTTAGCATCTAATGTAAGACCGATCATATCCACTCTTGTTACCAAGTCTTCCACCCACCTGCTCTCAATATATAGTGAGACCATGGGAATCAGATGGAATGCATGCCTAATTGTTATGCTTGGTATTCCTGAACTCAAAATACTCTCAACCATCATTCCTGGTGTCGACCCAATTGGAAACTGCGCAACGACCGCAAGAATATCGTTAGGTTGAGATGCTGCGATTGCAACTAAAAGAGAGGCACTCACTCCAAATCTACTAGTATCTGAGGTAGTAGTCGACCCCCAAACAGTATTAGGCGTGAGAAATAATGTTACAAGAATAAGAAGTGAAATAATGACTCTATGAATTGCGCGCATCGTGAACTATCCTTCTACGCCAAACGCATCCGAGAACAAAATAAGGCTTTTCTTACCTGCTTTCCACTACTGAAATCATGGATTATCAAGAAATCACATAACTCGGAAAAACCGAGAGATGAACACAAAATAATTAGTGTGTATTGTTATGTATGGGCGTCATTGGCGTCTATGATAGATAAGGAGTGTATAATAAAGATGGGTGCAAAAGCACATGCATACGAACGTCGACTTCAGCTCAAACACTTTTTTGATGACCGTGACAC
>SDOA01000127.1 GCA_004524595.1 Candidatus Thorarchaeota archaeon | reverse complement strand
TTTCGTTGATTTGGTTGAGGAGAATCTAAAAGTCCCTCTGACTGTGTGTTTTATAGTTGTCAGAGACCTCCCTCCCGAGGATATTTCAGGTGCAACTGTTGAATCATTAATTCAAAGAAAGGGAAACAATCGCAAAGAACCCGGTGATCCTGTAGCTCTTGGACCATATTCTGTCAAATCCATGCAAATCTATTATGATGAGCTCAGTAAAGAAGAGCAACCAGAGTACTTCTTACGTGCTGATATCTTCGCATTGCTAGTAACAGGAGGTATGTCAGAAGGAGATAGAGTAGAGAAGGCTGTATTAAGAATACGTTCTGCGAGTGAATCGCCAATTATCGTAATACCTGGTTCCGATACTGAATTGGAATATGCTCGTAATTTAGAGTTGTCCCATGGAATAGATCTCTGTGATGCGATTTCTCCCAAACCATCGTATCTTTTACTTTCTGTTTTAGCAATCTCTGGATTTAGCGATATGCATCCCGAGCTAGCACGTGAAAAATGGCTGATTGACACCGATGTTGATAGACCAAAAGAACAACCTCAGAAACAAGAGGAAGAGGAATTAGGACATCAAGCGTTTTTCGTTGTTGACCGGCGAACTGGTGAAGCCATTTATAGTTATTATTATGAGGAGCGGTCACGTATCCTCGAGATGGCTCCAAATATCGTTGCTGCAATAACCACCTTCAAGATTGACCCGAACCGACCTACCGAAACCTCTGTGTTTCGAACAGGTGAAATGAACTATATTACGATTGAACAGAATCAGTTTGTGTTTACTCTTATTACGGGAAAGAATGCTGATGTTGAGAGTCTCAGAAATAGATTCTCATTTCTCCCAGACCTGTTCCAAGATGAGGTTCCCGAACCTATAGATGATCCAACTGATCTGTTCAGGTCTCCCCTCTTCACTCTCAAATTATTAGCTACCTTGCCGCCAGAAGACCTTCCTGATCGTATCGCACCAATACAAAAGCGTGTGCTCGTATGGGAACGATTTGAGTATCCGTCAGTTCGAGATTTCTTAGAGGCTGTATGGCATAGACTTGATGGTTCATTCACATTATCACGATTAGCCCCTGGACAGGGTCCTGAACTCGTATTGGGTGCAATTCACTTCCTAAAAAGAATGGATGCTATTACATATCATATGAAAATCACACCCGAAGATGCTCCCGTGCTTCTCAAACCTCCCGATGTGGAGACATTAGCACTTTATGAACAACTTGATGCCATCTTGGAGTTTGTTAATGGAACTCATACCATTCAAAATATTGCTATGGCTATGAAGATGCATCCTAGTGTTCTTGTAACTGTATTTACTGAGCTACACAGAAGAGGAGTAGTAGCATTCGATGAGTAATGACATCATAGTAAGCTTCAAACGGCAAAGAAAAATAGATAACACATCACAAACGACCTATATTAGAACAAAGACACGGACAGTGTGAATTCGATGATACACAACGTTCTTCTTATCCGGAAAGACACAGGGGACGTTGTAGTCCGCACGAGGTTTTGGAAGATCGATTTCCTTGAAGGCGATATCAAAGAGTTTCTTGCTGGACATAGAGACCTTCTTCATACAGATGGTCTTGCTCCAGACACGCCTGTCTTCGTGGCTGAAAAGCATAAGGTATTCCACGCTGAAGTTGATGGTGAAATGCTTCTTCTCTTTGTCACTGATGGCCGTGACGAGGACAGAGCAATTCAGTATAGGGTACGTGAGGGTGCTTCACGGATATCGACTGCTCTCCGTGGAAACAGCATGGGGTACATTCGTGATAACCTCGATGATATTCTGGGTGAATTGATTTTCACTCGTTTCAAGGTGAGCTTCGTTGGAAGTGGTGGTGTGGGAAAGTCCACCCTGCTGCGCCTCCTGTTTGGTAAGGAACCTGCCCCAGGTGGCTATACCCCTACAATCAACGTAGCAGTTGATTCGTCCGAGACAATTCAGTTTGGAACCTTCCTCGTCACCGTGTGGGACTTTGCAGGCCAGGCTGTTTTCCAAGATTTATGGAGTTTCTATTTCTCAGGCACAGATGTCATCTTTCTTGTCACTGATTCAAGTTTCAGGAATGTCATGCAGACCAAATCTTTGCTACGAACTATCCGTAAAGAAGCCCCAGCAGTACCCCTCTTTATCATTGCAAACAAACAGGACCTTCCAGAATCCATGAAGGCTGAAAAGATCAAGCGATTACTTGGTGCTCCAACGTTTCATATGATTGCAACTGATAAATCTCGAAGAGAAGAGTTCATCCGCCTTATGCTTGAGGTTGCAGCAAAGACTGTGGGTGTGACATTACCTGATATGCCAATATCTGAGATGATCACAGTTCGACGAGGTACTGAAGAGATTGACCAACCCGAATCCGGTACCAAGGATGCTGCTTCTTCCAAAGGTTCTGGATTTGAAGCAGTACCTTATGATGTTCAAAATGATATAACTGAAATATCTGGCTCGACCCAGACAACTAAACAGACTACTCAACAAGTTACAACCTCCAAACAGACTGAAACAACAACAACAGATCAGGTCATAACGTCTGTTCCTGAACGCAGTCAGGTTCTTCACCTCATGTTGATTTTGCCGAGCGAGGGCATGCCTGATGTCATCTATCACCTGAATTATGCTGATGAAGAGATTGATAAGAATGCAGTTGCATCATTGATTTCTGCTCTTGATTCATTTGGAGGAATTGATAGTAGTCCTAATCACGATGGAACTGAAACAACTAATGCACTTGAGACCATCGAGCATGAAGGAAACCTTGTAATGATTGAGAAATCAAAGCATTTTGTAATGGCTCTAATTGTTAGTAATGATAGTGAAGAAAAAGAGCAACGACAAATCTTGAATTCTCTTCTAGTTACTATTGAACAAAAATATCACGATATTTGGGAAACTTGGAAAGGTGGCTTTGAAGTTTTTGAATCCTCAGTCTTTGATGTCCTTATGGAGATTCCCCTTTGCTCTGTGAGTTTCGATTATATTGTACGAGCGAGAGAGGCTGGAAAACCGTTACCATTTAGTAGCCGCGATGTGGGTTTTGCAGTTGTAGAAGTACAGTCTGCAATTGAAAGTAATGATACAGTAGGTGGACTCGTACGGAGTCTAGACCTTCCACGTGATACTGTTTTAGCGTGTCTTCAGATCCTAAGCAAATATGGCTGGATTGATTTTAAAGTAGAGCTTGGTCCAACAAGTCATCTCAAAAAACGAGGCGTTGTTGACGAGGATACGGAGAAAGCATATGGTTCTGTCGTTGTAAAATTTGTAGATCTATGCGATGGAACAATTTCCCTTGAAGACGTTGTCCGGAAACTCAATGTGAGTCTTCCAGCGATGAAGTTCGTTGCGACGAAACTCGTTCTGGATGGGGTTCTAGAGATTGTCGCATAATTAGGTGTTGATAATAATCCTCTGTTTGTATTTTGGAATCATAACTCCTTTTGGTTCAGCATAGATTGGGGTATGGACCATTATGCGCTTTCCTTTGCATGAATTGATGTAATTCTCGAGATTGGTTGATGACGAATGTGCACTCAATCGCGCGTATTCTACATGACACTCATGAGGTTCATATCCGTGGAGAAGATTCCATCCTGGTGTTCTTGGAGCGAGATATCCACAAAGAATAACTGCAGTGTTTGGATTTTCTCTCTGTTCGTTGAAATGGTGTCTGGCTAGTCCTCCAGCCATCATTCCACCTCCGGCGACTAACACATCATCTTCTTGAAGACTTATTCGATTCTTCTTCATACTATCCCAGTGGCCAGTGACTCCTACAATCTTTGTTACTCGCTCTGCCATCCCTGTCACCATCACATTCTTGCTTTTAGTTATGCCAAGTTCTTCTAATATCAGGAGTATCTCTTGTGAACGTCCCACTGCAAAACTTGGAATTATGACAGGTCCATACTCTGACACAGTTTTATTGATCTGATCCTTGACTTTCTCCCTATCGAAATCCTCTCTTCCCCAATATGTCCCATCAAAGATTGTATAATCTGAATCGATTGGTAAGTTAGCTCCTGGGAATAACACAGATGTATCCATATTGAAATCACCTGTGTAGAGTATCTTCACCCCTTCAATATCTATAGAATACACAGCACTTCCTGGAATATGGCAGGCGTCAATTGGTGTTACAACGATTCCTGGACCAACCTCGCTACTTACACCATATTCGAGCTGAACATGGTTCTTGGTGACTTTCTCTATGTTAGATTCATTGTATCGAGAGATTAGGTCAAGAGTGTCATACTTTCGTGGAGGAAATGGAGTTCCAACTTTAAGAGCATCGTCTAGGAGTATTTTTGTGATTGCTCCACTCGGACCGACTGAACACCACTTCCCTGTGAATTCTTCGTATAATACAGGAAGACCGCCAACATGGTCTAAGTGTGAATGAGTTACAAGGACTGTATCTATCATATCAATCTCTGGAACCCATTCAGGTATTCTGTGGTTTGCTACTGACAGTCCGAAATCTAATAATATTCCTCCTGTATCCGTCTTGATGAGAATGCCACTTCTACCAATTCTATGTCCCCCGAGGAAGATAATTTCGATTTTCTTAGTTTTCGTTGAATATGCAACTGATGGTAAAAGGGCAACTCGGAGCTTCTGTGGGATGAGTTCAAAGATGAGAGGGTCAACGGCATCTCCCGGTGGCGGAGATGATAATTCCTGAAGCCTAGCTGGTAGTACTGAGTCCTTATTTGTTCTAAACTCTTCTTTCACGAAGACTTGTTGCATTGCATCAATAGACGAATCCACAGACATACTTGAATTGATCTTCTTCTGAGCGACCTCATAGACTTCCTTCTTCTTAATCTTTAGAAGATTAAGTAAAATTGCATCCGGTGCCCAATCCTTCAATCCCTCAAAACTTCTTAAGAATGAAAGATCTTGCACTGCTTCCTGCAAGTATTGAGGATGACGCATTACTGCATCCACAAGACGAAACTGATCAGTTTCGACAGCTGATTTGATATCAATGTCTAATTCATTACCTGCTTCAACAAACGAAGATGTTCCGAATAATGGTGCGCCTAAGAATTGAATCCAGTAACGGATCTCTCTTAAGATTTCAGCTTCAGAGTCATTGTTAATGGCAGAAAGAAATAGGAGAGCTTTCCTGAGCCATTTCTCAACGGGTGTCTGATTGCGAATATATCTTAATGAATATCTGTACAGATATCTGAAATCTTCCTCATTGTAGTTACCAAGTACAAGTCCGTGCATACAGAGTGTCATTGCTCTGATGATATCCTGAGTAGTGGTATCATCTCTTGCATCCAGAAATATTTGCATAAGCATCTCATTGGCTATTAATGCATTAGAGAGGTTGTCTGTACTCTCATCTGTAGTCTGAGCAAGTTCAAAGACAATAAACTCTCGTGACTCGCCAAATAATCCCTCCCCTTCAGGTACCTTCTTCCCTTTCTGAAGTAGTTTCAAATCACTCTCTGCTTGGTCAAAGATTTGTTTGATTTTCTTATTCTTTGTTTTCGGGAGGTTTTTCACTTTTTTCACTCCATAAGTCTTGCACAACTATCTATTGAATCATGCTGCTTTCTTAACTTGGTAGATCCCTTGCCGACTGTCTCTTAGCGAGAGTTTCTTTATTACTAAGCCTTCGCTCATCAATAGTGAAATAGCGTAGCGTACCGTTCTTGGTGGTAATTTGGTTTCCTCTATTATTTCCTTCTGACTCAATTGCCCTTGATATTCTAGCACTTTCAGGACAAGTTTAGCGCTTGGTGGAAGTTCTTGAGCAAGGTCTTCTGAAGTTTCAGTCTTTTTTAGTAGTTTTCCTCTTAGTTCAGCAACTCTCTCCACATCAAACTTAACGAAAATTGCATTGTGAATGGCTTTCCTAATTATTACTGGTTTACTATCAATTTTCCTTCGTATTTGTCCATCTAGTACTGCCTCGATGGCTACTGAACTAGTTAAATCTTGAATGAGAATCTCAATATCATCTGAGAGGACTAATGGCCTTCTTGATGGATTTACACTATTTACAGGAATTATTGAAAATACTTTGGCAGAGTTTAAAATGACAGGTCCTCCTATGCTAAGTGAATATGCAGTACTACCCGTTGGAGTTGCAATGATTAATCCGTCACTTCCATCTTTCCAAAAATGTTCGTCATCAATTAGCAGAGAATATCTGATGAGAGTAGCACTTCTCTTTGCAAATATACCGATGTCATTTAACAAAGGTGGGGTCTCTCTACCAGATATTTCTGCTACAAGCCTTGTCTTCTCTTCTTTTGACCATCTGGAGGCGATAAGGTCTTCAATTACTGATTCAAAATTATTTACTAGAACATCAAACAAGAAGTCCGGTTGACCCATTGATGCAATAGGTAAGATAGGTATTTTTGTATGTCCAAGATCGAGAAGAGCTCTCAAGAGAAATCGATCAGATCCGATTATAGCAAGGACATCTACATCCATTTTTTTGACTGGGATTCCCTTCATCTTAAGAGATTCCGCAAGTTTTTCCTCCACAACGAAATCGACCTCACTATCTTTTAAAATGTCGATAACGCCCCGCGAATCTTCTATCATTCCTGACTCGGGTCCTGACACAACACCAATCTTCGTTGTTAATTCCTCCAAAGGGCTGACATTGTCTCTCTTTGATTCATTGTTCTCCTTAAATCACCTTCTGATGGATTGGCAAATGTTGCCGCTTCTTTTTCTCAAGTTCTCTCTTTGCCTTTTGGGATTCCATTAAAAGCCAAATTGCAAATTGAAATCATGGTGCACGCTTCATGAACCAGAATTTCAGCGACCTTCAAAAGAAAATTCTCAAATTGAAGAAAGAGAAGAAAGCACTCATTCTTGCACATAACTATCAGACACTAGATATTCAAGAGATTGCCGATTTCGTTGGGGACTCACTGCAGTTAGCACGGAAATCTGCAGAATCCAACGGGTACGAGATGATTATCTTTGCTGGCGTCAAGTTCATGGCAGAGATGGCTGCTGTACTATCTCCTGATGTTCCTGTGTATATTCCCGATCCGAGGGCACTCTGCCCTCTTGCAGCGTATCTCGACGCAGAGAAAGTCAGAGCAAAGAAAAGGGAATACCCTGGAGTTCCTGTTGTAGTATATGTGAATACAACTGCTGAAGCAAAATCCGAAGCTGATTATATCTGTACATCTGGTAGTGCTGTTGAAGTCGTTGAATCTATTGGCGAGAATACGGTTTTATTTGGTCCTGATGCTAACTTGGCAGATTATGTCCGTAATCATACGGATGTTGAGATTATCGATTTGGATGAAGAAGGTCATTGCTATGTTCATGATAAATTCGAACTATCTATGTTAGAAGACCTGAAGAAGAAATATCCCGACTCCCTAGCAATCGCTCATCCCGAATGTCCGATTGAAGTTCAAAGAGCTTCTGACATGATCGGTTCGACAGGGATGATGGCAAATACTGTTGCATCTACTGATGCAAAGATAATACTGATTGCAACAGAGATTGGAATGATTCAGCAATTACAGAAGGCTCATCCTGATAAGACAGTAATCCCATTCTTTGATGGTGCAGTATGTCGTCAGATGAAAAAGCATACTCTTGAGAAGATACTCAATGTTCTTGAGAACTTACCTGAAGAGAATGTTGTCACTGTACCAGAAAAATATGTACCTCACATCCGTCAAATCCTTGAAAAGATGAACAAGGTGCGCGGACAAGGACCTGCAACAGCAGTCACTGTTGAAACTACGTAGGATATCCTTGTCCATCAGATCCACATGTAATTAGCTATCTTAAATCATAACATCTAAATTCTAGCAATCATATCTATACCTTGGTTAGAGGGATATGACTACGACTCCTATATTTCACAATATTCTGCACATGCCAAGGTTCGACAATGTTATCATCCTTATTGCTTACTTGCTCATTCTTTCCAATCAGGTGTTTGAAACCCCTCCATTACCAATACTTAGAATCAAACACTCTGATTCATGACCAATACTTAGAATTAATAACCAATACTTAGAATTACACCTCAGAGTGGAGGACTACCCCAATTTTTCGATGCTTCTTCTCAGAATCAAACACTCTATCCAATACCCCAGAATTATACCTTTGCACCTATGTGGGGTATATCTTTCTATTCAGAAATTGGCTTCAATATTTCAGTAAACGAAAACACGACATCAATCTTTACCATCATAGAACGTATTAGACCTGAATACGTTGAATACGGTTCAAATGAAATGTTCATTGTCAATCCGATAATTGGCTTAGGTAGATTAATAGAAGTAGTATTTGGGCTTGTAACAGGGTCGGTTCTTTGGATACTTCTTGTACCCGGTTATTACTTCTTCACTTTTAGTTATCTACATGAAATTGCGATGAAATCAAGAAAGATATTGAGTTCTATTTTATTCACACTTTGGGCAATTCTGCCACTCCTTGTCCTCAATGCATTATACAATATCTTCTTCTATTACCACGGAATAGAATGGATTTTAATCAGACTCCCATATTACTTGGCTTCATTTGTGACAATTCTGAAAATTAGCGAATATATTCGAGGAGAAATTCGACTCTATTCACCGGCACTATGGATTGTCATGTCCATTGTCATAGTTGTACCCGGTGCATTGTTGCTACAGTGGATTACAGCCCTTGAAATGGCATGATTGCTATATACTATATATGCTTGGACGCCATTTCCAACTCTTACATTTTTACTCCTATTGCTGGTAGGGCCACTAAGAAAATGGTTTCGTGATATGAAATTAAAAGAGGAAGTGGAATCTGAGCTCGATGATATCCTATATGCTGATAATAACGATAATAATATGTATAAAATCATAGATTTGAAATATGAGCTAGAACCTCATATCTGCATGTAATGATTGGACCTGAGTGACCTACTCTTCTGAAATCATCATGCGTAAACATATCCTCTAATGCTATGAATTTGCAAAAATTCTTTGAACGCTCGTAGTCCTTCAACGAGTCGCCAACAAACACCATCTCCTCAAATGGGATATTGTACACGCTATGAATATAGTTGAAATGATCTGCTCCTTTTTCAAAACCAGGTCTATATCCTAAGATTGCAGTGAATAAGTCTAGAATTCCTCTTCTTCTGAAATACTCCTCAATTGTGGACTGGAATGTTGAAGAAGAAACAATCACATTGATTCCTCTCTTACCTAGTTCTCTTACCGTTTCTTCCGTATCAGCAAATAGCTTCTGCTCAAAAATTCGGTCTATCTTCATCTGTTCGAATTCTTCTATTGCAGACTCATTCTTTGGATGTTCAGGGAAATTCATCTTTATTTGTTGTTCATAGGGCAAGCCTGTAGTTGATCGATATCGGATAGCAGCTTCTTCCTTTGGAACTCCGAAGTATTTCATCATGATCTTAACACCTATGCTCTCCAAAAAGGGCATACTGTCTGCCAATGTTCCGTCAAAATCGAAAATCACAGTGCTGCATACAATTTTTTCTTCCACAGCCAACAACTCGTTTCTACAGTTCTTCAAAATCAAGACCGATACTCTTTAGACCGTTTTGGTCTGTCGAGCTACGAACTATTTCTGATTTTTTCATAATCTTCGATGCATCTCTTGATAGTTGAATATGCATCAGCAATTTCTCTAAACTCTTTGATTTCAGTATGACCTCCCTCTTGAATCTTGTAGGTCGCATAGAAGTGCCTAAGTTCATCGATTCTACTTTTAGGGAGATCCATGAGGCCTCTTACATCTCGATAATAAGGTTCATTCATTGGGACTGCAATAATCTTGTCATCAATATGACCTGCATCATCCATTTCCATTACACCAATTGGTCTGGCTTTAACAAGACATCCTGTAAACGTTGGTTCCGAAATTAATAAGACAACATCAAGAGGGTCTCCGTCCTGATCAAGTGTCTGGGGAATGAATCCATAATCAAACGGAGCAAAGGTATAGAGAACTCTATCCAATTTGAATATGTTCTTTTCATTATCATATTCATACTTGTTCTTACTTGCACGAGTTAACTCTACAATGACGTATATCTCACTAGGTGGATTAGGTCCTGAAGGAATATCATGGAGGTAATTTGTCATTCTTCTTCCCCCCATATTAAATCTGAAGTTTCATTTGAGTTTTGTTAACTAACGAAATGATTACACACAAGCCTTTATGTGTCCAATTTCTCAGTGTAACTATCACTGATTACAGGAGGAAACCATTTGACTGATTCTAAAGCTGATGATGAATCTGAGCTGCTTGACGTTGGTTCTTTATTTAGAGGAACGGCTACAATCACACTTGTTGCGGAGATTGTCGCAGCGATGATGTTACTAGGTTCTGGTACTGCATTCATCATTAGTCGATCGGGCTTAATAGAGGCCCTTGAATTCGATGTGGCAGTATTCCTTCTACTGCTGGGTTCAATGATTACACTCTTCATCTTTCTCGGCGCTATAGGCTTCTTTGTTCGATTCAATAGAAAGATAGGTGGAGTAGTTATTGGTGAAGGAATCGGTGAGGTCGATCTGAAGAAACCTGGTGTGAAGACAGTTGTCATAATCTATGGGTTAGCAGTAGGTCTCATTCTTATCATGGGTGTATACGGGTATTATCTTATCTACAAATATTTCTTTGCAGACTTGGCTCAAACTTCACTAAGCTTTCTCGGAATCTCAATCTCTGTTGGTATTTTGGTTATGGCATTCTTAGTACAAGTAGTCATAATAACACTTGGTCGGACTGCAACAACGATTATTCGAAAAGTTCTTGCGGAAGATGATTAGACTCTTCTCGAGGACATTAGAGATTGATTTAATTAAGGCTTCGAATGTCGACAGAC
>SDOA01000126.1 GCA_004524595.1 Candidatus Thorarchaeota archaeon | reverse complement strand
ATTTGAGAAGGAATTTTTGATTGTTCTGCTGTGAGCTGTTGTTCTATAGCCTCAAATACAAGTTTGAATTTTTCTTCATCCGCTTCAGTTGAGCCTACAACTTCTGGGATAGAGATGTTAATGGATCCATCCCTTCCTCTTGCTTTGACCAGTTCAGATGCACAATGAGTACCACACCCATCAAGACAAATTATTCCAGAGGTTCTAAAATCACGCATCTCCCCTGGGCGTTCCATATAGAGAGCACCCATACTTCCTATGACAACATCTTCATGATTCTTCGCAACTTGTTCTACAACAAGTCGAGAGAGATTTCCACCAGGTCGATCATAACCTGCGCAGGGGAGCAAGTATTTCGTAGGCACTCAAGATCACCTCATTTGTTCGCACGTTCCTGTTTGATAATTTTCAGGATATCCGCTTTTGTTGGAAAAGAGATTGCATCCTTAGGACACATTTTACTGCAAGCAGTGCAAAAGACCACGCAATTATACGGATTCTGAACATCAATTTTAGACGAAATTTCAGAAGGTCTGTAAACCCTATGAGGACAGAACTTTAGACAATCATACTCACCATTACAACCATCACATTTCTCCAGATCGATAATTGGCCACCAAGGTATCTTTTCTCGCCTGACACCCATGAAGGTTGTACCAGGTCCAGATTCCTCATTCAGTTTCATATCCATGTTTTCTCAGCTCCTCAGCGACCTTCTCGATTGCTTCATCTGTGGTCAGGTCACGAACATCGATTGGTACCAAATCTTTCTTCACATCAAGCCCCCTCTTCTCAAAGGAATCACGAAAGAGCTTGTACTGCATTGCTGGAGCGCAGCCACCAATGAACACTTTCTGCCCAGGTGTCAGAACATCCTCGAGATAGACATCACCATCATGTTCACAGAGCTGAGGATGAATGATCCCGTACTTAACTGGGAGAATCATTCTTACCGTATTGATAAAATCCCAGATGTCCATCTTCTCAAAACCAGGACATTTTCCTGTGCAGACACACATGATGAAGGCAGGTTTATCAGCACTCATTGTAGTCAAGTCCATCAATTTATCGGTATATTTCGATATATCAGTTTATCTATGATGACAAAGACTGGGGGATAATCGCTATATACAAATATCGATATTTACTATCTACTATAGGTGGTATTGCTTGAATAAGGAACTGGACGATTGTAGTGAGTTGGTAGTAGATGGATATTGATAGAAAAATGGAATGGCGAATGGAATTTCACAAGGCATTGTCGAACCATGAACGATTAAAGATTGTGGAACTCTTAGAAGAGGGCGAGCAGTGCCAATGTGACATCTATCCTAAAATGGGCCTCTCACAGTCCACAGTATCTTCATACTTGACTCAACTCGTGAGAGCTGGCATTCTATCAGTTAGACGTGATGGTACCAGGAAACTCTACAAGATAAGTGATTCACGAATTCATAATATGATACGAGACCTGCGCGCCCTTGCTGATGAGAAGACACGTAGATAGACTAGAACTTATTTGTCAGGCGAGTATTGTGCAGAGAGAATCTCAGTTTGAATAAGTAGGTTAGGAGAGAATAAAGATCCTGCAATAACTACCTCTTTCTGTATGAGAGCACTAAATCTCCAGAGTACTAATAGAGCTTGAATCAAATTAACCAATCGTAAATAACATAAAAGTTAAATATCGAGATTAATCGATGTTTTGAACAGACCAGCTTGTTGGTGCATAATACGAGATGGATTGGTGACTAGAGGTTGTCAGTTAACGAATCAAATCAGGTATCCAGTGAGAAAAAACTTAGTACATTTGAAAAATATCTACCACTGTGGATTGGAATTTGTATGGCAGCTGGAATAGTGCTATCCCAGGTAGTGCCAGGGATTGGCGAAGCCATTGATTCATGGCAAATTGCGGGTATATCGATCCCAATCGGAATCTGTCTATTCTTGATGATGTATCCAGCCATGCTCAATATTCAGGGATCTGAATTAAAGAAACTCGGTCGGAATCCTAAACCAATCATTCTCACATTAATATCAAATTGGATCGTGGCACCAATCGTTGGATACCTTCTTGCTCGTGCATTTTTGGCAGGATATGAACAATTGATAGTTGCTGTAATATTGCTATCTTCCAGCCCCTGCACAGCAATGGTGCTAGTCTGGGGATATCTCGCTGAAGGAAATCAAGAGCAAAATGTCGTGAATACAACTCTGAATACAGCAACCATTCTGGTGTTATATGCACCAATAGTCGCAATACTCACCGGGCTTTCTAACATCCCCATTGATCGAGTATTGCTAGTCATTTCTGTGACCTTCTTCATTGGAGCTCCATTGCTTCTTGGATTAGTAACAAGGAGAATTCTTGTTAACAGGAAGGGGAAGGATTGGTTCAAAAACAAATACCAACCAGCAGTTGGCAAATTGGCGCTGATAGCTCTCTTAACAACACTAATTGTACTCTTCTCTTTGAATGGAGCAGTTATGTTGGAACATCCGGACCTACTTGTACTTGTTTCAATTCCGCTCTTACTAGGGTTTGTTATTGTTGTTGGGTATAACATTATGATAACGCGATTGGTAAAAATGGCGTATAAAGAATCGACAATCACAGTGATTATTGGATCATCAAGTCACTTTGAGATTGCCATTGCTACAGCAATCTCAATTTACGGTGTTGGTTCCATCGCAGCATTAGGAACCACAATGGGTCTTTTCTGGGAAGTGCCAATTATGCTTGGATTGGTTTACCTTTCTAAGTATCTCAGGAAGAAAGAGTTTTGGAAAGGTAGACCAATGTGATATCAACAACTCGTATCAAGGTGAATAAAAATGAGTGAAAAAATTTCAGTGAAAGTATTCTTGCCTGTTGGAGTATGTAGCTGTAGTATTACTGGATTCTTAGGAAGAATCTATGAGGCTGTCAAAAAATATAGAGATGCCGTTGATTACAGTGAGGACATCGCAACGAGTAGAATGGCTAAGGAGGTTGGAGTCATGAGACAAGGTGTACTTGTAGGTTCAAAATACTTCGAGGGAAATGTGACGGCTGCCAATCTTGAAAGTGCAATTCTAGAGGAACTTGCGAAGAAGAACAAGGACAGTCATATCATTCCATAAAAAGACACGATAGTTGCCCCACTAGAAAGTGTTTTGAGGCGATCATATACGGCACGTTGAGAACAGGATCGGAAGAATGGTCAAGAATGTGCCACCACGATGAAGAATATAGTGACATCCATAATACTTTGATATCTTATGATGATGCGCTTGCATTTTTTGAAGGACTTGAAGAGGGTATAGATATCAAGTTGTATTTTAATGGGTCAAATGAGTCAGGGCGGTGGATCTTTCAAATTTATAATGAAGAATTCATCAAAGAGATTGCCTCAGTGATTAATAGAACTCTAAGAGCGACAGAAGATAACGGACTAATATTAGAAGTTATGAGTGGCGATGGAAAGCTTACAGAATTTCTGCAACCTTTTGTCAAACATCAAATTATTGCGACAGATGCAAAAGATGGGAGATACAACATTGCTTATCCAAAATGGGTCGAAACCATGGATGCTCTCGAATCAATCGAGAAATATAGGCCTTCCTTCATCATCATGAGCTGGGAACCTTATCTCTCCATGATGGGTATTGAGATCATAGAAAGGGGTATCCCAACAGCGTGGATAGGTAATCCAGAGATGTGTGGGCACCCAGAGCTCTTAGAAACAGCTCATACACGTTTGATGAGTCAATATGCATTAAGTAGGCATGATTCGTTCATTCATAGGGAGTTTAAGACAGATGTATTTCTTTTCAATTGTGATGAGGAATTGGTCTCCTAATTGAGGTGAAGTCATACACCGCTTCATATTTTGATATTGACATATCTTGCATATCAGTTGAAAGAAGGTCGTTCCATGGTCAAGGCTGTTGTCGATGCGGTTGATGTTGATTTGAAGACTGGCACAACACTTGGGTTCTACACATTTGGTGAAGACAGACCGAACCTCTTAATCATCGCAGCTATGGAGGGAGGATCTGCCACTGATGTGTATACTAGTTACCTGATAATGAAGCATCTGGAGAGTCTTGATAGAATCGATGGATCAGTGACGGTTCTACCAGTTGCCAATCCACTAGCGTTCAGACTCGGTACAAAGGTGTCACCATTAGATTCGAAGGATCTAGACTCTGTGTTCCCAGGGGATGAACAGGGTACAGTTACCCAGAGGACAGCATGGGAGATATGGAGACGAGCTGCACAAGCAGAGTACATCGTTCATCTAAGAACAGGATGGCAGAACTGTATGAACCACATTGTCGCAATGCATAGAGAATATATCCATGTAAGAAATCTAGCATCACAGATTGCACTTGCTATTGCAGTTCAGAGTTCAGGACAACGAGGAAGCCTTACAACAGAAGCATCTCATGAGGGAATACCTGTTGTGACAATCGAGATGAGAGGTGACAGTGATCAGGTAGATTCACAATCCTCTGTTGAAGTACGCGAGGCCATATTGAATTTCATGCGTCTAAAGGACATGATACCAGGAGAGAGCATAGAGACCTCGGTAGCCCTTACTGGGAGATTGGTACATATCAATGTGGAAACAGAAGGATTCTTTGTACCTAGAGTCAATCTTGGTGAAACAGTTCAGAGTGAAGTAGTCATTGGAAGAGTTCAAGATAAGATAGATGTGACATCACCAATTGAGGGCACAATCGTATCCTTGAGTCGAATGAACTATGTTTTTGAGGGAGATATCATATCTCGTATTGCACCATATCTTGGAGAGCATCGGAAATCACCGCCAGAACACGAAGAACCTCAGACTATTCGTAGGAAATGGTAGCAGTGAGAGAAGATTCATCGAATGTGCAGGAATTAATGAGTATCAATGTTGGAGATGAACGGCTAAGAAGCAAAGAGAAGCTCCTCCTAATAGGGAGTTGTATGGATAGATTTCCAGACATAATAAATGAGTTTGCTCAAAGAGATTCTGGATACCCGATTCTCCATGTCTGCCTTGAGGAGACCCATGTGAATCAAGCAGGATTCAAAATTGCATCAATCGTCAGATATGCAGACATCAAAGAGATTACAGTTTTGACAGTTGATGGAAGTCCTCATTGCGTTCAATTACATTATATCATCCAAGACATCAGGCGTCATTTTACTCCTGAATTACATACAAGACACTTCGTTGTGGAGAAAGGAAAAGTCCATGAAATCTCCCAGGATGCAGTAAAGAGATCCAGACATCTCTCAAAGATACAAAAGATGATGGGATAGACCTACTTTCAGAATCGGGGTAAGATGAAACCGACCTCTTTCTTATATGCCAAGTAATCCTCACCATAGTGAACGATCAACTTACGCTCTTCAAGATATGCGCCAATCAACGTGTAGAGAATCATACAGACAGCAAATAGGATGACTCTAGAGAATGGATAGATCATTGCCATTGCGCCAAAGATTAGAATCGTTGCCAAATACAACGGATGCCTTACTTTAGAGTAGATTCCATCTGTGACAAGTTCTGCCTCTCTATCCGTCCGCATGTCGGCTACTGTACTTACCGATATGACTGAAGAAGCCTTCATTGCAATTATAACTCCAAAAATTCCGGTCACCGCCCCAGACACAATTGGAATGATTTGGATAAGTGATGGTGATATGATGAAATATAACCAGTTCCAAAAGTTCATGGAGAGGAAGGCTAGAGATAGAGATAGTATGCTTGTTATCTTGAAGATATTAGCATAGCCAGGTTTCCCATATTTGTCAATAATCCAATTCTTGACCCTAAGTGCGGAAATCCCACTGTGTTGGATACCAAATACGGTCGATGCTAGGATGATGATCAGATACTCCATCATATGCGTTCAATCCTGGTTTCTGTCAGTTTGTCATATTTCATTAACCTTATAAGTTAACTAGTGTTTATTAACAATTGTTAATAATATTTCCTTATGGTGATGTTTGATGATTGAAATATCAAAGAATCCCTTCACTCCGATCGAGATGTGGGAAGACACAATGGTTACCGTCAATGAAAATGACGAGAAGAAGAGAGTCGATGCGAAACATTACAAAATCAGATACCTAGTGGGAGAGAGCGATGACAAGAGGTTTGTCGATGGCGGAAACGAGCAGATTGCCCATCTCTCAGAGAAGACCCTCTACCTGTCTCCAGCAGTCCACCGTTTGACAGGAGACCCATTCCACTATGATGGCGCTAGAGTAGAGAGTGTCACTGGAAGTAAGGCAATATCAGAGAGAACCAAGCAATTGATTCGTCATGCTGCCTGTGAAGAGCATAAGACAGTGGAGGTCATCTTTGAAAGTCCCGGTGTAGAGTGTTGTGCTATGTCGAAGGAACAGGCTGATAAAATGCGTGTCCCATTACAATACATAGCAGGATATCTACTGGGAAAGACAGATGGTCTTCTAAAAGTAGCTCTCTCAAAGACTGTGGTTGATTCTGGTGATGAATATTACGACAACATCCACATCATCCCGGAGTCTTCAATCAAGCAGATGGCATGTCTTGAGTAACACTAATAGAAATGAGGAGCAACGCCTGATCATCTCCTTGTTTCAGCTGCCCCCACACAGCTGAACTTCCTTTCGCAGTCAGACGTTCTCCTCGCCCATATTTTACTTTTAAGTTGAATGTTCTTGTTCCCCATCAGTGCATAGAAGAAATCGTCTCTTTGTACGAGATTATATTCCACAATGAGTAGGTAAGTACAAAGAGAATGGTGGCTCCATATCAGTGTTCATACGACTAGAAGAACAGGATGTTCATTATCTATCTGGATGGGAAGAGATACGGGCTGCACTTGTTCGTGTGCAAGAGGCACGAGAGAGTGGACAAGATGTGAAGATAGCAATAATGAACTCCAATGTTGATACTATTTTGAAATTCACATTGAGAACAATAGATGAGCTCGAAAAATATCTTAAATCCACGCTCCATCAGATGATCCTTCAAGGAGCAAGTGAAGATTCATGTTCAGTGATGGGCAAAATAATTCTTCAATAGAATAGATTTTACATACATATACTATTGAGGATGACATACTCCTTAGATTAATGGTTGATAATGAATGAGTGCAATAGCTCTTTCATGCTTAGACTTATATACGTAGAAATGCGCGCTTGGGGAAGCAATTCCCTCAGGTTGCGATTTTGTAAATCGACACAAAGTACATCGACGGCCGTATATTTATGAGGGAAAATAATTAGGTGACAAAAATGGCAAGACCAGTACGTGCAGCAACGAGCACAAGCAAGGGCATAACTGTCTGTTCAGTATGCGGGGGTAATGATTTCTATCAGGACCTTAATCGTGGAGAACAGATTTGCACATCTTGCGGTTGTGTGATTAACGAGAGAGTTTTAGACACAGGACCGGAATGGCGTGCTTTCACTTCTGAAGAAAGAAATGCACGAGCTAGGACAGGCTCTCCAATGACATTGACAATGGCAGACAAAGGCCTTGCAACAACTATTGGTTGGAGCGACCGTGATGCAAATGGACGTGCAATTGCTGCATCAAGCCGAGCTGCTATTTATCGAATGAGAAAATGGCAGATCAGGACATTAGTTCATAGCTCTCAACATAGAAATCTCAGTATTGCTATGAGTGAGATGGACAGACTTACATCACAGCTTGGTGTTCCCCAAGAGACCAAAGAAACATCCGCATTGGTGTATCGAAAGGCTCTCAGTAGGCGTCTTGTTAGAGGTAGAAGCATTGAAGGAATGGTCGCTGCAACTATCTATCTATCTTGCAGAATTCATAAGATTCCAAGACAACTCGACGAGATTGTTACTGAAGCTCGAGTCAACAGAAAAGAGCTTGGTCAATGTGTCAGACTGATTCTTAGGAATGTAGATGTAAAAGTACCAATTCCATCTGCTAACGACCTTATGCCAAGAATCTCAGCCGATCTCGGTCTAGATGGCAAGACAGTTCAGACTGCCATGAACATTATCAACGAGGCTAGAGACAGAGGTATTACTGCAGGAAAGGATCCTGGTGGTCTTGCAGCAGCAGCCCTCTACATTGCTGGTATCATTGAAGATGACAGACGAACGCAACGTGAAATTGCTGAGGCGTCAAATGTTACAGAAGTTACTGTCAGAAACAGATACAAAGATCTAGCGCACAGCTTGAAAATTACTATTAAACCATAGTAGTTGGGCGCAGTCCCAACTACTCTCGTCTCTTTTTTCCATACCTTCATTTATAACAAATCAATTTGCAGGGAGTATCATGACCCAGTTTATCTTGGTACTTTGTGGTTTGCCATCGTCAGGCAAGTCAACACTAGCTAATGCCATCCAAAAAGCTATGAGTCATCATATCGAGATCGTAAGGACGGATGAATGGAGGGACAGCTCGTATTACAGTGACTGGCAACCTGAGAAAGAGGGAATAATCAGAAAGATGGCATTGACAAGGGTCAAAGAGCTTGTGAAGAATGGAAAGAGTGTAATTCATGACGATACAAACTATTACACAAGCATGAGACACGAACTGCTAGAGATTGCATTGGAAAATGGATGCGGATTTTTCATTATTCATGTTACTACCCCTATGATAACAGCTCTCAAATGGAACAAAGAACGACTAGATACGAGAGTTCCTGATAGTGTGATTGAGAACATCTCTGAGAGATTTGACGACCCAGGAAGACGCTATGTCTGGGATAACTCGGAGTTAGAAGTTGATATGGAGATGGACGACCTATCTAGTGTTTTGCAGATAATAAAAGAGATAATTGATGACATAGAGCCTGCAACAAGACCGCGACCAAGATTGGTGACAAGTACAGAATTTGAACGACTTGATGTTGAGAGTAGATTGATTGTATCAGAGTTTTTAGATAAATATCCTGAACTGCGAGGAAATCGAGAAGTATCCGTCATACGGCGAGATGTTCTTCGTATAGCCAGCGAAAGACGAGTGCCTGTAAAAGGAATACGAAAATTACTCTGGACAGCATTATCAAGACTGCAATGATGGCGGCCTCCTAAGAGAATCGAACTCTCATCGCTTGCACGATCATGGGTTTGAAGCCCACGGAGCCAGACCACCAGCCCTGTAGGAAGCCATTATCAACAGCGAAGTGCACAGATCACACAGGTATCGAATCTAAAGGTAACGCTTTATGACTTCTTGGGTACCTCGTTTCCATTCAATGCTCTTCTTCGCTAGTTCTGAAGCAATATTACCAGGTAATGGATCATCACGGGGAAGAGATTCAATTTGAGTCAGCCATCCAGAGGTGGACAATGCAAGCGGAGGAACACCATTCTCACCCTCTGTTGCTTTTATCATCATTTCACGACCATGTGCAACTTGATAATAGACCTCACTTAGAGGTGCCTTCTTCAATATCTTGTGTACCATTCGGTCCCAGCATGCTTTTGCTAACAGAGCTCGTTTCAATTTAGCTCTATCGGGTTCAGGCAGTGATTCGTACTTCTTGATCGAGTCTTGGAGTTCTTCCATTAGCTGATCCAAGAATAATTTGAGCGCGACCTCATCGTTTCCCTGGGCTTGGAGTTCCGCTGAAGATTGTTTCCCATCAACAGCAATCATAGCAAACGCTTTCTCGCCACCGATCTGCAGTGAGAACCTTGCATGCCCTTGGAAGAGCTGGCTCTCTGCTTCTGAATAATCTTCAAGTAATACATTTGGTTTCGATGCAATTTGAAACCAAGCAATTCGGAAGACAGTAGAGGAGTCATCAGAGATGTATCTCTGAGTCTTAGAAACCACCGCCATATCATCTGTGTCATCCATCAGTCAGGCCCTCCCTCAAGGACTTTTAATTAATGTACTAGCTTGCTTATAGAGTTTAGTTGTAGCATTCTCAATGTCAATTTTTCTTGCACCAATTGCGGCATTCATCACAAGATAACTGTGAGGATAGTCGTCAATGGAAGACCCATAACTTCCTTTCTCCACTGCTCTTGGACCAGTTACTCGTTCATTGTAAAGCCTAGCACCAAGTTCGCGAACATCAATACCATCCATTGTGACGGCACAAGCCACAGGATTATTGACCTGTAAAACTCGTTGCCCTATCGAAGCGGAGAACTCTTGCATTTTTTCGTTCAATAGAGCGATATTTTCTAGCTGTTGTTGTTGTAATGTTCTATAATTATTCAGTCCAAGAGCTAATAGCGCCGCAAGAGTCTGTGTTATCGGTGCTGCAGTTGCTCGACCTGCATAAGTATCAGATGTCCAATCAATGATTTGCGGATTGGGAGAAACAATGATTGAACTTCCAACTGGAGCGAGAAAGTTCTTATCACTGCTCTGAACGACTGCATCAACACGCCCTGCATCGATTGCAGAATGAATTTGATCCATAATGACCCGCGATTGTACTCCATAGGCATTATTGATCACAAGTGGAATATCATGTTCACTACACAATTTGGCGATTTGTTTTATTGGATCAGGTTCTCGCGGAGGGAAGAAAGTGGTGGTTGCAAGTACTGCACAAGAAGGAGTTTTGGCCATTGTTGATTCAAGGGCTTCTATATCAGCGCAAACTGCATCTCCATCAAGAAGTGTTGGAATAGGTAACTCCTCAAGGCCTGTTAGAGAGATGGCACGTTGAGGGGATTTGTGATCGATACGTGGGTATAGAACACACTTGATGTCCAGCTCTCTTCGTAATCCACCTAAGACTAGAGCAATACTCATTCCTGTAGATAGAGGTGTTACAAGACCAGCACGAGTGTTACTCAAGCCTAGTTTTCTGAGGGCGTCTAATGCAATGGTATTTGCAATTTGTTGCATCAATGATGCACCCACAGCTTTTGGCTGTGGTTCATTCAGCTGACCGCTGCGTCCAACACCATGATTGAATCCAGCGGAGAGACGTTCAACATAAGCAGAGAATACTCTTGCCT
>SDOA01000027.1 GCA_004524595.1 Candidatus Thorarchaeota archaeon | reverse complement strand
ATTACGAGAATTCATCAATTGGAAATTGGACTGCCCACGTCGCAGTTGGTGTGGATGTTACAAATCATAGTGGCAGTCCAACTATTGCCATGGATACCTATTATTTAGATGCTCGGAATCAGACTTACAACATACTTGTACAAGGTCTACACAACGAAAATGAGACCCTCTCTTTCTTCAGAGCGAATGTCACTATCTGTAATTTCTTCACTCCTGATATTATTGTGCATCCTCCCGTATTACTACCTTCTGAAAATTACAAGTATAACATCAGTTGGTCATGTACTGATAAGAATGCAGATGATTTGAACTTCTTCTCCGTATGGGTTAGTAGCGATGATGGTTATTCGTACATGATTTTAGCTCAAAACTTGACGACACATTCGATGATTTGGGACATCTCAGGATGGATGGAAGACTATTATGCAATACGTGTACGTGCATATAGTGTTGATCTCACTCCAGATAGTTTCACAGATGTAACAGACCCTCCATCCGGTTACTGGCCTGGCGACTATGCTGATGATGTGTTCTATCCATTTCATGGTGATAATCTACCTAGTTATACTCTCTCTATAAGTTACCCAAGTGATATCACCTATCATTTTGGTTCCGTAGGAAATAATGTGTCCCTAACTCTCGTCTTTGAGTATCTATTTCCACCTTCTCTCGATTATGATATTTATGACAATGAAAGCCTTTGGTTTTCTGGAAAGATATTTCCTACCGATTTTACCTATGTGTTAGTTCTAAGCATAGATGGGCTCTCAGTTGGAAGTCATTCTATTTCCGTGGTATTTCATCCCTACTTTGGTGATAGGACAAGAGCCTTCAATGTCAACGTCATAGGAGAAGTAAACTCGACGAATACGACAACCGTAACTATTACATCAACGACAGAATTCAATCTAATTTATCCTCTGGCATTTGGAGTTTCTATTGTTTCAGCCAGCATTATAATAGTCTCAATTTATTCTATATATAAAAAAAGAAAGTAAGAGTGCTTCATTTATAGTGAAGCACTACATACCATTACTTGGATTGATTTTCTAAGATTGCAGCTTGAGCTGCAGCAAGCCTAGCAATTGGTAATCTGTATGGAGAACATGAAACATAATCGAGACCAATCTCATGGAAGAACATCACTGACCGTGGGTCCCCGCCATGCTCGCCACAAACACCCAGTTTTATATCAGGTCTAGTCTTTCTTCCTCGCTCGATAGCAATCTGAATGAGCTGACCAACACCGCGTTTATCAATACTGACGAAGGGATCATTTCTCAAAATGTGTCTATCGAGGTACTCAGGAAGGAATGAGTCGATATCATCTCTACTAAAACCAAAACCCATTTGCGAGAGGTCGTTGGTTCCAAAGGAGAAGAATTGAGCCGATTGAGCCATATCACCAGCACGCATACAAGCACGTGGGATCTCTATCATTGTTCCATACAGATAGGGAATGTCTAATCTGACATCGCTCTTCACCTCTTCATAGACTTTCTCAACAATAAGCTGCATTGTCTTGAGCTCTGCCGCACCGATGGTCACTGGTATCATTATTTCCAAGTGTACCTTCTTACCTTCCTTTAATAGCTCTGCACCAGACTCCAGAATAGCACGAACTTGCATCTCATAGATCTCAGGGTAAGTGATTCCTAGACGCACTCCGCGATGCCCCATCATAGGATTGTTTTCATGGATCTGCTCCCCTCGTTTATGAACCTCCTCTGCAGTAATACCAAGGGCAACTGCAAGTTTTTCTTGTCCGAACTTACTTTGTGGCACAAATTCGTGAAGTGGAGGATCTAATAGTCTAATAGTGACAGGTAAGCCATCCATCACTTCAAGGGTTGATTTAATGTCTTGTTTTACATAAGGAGCAAGCTCTTTGAGTGCATGAATTCTTTCGGCTCTGGTGTTACTTAGAATCATCTTTCTTAGGAGGAAAAGAGGTTCATCACTACCTTCTCCGTAGAACATATGTTCAGTTCTAAAGAGACCTATACCTTCTGCTCCAAAGCTTAGAGCGATTCTTGCATCTTCAGGTGTGTCTGCATTTGCTCTAACTCCAAGTCTTCTGTATTTGTCAATGCGTCCCATGAATTCCCTAAGTCTTGGATTCTCTGTGGCTTCGATCATTGGCAGCTCACCAGAGTAAACGAGACCTTGAGTTCCATTGAGAGTGAGATAATCGCCTTCTTTGTATAGTTTGCCACCAATAATTACAGTTTTTTCATAGGTGTTGATATCGAGACCGGCAGCACCAACGATGCAACACTTGCCCCATCCTCGAGTTACAAGAGCTGCATGGCTTGTCATGCCACCACGAGCTGTAAGTACTGCGTTTGCTGCACGCATGCCCTCTATATCCTCAGGTGAGGTTTCTTCACGAATGAGGACAACCTTCTTTCCTTTCTTACTCCATTCAACAGCTGCTTCAGAGGTGAATACAATCTGGCCTACTGCCCCACCAGGACCTGCAGGAAGACCTCTCGCAATTGGTGTTGTCTTTGCTTCTGCTTCTGGATCCAGAATAGGATAGAGTAATTGCCCAAGCTGTTCAGGAGCTACTCTGAGTATCGCTGTTGGTTCATCGATGAACTCTGTATGAAGCATATCCATAGCAATATTGAGAGCAGCTGTTGCAGTTCTCTTACCTACTCGGTGTTGCACAAGGAACAGTTTGTTTTCCTGAATTGTGAATTCAAGATCCACCATATCCATTGTATCCCTTTCTAAAACGTCACGAATCTGGACAAGCTCCTCATATAACTCAGGCATCACTTCCTCTAGAGTGGGAAGATCCTTGCTCTGCTCGTTCTTGCTTGCCTCGTTCATGGCATTAGGAGTTCTAGTACCTGCAACAACATCTTCACCTTGTGCATTGATCAGGAATTCTCCATAGAAAGTATTTTCCCCAGTAGCAGGGTTTCTTGAGAAGGCTACTCCCGTTGCACTATGATCGCCCATATTTCCAAAGACCATGGCTTGGACAGTACATGCTGTGCCCCATTCATCTGGAATATTCTCAATGCGACGATAGGCTACTGCACGAGCCCCACCCCATGATTTGAAGACTGCGCCTACTGCACCCCAGAGTTGTTCATATGGGTCATCTGGGAACTCCTTACCAAGCGTCTTCTTCACAGCATCTTTGAACTCTTTGCAGAGCTCTTTCAGCTGCTCCACATTAAGACAAGTATCAGTAAGGCATCCAGCTTTCTTCTTCTTTGCCTCAAGGAGTCTCTCCATCTGTTGACGGATTCCATGACCCTCCTCGGGTTCGATCCCTGCTGCCTTTTCCATGACCACATCACTGTACATCATGATTAATCGTCTATACGAATCATAGACGAATCGCTCATTATGAGTGGTTTCAATCAGACCTGGAATCGTAGAAGTTGTTAGGCCAACGTTTAGGACCGTTTCCATCATTCCTGGCATCGATTTTCGGGCTCCTGAACGGGCAGAAACAAGCAGTGGATTCTTTGTGTCGCCAAATTTTGTGTCCATCACTTGTTCTACAAAGGAGAGTGCTTTTTTGATCTCAGCCTTGATCTCATCACTCAACCCTCCGGATTTCAGATAGAGATTACAGACCTCTGTTGAGATGGTGAAGCCCGGAGGAACTGGTAGACCAAGAAGAGTCGCTCCAGCCAAAGAGGCTCCTTTTCCGCCAAGGAGATTCTTCATACTCGGGTCACCATCAGCAGTCTTGGCACCAAATCTGAATACATGTTTTCCTTCAATATCTGTCATATGATGTCAACTCACCTTGCTGACATTCGTATCAAGTTACATTTATTATCCGACTTCTCGGACAGACTCATTCGAATGATATGCAATAGTTGCTTACAAAGGCTTGAACACCTCTGCGAATATTCCAATTCATCTCTAATATCCTTTATAATCTGTCTATTGTGACCTTATTCTCTTATTATAGTCAAGCCGAAAGCCTTTTTCACGATTTCATTTGACCAAGTGGTTGCAGTATAAATTAGAATAGATTACTTCACCAGAGGATTGTAGTATGATAGACCTTACCAAAAACGAGCAACAACTTAAGCGAACCATTGCACGCTGTAGAGAACGAAACATCATAATTCCAACCTATGAGCAGATGAAAGACCCTCGCAGGATTCCTGATAAGATCAAAAAGGAACTTGTCAATATCGAACTCTGGGATGTTGTTCCACAGAATCTGTTCAGAATTACTTGGAAGAACGAACCTCGTGATAAGGGAGGTCTCTACCGACCTCATGCTAACTATATGGAGATTCCACCTGAAATCACCGGCGTTGATGCAAGAATAATTGCTTTGGTCGGTAAATGGTTCCCTACTGGAGCTCATAAAGTTGGCGCAACCTTTGGGTGTCTTGTCCCTCCCCTTGTGACAGGTCAATTTGATCCAACATACCACAAAGCTGTATGGCCTTCAACAGGCAATTACTGTAGAGGTGGAGCATATGATGCTACACTCCTTGCTTGTGAGAGTATTGCAATACTTCCAGAGGAGATGAGTCAGGAACGCTTTGATTGGCTCAAGACAGTAGCCGGTGAGATTATTGCCACACCAGGGTCAGAGAGCAATGTAAAAGAAATCTATGATAAGGTTGCAGAGCTTAAAGCAACCCGTGATAATGTCTTTATATTCAATCAATTCTCTGAGTTTGGTAACTATCTCTTTCATTATGATGTGACTGGCCAAGCAATGCAGGAGGTTCTTGACAAGGAACTTGGTAAAAGTACCTATCGAGGTGTGTGTCTTACTACTGGTTCAGCCGGTACACTTGGTTGTGGTGACTACATGAAGCAAATCTATCCAACTTCTAAGATTGCTGCTGGTGAGGCTGTCCAATGTCCAACTCTCTGGTTGAATGGTTATGGTGCGCATCGAATTGAAGGCATTGGAGATAAGCATGTACCATGGATCCACAACGTACGGAACACTGACATGATTATTGCCATCGATGATGCAGACACAATGAACATTATGAGACTCTTCAACGAACCTGAGGGTCGCAATTATCTCATAAATGATATCGGGGCTCCTGAGAAGATTATATCACAGCTTGGATTATTGGGCATCTCAAGTATTGCTAACCTATTGATGTGCATCAAGTTCGCAAAATATTATGAACTTACGAAGAATGATGTTATCCTTACTGTCTTCACCGATTCAATGGACATGTATCAATCCCGCTTGAGAGAAGCAAAAGTCAAGCATGGATCTTACTCAATTCTAGATGGTGTAAAGGATTACTATGGATATCTCCTTGCACAAAAGACTGATGCAATGATTGAACTTGACCACTACGATAGAAAGCGCATTCATCATCTGAAATATTTCACATGGATTGAACAACAAGGTATGGAACTTGATGAATTGAATGCTCAGTGGTATGATTTTCCATCATATTGGGAACGAATTCAACAAATGACCCCTAAGATTGACCAACTTATCATTGAGTTCAACGAGAAGGTTGGATTGATTTAGCTCAACGAAAAACGATACAAGAATTATCCAAGTCTGAGTTTATCAAAACAATCGATTAGTCTATTTTCTAGTGATGGCTTTCGCCAATTAGTAGGGAGATATAACATAGATTTGCTAAAATACTTAGACTAACAAAGCAGTATAGGTAGAGAATTCGATGTAGGATATTCGGTGAAATTCATTCTACAGAATATATCTTTACTCATGGAGGGTTTCCGTTGAAAAGATACATGATGGTATTCATTCAATTTTTTTGGATAATGCTATTGTGTACACCACCTGCTGCTTTTGAGGAACCTGTGATCCTCATTTCGACAGGTTTGGATAATGTACATGGATACTCTGAGTTATCTGGAGATTCAGAAATTGCATCCTATCACACTGGTTTATTGAATCCTGTCGTAATTGAGCACACCGGGAGGGCAGCAAGTCCTTCAACCTATTCCATTACACGTACCGATAAAACAAAGTATCCGCAATCTGAAATTGAACTTCCGTCAGGACTTGAAGGTAATCTGTATTCTGCAGAATGTAACGGTGGACATTTTCTCGTAGGTGAAAACGGACAAACTGACTTCAGCTCATCTGAAGGTACAATATCACTTTGGATTAAATGGGACATAACAGCTCCAAACGGTCGTTTTTGGGGTCAGCATAGTGATTTTGAAACCAGATGGTCTAATCGTAGGCTTGTTCTAGACTGGGGCAGTGATACTACATTGCAGGGATCTAAGACCGATTGGGTCGTAGATAAATGGTATTTCATTGCCATAGTATGGAATGATGACACGAATAGCTTGTCAATATATTGGGGAGATGAGGATACCCAACCTTCCGAAGATGCATCGACCTTATTTTGGTCTGGTACAGTTATCGGCTTGTTAACAGAGAACAATATCATGTGCTCGAGAGCAAGTACAAGTTATCGTGTTTATGGTCATGTTGATGACTTTAGATATTATTCTGTCCAAAGGAGTCTTGATGATATTCAGAGTGACTACGTTCTCCCACTAGTTGGTAACGAACCTTATTTAGAGCATTATTATTCGTTTGAAAATGGGTTTATCGATTCAGCTGGAGAGAGCAATCTCATTCCAAGTGGAACCGTAACTATAAGTTCAGATGTGTTTTATAGGTCTGGTGGATGGAGAGCGGAGTCCGTGGAAATGAGCATTCGTAATTTAAAACGACTTCTTGCTCTAAATGGTTCATTTGAAACAGGATTACCAGGATCTAATGTGGATTGGACTGGAGATGGGACTTATTATGCAGAAGGTTGGCGAGCTAGAAGACAGGTCCTCTCTTATCAGGGAAGACAACGCACTTCTTACATCAATACTGGGCAGAAATATATCGTTATAGAAAACGAGGGGTATGAAGATCCATCGTCTCCTGATGCATATCGACATTATGATGGAACTGTAATCTATTGGTATCAAACAATCGATAATAGTCAGCTTACTGAGGTATTTGAATTCAGTATGAACTTTCTTTACCAGAGAGGGCCTATTGGAATGAATTTCAGTAATAATTTCGAGTTTTGTTTCGAAATTTTAAATGGTTCATTCACCCTGTGGAATTGGTCCATAGATCCAACTCAGATCGAGCAAAGAGGAATATGGTATACTATCAATCCAATCACCGTAGAAATTCCCTATGCTCCAGCACTATTTGAAGTCAGAGTATCTTTAAAGGTAGATACAGTTTCAGGATTCATAGGAATACCTGTAGATGATCCAGATGTTGATGGTGATTCTGCTAATGCGATGTATCTGACCTTCCTTATTGATGATCTCTCATTAGTAGCATCACAAATTCCAAGTTTTGAGAATGTAGATTTTAAAATCATATTGCATCCATTTGTCAATGCAACAGTATCTGGGTCTTCAGGCGCTTGTTCGCTTATATTTGATTATGAATATTGGAATCAATCTTCAATCCCTTTTAGCTTTTCATCCAACTCAACTGTTTCATTTGAATACTTAGCCAGAATTATAAAAATGTCAAAAGTTAGCAACTCAACGTACTTACAGAATCTTGATAAAGAAGGTGTCTTGTACAAAGCTAATCTCGATCAAGAGATTGAATTATCATTTAGTACTTATATGCGGTCGTATCCCGGAATTGTTGATGTTGGTATCAATGCAAGATACCCTATAGACTGGGATTCCCCTTTTGTTGAAGATCCCTTCGGAAGAAACCTGACAAATGAGATTCAATATAATACAGGTTTGTTGGAAATTCCATCTGGAGTTGCAGAATTAGTAGGCTGGTGGAGTTTCAAATTAACTGGTCATAACTATGCCTCATCAATTAACACAGAGATGTCTTCTAATTCAAATTCTACATGGTCATCTTCCTCAATCTATAGAAATGGCGAAAAGATGAGGAGCATTATCTCTCTTGCCAATGGCTTAATTTCGCCTGCTAAGGTTGTCGATGTGGAAATTTGCATATTCAATCCTTCAGGCAATCTTTGGTTAATTGAAAATGTAAGTAATCATGAGAGCGCAACCGCAACGAGTACAGCAACAGCTTTTGGTCCAACAAACGCCTCTACTGGAACTTGGTTGATAACGTCTTATTGGGTCAATGGAACGGAAGTTGGATATGGGTCGAAAGAATTCTCTCTATATCATCAATTGACTATTTTTGCACAGACTCCAAATATAGAGCTAGAACCTGGTGAAACTTTTACAGCATCTGTTTTTCTTTACGATCAAGATAACGGATATCCAATCTTGAGTGATGCTATTGTTGTTGGTAACTGGTCTTCAACAGAGATTACATTCAATCCAAATTTGGCTAAAGGCTGGTGGGAGGCTGA
This sequence comes from Candidatus Thorarchaeota archaeon, assembly GCA_004524595.1. The sequence goes on along the minus strand of SDOA01000027.1, from coordinate 29,811 downwards.
TTTTAATTCATCATCAGTTGACACTGGTGATTATCTAATTCTAATTACTGTGAACCTACCTTTCTATGACATTGATTCTTGTATAATCAATGTTAAGATTCCATTAGTCGAGTCCCTATACGAAATTACACTTCGGGCAACTCTAATTGGTGCAGTTACAGTCTTTGCTGCTTTTACTCTTATTGCAATTAGTAGATACATCTATCTTAAAATCAGAACAAAGCGTAGACTTGAAATCTTAGCTCTCAAAGGCCGACTTGATGATGCCCGAAATATGATTGGTCTATTAGTAATTCATCGTACAATTGGACTACCAATATATTCACGGATCATTAAAGGAGGCTTCCAGGAGTCACTATTGAGTTCGTTTATCTCAGCCTTGTCACAATTCCGAGCAGAATTTTCTTGGGATGAACCAAAATGGACAGCACTTCCAATTACAGAAATAATAACAGTTGTTCTAACTGACTCTCTCATATGTGCGCTGATAACTGTTGAATCTTCCTCTGAAAGACAAAAGAATCAACTAGAACGTTTTGGAATAGAAATAGGTGGTCTTTATGATAAAGATGAAGATACCTTAAAACAAATGATGCGTTCTCCTATTTTGTCTTCAACAGTTGATTCAATATTCGCTAATTATTTTGACGGTCCTGTTCTGACACGATATATAGGAGTTAAAGAAGAGTTACCTGACCGTCTGGTCCCTGTAAAAGAAGCGATTCAGAGTATGGATGTAGAAAAGGGTATATCTGCTGAAGCAATAATCAAAATGCTATTGCTCGAAGGATATGGGGAAAGAATGTCATATAGTCTGGTCCTTGAAGTAATCGATGGGAACTATCTTGTTGCTGTTAATGAAGAACCTCTTGTATTAGCTGAGGCAAAAGAGTAGTAATCTTTACCATAACTGACTTACAGACTTGTATATATGTGTCAGATTATCATCTTAATGCAGGGACGAACTTTCCATGGATGAAATCATTATCAGATATTGGAGTCCTCATGGACGACAGGAAGAAACGAAATTTCATTGTGGACATTCAAAGATTGACCTCGTAATGCGCGCAGCAAAAAGAGTCGACTTGTCTAATCTTAAAGAATGTAAAGAATTGGAAAGTATTGATCTATCGAATAACATGCTTACAGAACTTGATTTCTCACCTCTTATCGATTGCATGACACTAAGAGATATCAGATTAAAAAACAACCATCTAAAAGAATTGGATTTCTGGCCCTTAGTGAATTGTCCTTCACTGGTTAATATAGATCTATCAGAAAATCGTATTCAAGGAATTGATCTTTCACCTGTTTTCCTCAGAGCAAAAGTTAGAATGGATTCTTCCGTTGTTATTCAAGCTGATTTTATTCTTAGATACATATATACCCATAAAGAGCTAGTAGAAAGATTTCATTTAGTGCGTCCAGACGGTGCTCCTTGGCATGCAATCCCTGTCATCATTTGGATTAATTATCGAAAGAAAAGTGATGATATGAGTTGGAGTAAAATAAAGCAGCCATTGCAGCTTCTGATTAAATCAATTGATAAAGAAAAATGGTACAACTGTCAACGAGGTCTTTTGATAGGTCTCGATATGACTGAGCTAAGTGGTTTTGATGGGAATCCTATGAAACTACTGGATACAACTGATTCGAATATGACCTACAAAGAAGCAAGGCAGGCAATTTATGATAGGACACTTGAATTGCTTGGTCAACAATTCGAAGATAATGGACCAACCCTATTTCTTGATATCGAAAAAATGAAAAATACACGTGCTTCCAAATTAATTCCTCATATTGTTGAATTACGAAAGAGAGAATTAGAAAACACAACACTTCAAATTAAAGGGAGCAAAGTCTTTTTGAAACCCCTGTGGTTCACACATTACGGGCTTACTATATTAAAAGCAACAGGAAAGGGGTTAACAACAGATCTGGAAGGGTTGCAGCTTCTCAAATCGAGCTTTTCGGAGCTGAATTTAAATCTTAAAACGAAAGATGTACAAGACGTTTATCAATCATATAATGGAAATGGATCTTCAAGTATGCAAAGATACGTCTTCAATTATATCCAAGGATTTTATGATTAGAATTTCTTACCTGCTTCGATAACTTAATTTTATGAGCGCTTAGTGTCTTACGATACTGGGAGTGCCTGCAAATTGACTAACAGGAAATTCTTTGATGAACCTATTGTACGAATAAAGATAGGTAGGATACGATTTCCAAAAATATGTCCAGTATGCGGCGCGATTTCGACCACTTCCACTTGGATAACGACAACTCCTAGAAGAAAGCAATGGCTTCGTCCCCATTGGAAACCTGGTTTTTATGCGTCTGAACGCAAAAGGCTTGGTCTGACTTTAGAAGAGAAAAAGAGTTTCCAAGTTCATATCTGTGAAAACCACTATATTTCAGACGATGGTGAGTGGAGATTCAGAATTCTTGCTATGTTATTAATCTCCATTACTGTGAGTCTTTCCATCTTCTTTTTCATCATTAGCGGAAATTCAATTTGGAATGGGGGTGGAATTAATCCTGGGATAAGGGGATACTTCGCTATTTTGTTGGCGTCTATTGTTATCGGTTACCTTGCCTTCAAGCCAAATGCATTGGAATCAGCTTTTCAGATAATTGGATTTGATTTTGATGTTCAATATGTCTGGCTTAAGCTAAAAAATCCAGACTATAGAGCCAAGTTGGTTGAAGACAATCCTTTGAATGTTGAACTAGTAAACTGGATAGTCAAGGTTTAATTACACAGCAATCTCATTTCTCTCTCAGTTGTCTAGTTTCATGATACACACATACTCGAGAAAGCCCCAAAACTGCTTCTTTGACATTATGAAATACCGGTAATCCTCTCTCAACAAATACATTCCATGCATCGGCCCTTGGACCTGGATATGCAACCTCTGGAATAGCTATTAGTACTGGTTTCTTCTCTTTTTCAACAACGTGCTTTCCTGCATCTGCTATTATCCTCCAGTAGTCTACCAGCGTATCCTGCGCGTTAAGAATTGTTGCCACCTGATGCATATTATGAACATCTGCTTCAATAATCAGTGAATCAAAATTCTGCTCTTCTCCGACTAGACGAATCACTTCTGCTGTGGTTTGGTCCTGATAATAGTCTGCTGCAAGGTCTATAGGATTACCGAGTCCTGTTCCTACATCTCGGATTAGTGGATCAAGTTTCTTTATTGTGGTTTCTGAGGTCTTCGGAACATGTAGTCCGTTTTCAACACAGAGGTCTGTATAGATTACACTTGTTCCACCACTTATTGCTACAAGACCAATATTCCTAGATTTTGGTCTGGGGCTTAGTGAAAAAATACTCATTGTAGCTACAAGGTCTTCCAAAGTGTCAACTGTCTGAATATTTGCTTGACGGAAAGCAGCATTCCAAATTTGGTTGCTTCCAGCAAGTGCGCCAGTATGCGATGCTGCAGCTCTAGAACCTTCATTAGAACGACCTCCCTTCAATACAACAACTGGTTTTATTTGACTGGCTCCCATTAAAGCGCTCAGTACCTTACGACCGTTCTTTGCCCCCTCTATATATGCGCCAACTACTTTGGTCTTATCGTCATCACGGAAGAAATCCAAAAGCTCTTGAGGTTTGATATCCACTTGATTTCCAAAACTAAAGACCTTGCTGAATCCCATTCCTCCTGCTACACCGGCTGTATATGTAGCGATTGCTACTCCTCCAGATTGGGAAAGAAATCCTGCGTTACCAACCAGTTTCTTTGATGTCGGCATGAATGCAAAACCAATCTCTGGATACATTAGTCCCATGCAATTTGGACCAAATGCTCTCATTGGATGGCCTTCCAGAAATGTCTTAATAGTGTCCTCCCTCTTTCTCCCCTCTTCTGTGCCAAGTTCTGAGAATCCACTTGTGAAGATTGTGACTCCTTTAGCACCTTTCTCATAACATTGTTCTAAGGTCTCAGGAACGGCCATATATGGAACTGCAATGATCGCATAATCAATCTTCTCTGGTATCTCTAGGACGCTTTGGTATATCTTATGCCCAAGGACCTCGCCTCCTTTCTTAGAGACAAGCCATATTTTGAGATTATGTTCCCATTGAAGCATAGAGTGGACCCAATAATATCCAAGTTTTGCAGATACACCAACAATTGCTACTGATTTTATATTGAGTATCTCTTTAATAGTGGGTCTCTTTATCGCATTCATTCTTGTAGCTCCAGTTTAAGCCAGCGGTCTAGTCGATAATTTAAGACTACCTGATGGATTCAAAATCAGTGGTGAGGAGAGGGCGTCGACTGTATCATTGACGTTTAGGACGTTAAACACTTGTCTGCGGAAACAAATGTGATTAATCAAAGGCTTCTTTGTAGTTTTTCTTGAGCCGACGCTCTGGGAAGCATTAATAGATATTTCCTAATATAATATATTGGTATATATCTTATTGAGTTGTTTTGCATGAATTACTTATTCCGAGTGATTAATAGGTGAAAAATTACTAAGGATGTTATGCGTTGCATAAGGATTCTTGTCATCATTATCTTCATTCTAGCAAGTACAATAAGTGGCAGCAATTCTTACTTCTCCGTTGGGGAGAATCTTCAAAGCCATAACGTTCATAGTCTGAGTTCTCTCACGATAGAGCGTCATTGGATCGTCAATATCATTATAGTAAATTATGATGAGAGCATCATTGATGAAAATATTCTTCTCGATAGAATGCCAGCTCAAAGGGTCTACTCCTCTGGCACTGTCGTCATGACTTATAACATTCAATATGAAGTGTATTATGCAAGTTCTGCATACTCGAATGATTTGATGCAAATTGCTATTGATAATTCAGTCAATGGAACAGGTACTGGTACATCTTTAGATGAAGCAGCACTGCTCTATCAAAAAAATCATCTTGATGAACCACAACGGATATTTTACCCTCGAGATGGGCGAATCATTGATGCCTATGCAATCGAGGATTGGCTTGAGGATAATCCTTATGTCACTCAACCAGACCTTGGTTATACTCTCTATTTGGTGAATTTCTCAGCTCTCGATAACTCAGACCATAGTCTTGAGCACTGGTACGATTATCATCCAATGGATCCTGATACTGGAGAGAAACAAGATTGGTTTAGATTGGAGTGGGATAATACTCTGAATCCAAATGTAACAATGGATTACTCAGGTTTTGGTGGTAAGTATAACACCTTCTTTGTTGACCCTAGTGCACATCAATGGTATTTGAAGTGGTGTAGAATCTGGTGGAGTGAGTATATAGGTACACAATATGATTTTTGGACTCAAGACCTAGAGGATAAAGTTTCAAGTCTAGATTTGGAGACGCCAAGTGGCATTAATGATCTGAATATCTATCTACAGGAGTGCATTTGGGATCCAATTAATCTATTATTCTTCCCCTATCAGCATCAACCTGCAAAGTATTGTGAATCCGGATTACTGCGAGCACTCGTTATTTGTATGGATGTCGAAGAAGGTATCTCAGTCGATAGTCTAAGATGGGTCACCAATTCAGAAGTTCAAAAGGCACACCTTGAAGAGCTGTATCCCTTCATCAGCTGGGACACAGATGTTCAGTTTTTAGATATTGATGAATACCCCTTGTGGAATGCTACATTCTGGTCATATGCCACTCTTGAACCAGATGGTATGACTATCGTCGATGGAGGAGGCATGTTCGATGCTATATATAGTACAATGCGACCCAACTATATCGATGTGGATAGTTCAGATATCAATGTGTTTGGAGTTGTATTTATCAAACAACAGATGGAAATGCATGTTTATGGTCGAACATATACCGGACTTGGAGGTGGCGGACAGACTGTTATCTGGAAATCATGGGAGCGGTATTACAGACCTGATGGTATAACTCCTAAAGATGGAATCTCAGCAATTCAACTTCATGAGACCATGCATGCAATCGGTTTTCATCATACCTGGCAACATGAACAGTATTCGAGTGACTTCTCATATGGCCCTATGGGTTACTTTGCCTATCACAATGGCACTTCGAGATTTGATAAGAATTGGGTACAGGGGACGTATCTAGATCAGATGGAAGCTTTGTTGTACGACGATTTTATTGACAAACAAGCAGACCTTGGTGTAGATGAACGACCTGAAACATATCTGGCTGAACAGAAGATCTTAGACCTCTTTGATAATGCGAGATTTTCCTATAATGAGATGGACTGGCAATTAGCATTTAATAAACTCAAAGATGCAGAAGATTGGATTAAACGAATGATGTGGTCTACACATGATGACACTGCACCAATAATCTCGACTTGGGAGGCATTACCTGGTATCACAACAGATGGTTTTGATATCAGAGCTCATGTCACAGATGAACTCTCTGGTCTGGAGAATGTGTCAGTCTATCTTTGGATTGACCATTGTACTATCAGTGCATATCCTTGTACCTACAATAGTGGAACATGGAATGCTATAGTCCCTGAATTTATGGCTGTATATGCAATCGAAGTATGGATTGTTGCATGGGATTGGGCGATGAATAGAGCTGAAAGTACGCATGAAGTTGTTTCAATTGCGACAGATCACATTGTTACTACAAATGCAACAACTTCGGCACAATTTGATTTGACTCTTTTTGTGTATACCTCAATTTTTGTGGCTTCAGTTTCTATTATAGTTGTGATTGTGGTACGAGTTCTACGGAAGCAATAGAAGGAGCTTTCATTTTACTCTTTTTTTTATTTCCAGAATTTCGAAATGAATAGCAAATATTAATAGTACCGAAATTTCGAACGGTTGTTCACTCTATAGAATCACCATCTATTCATATAGTGGTATGAAGTAGTTACTCCATCCAGTCAACTCAGTCCTGAGTATATGCTTTAGGAGACCGTCCAATGAGAACAAAGAAAATGATGGGTTTGCTTCTTGTCCTACTACCCCTCTTTCTTGGAACATTTATCACCCCTCCAGGATGGGTAGCACAAGGTCAAGAATCTGCGGAAAGCAAGACCGTCGAGCTCTCCAATGGAGGGCTGCTACAAATTGCACCTGATGAGATAGTTCAAGAATATCCTCTCTCTGATATACCAACAGGTCTAACAGGTACGGGTGATCCACTCTATGCTAATGAATCTGGTGTTAGAATAGATACCTTTGAGGATAAGCGCCTCTACTATAATGCAGCGAGTTCTTCCACAACAAGTGTTAATCTAAGTGTCCCTCTTGGTGAGGGATGGGAATCTTATGGTGTCTATACAGATATAACTAGCATTACAGAAAATCGGACATGGGTTGATAATTCTGGACTTGACGATTCATCTCATTGGACATTTTTGACTCATGATGAACCTTCAACTTTTGGTCCTTCTTACACAAATGCAATGACATCAGCTTGGGAGGCAAATGGTCATGGAACTGGTGATGGTTGCGCCCGTTTTTGGATGGATGGGTATTACTATGATGCAGGAGGAGGACTTCGCGGAGACTGGTACGATGTTGGTGATAAAGCCTACATGGTTCAAAATCTAACGATAGATAGAGGAGATGTTTCAAAAGTAGGCATTTCACTTGATTATTGGGGTGATATTGCATGGAGTATATTCACAGGTTTCTTCGAAGTGTTTGTTTCAATTGGTGATCCAGATAATGGAGGTACTTATCTGTGGCACTTGCCCTTTGACGCATTTGATGGTTCTACCTGGCTATCGACTGGTTATATCGAGATTGACATTTCATCTATTGATTTACCCAATGTTCCCCTTTGGGTCGGTCTAAGAACAACTGCACTTGAATGGTGGCGTCCTGATGTGAATCCAACAGTTCGTGTTGATAATATCGTTGTTTACATAACAGCAAAAGCCGCACCTTCAGATATACACCTTCAAATGAATGGTGTTGATGTTCAAGATATCATCGAGGGTTCTGATCCCATCTTTGGTTTGGGTACAGCATGGTACTTCCCAACAACACCTTGGACAGATGGTCTAGCCTTTGCAAATTTCACATGGACTCCTAGTCCGAATCCCCCTAATCCAGATGAAAACATCAATGTAGATATAGACGTAAATGTGTGGATATTTGCAAGAAAAATCCTGAGTCCAACGATTAACAATACAGAGCTTATAACACTAGGTGACAAATATTCAGTCACAAATGCTAGTTCAATTAACTGGGAAACTAATTACTATGTCAGTATTCCTGGTGGCTATGAGGATCAGTTTTTCTTCAATGTGACAATTCCGATGAATCGAGATGTTACATTTGTTTCAGAACCATCCGATAGATACACAAATCTACCTTCCGGGTGGTATCTTGGAAATCCAGGAGATGGGGTAGTAAATGTTTCAGTATATGAACTTGGGCTCTCGGATCCGACCGGATTCTGGATGATTCGCGGCACATCTCCAAATATGGTTTCAAACATTCAAGTATGGGATAGCAGTCTAAGTCAGTGGGCTCAGACAAAGATATTCAGAGCAGATGAAAATACAAGATTTAGAGCAATACTGTCTAGTGCTTATGAAAATGACATAGTGACTTTCACTATTTACGATTCAACAGGTTCAATCTGGAATACCCTTCAGGCTGCAGTTGATAGTAACGGATATGCAACATCTGGATTCGTCACATTAGATGCAGTCACTGCTGGTGTGGGTTCTTGGGAAGTACAAGTTGAAGTCGATGATGAAATTTCAAATAGTGAGATTCATAATATCGGATACTTTTGTCGGAGCTTTAGTATTGTTCATGGATCTGAGATGACTGTTAAATATCCTGTCACTGGAATCGCAACTTGGAGTGTCAATGTGACTTATGGCGATATAGTATTCCTTCAATTCAGAGTAGAAGATATCGATAATGGAAACCTCCTACCAGCAGGCGTTATGGTGTACTCCGGAGGCTTCGGTTCTGGGAACGTAAATGATATGGGTACGGGTGAATATAGTGTCACACTAGATACTGGTATTCTTGCATCCAACGGTGAATATGTCGTTGATTTGAGCTGGTCAAAAACCTACTATGATTCAATCTTTGAAACATTCACTGTTAATGTAATTTATGAGACTAACCTCCTCTCTTCTGATGCCCCCGGTATAAATGTGGCGAGTGGCAATACGGCGTATCTGCATCTCTATTTTGAAGATATGTTCACAGACCCGGTCATTGGAGCTGAAATAAGCTGTAATTGGACTGAAAGTTATGGCATTACTCCTGATGGCTTTGGAAATTACTTGCTAAGTCTTGATACAACAGGTATGACTCTGGATGTCTACAGGGTTCAGATTACTGCAACAAAGAATTTCTATGAATCCAAATCTATTATTCTCAGCGTTGAGGTACGAGAACTTCATACATCTGCTATACCGTCGACCAGTCTTCTTTCTTTACCTGTTGGATATACTACTTCATTCACTATTACCTATCGCGATACAGACCTTAAGGTACCAATTAGTGGAGCTGAGAGCTATATTTCATGTAATTGGTCTGATATTCATTCAAGTGGCGATCAAAACTATACTGTTACTGAAACAGCAACACCAGGTGTATATGAGGTCATAATTTATTCAATGGATGATGATGCACTTGGCTTCTATGATATAGTATTCTCAGTTGAACGATATGGTGCCCAGAACCAGAGTTTTATTGTTACAGTCGAATTGAGAACACACCTTACTTCCTTGTATCTGGATAATTCGATTGAATCTACTCCCTACACTGGAAATATTACGGTCAATCTTGTATACTACGATGTTGATGCAAATACTGGAATCGTAAATGGTACAACATTAGGAGGTTATGTTGAGCTTGTAATAACGACTTCAGGAGTACCCTCTCTCAATTACCACGTTGTAAGTATTACTTCTGATGGATTGTATACAATACACATTCCTGCAGATCAATGGGCAGATGTAGGTACTGTTATACTCAACATTCAAATGAGCTGGATCGGTGTAAATCCGAAATACTCGAACTTGGGACTATCAACAAGTGTAAGTATAACTGCTGCTCCAACCGACATTTTCATTGGTGAGAGTCCTATTGTCACTCCATTTGGCGAAGATATTACATTCACAATTATCTACTACGATGTCGGAGGAATTACCGGAGTTGTGAATGGTACAGGTCCCTATGCGGGTAATGTACGCATCTATATTGAAGTATTAACACTTGGAGAAACCATCACCCAGGCAGATATGATTATCTCTGAAATTGATTTCATAAACAATCCTGGAGAGTATAGAATAAGCTTTGATTCTGCACTTTTAAGTGGTCTTGGAGTGGTTGAGCTAAGACTTTGGCTTAATTGGACAAATGCAGCACTTCCTTATTATCAGAATCAAATAATTATCATCTCAGTATATACGACAAGTAGATTGACTATTGTTGATTGGAATCCTCTTCCAGTAACTCCATATGATGAATTAGTAAATCTCACATTCATCTTTAGAGATTCATTAACCGGTGATCCCATTATTGATGATCCAAATCTCTACATTAGTACACCTGGTTATTCATTCAATGTCTATTATGATGGAGACTTGACAGGTATATTCTATATTGAAATTGACACATCTGTTTTTGCAATAGGAAGCCACACATTTACGTTACAAGTGGAATGGGTTGGAGCTCCATACTACCAAAATAGAACTAATGTGCAGATTTACATTACCGTAAGAGAGAGATATACTAGCCTGACTCACGGGACATACTCTCCAACACAATTTGGAAATATTCTTCATTTAACTTTCACATATCGTGATTTGGATGATTATACCTCAGTAGGAATGAATGGAGGTACTTTGACTCTAGATGCGTGGTTGAGTGGATATTACACAGTAGATGATGTAGGAGATGGTACATATGTTATTCATCTGGATACTTCCGCTTTTCCGAGTTTAGGCATATTTCCTGTCAATGTTCACATTGAATATGGTGGAACTAGGAATTGTGTTGATGCAAATGATCTCTTCTACCTCACTTTGATTGAGCGACGAACTCAATTAACGAGTGATTTACCAGATTTGGCACCATATCTTATTGAGGCGGTAATTGTCATTCATTATACTGATGACACAACCTCTACTGGAATTATCGGAGCTAATGTCATTGCTTCTTGTTCAACTTCAGTTGAACAATTACAACTTGGAGTCAATTACTGGGTTGATGATAATCTTGATGGAAGTTACGATATTCGCATCGATACGGTTGCTCTAGGGAATTTTGGACCTTATAGTATCACAATCACAGTTGGTTATTCAGGAAGCCCCTATTATCAGTCAAGAGTTCGCAATGTCGATATTGAGGTATCTCGAAGACCTGTTTCAATATCAGTATCAAAATCACCACTCAACACACCATTTCTCTCTAATGTTTCATTTGAGATTACTATCACTGATCAACTTGAGAGCACAGGAATCACAATAACGAAATCGAACCTGATTCTCTCTCACAATGGTGGAACAATTATTATTGATGGAAATTACCTACTAACGGGATCGAATGGCGTCTATGTAATTTCATTGAGTTCTCTTGTACTAGTATCAGAGCTTGAGGATGGATACCCGATAATAATAACATTCGTATGGGGTGATGTTACTCCATATTATGGGAACGCATCAACATCTACTGAAGTGTCGATTGTGGCACGTTTTACACAAGCCACGGTTCTACAGACTCCCCCAGGATACTACTATTTCAACATGAGTGCTCTTGTTAGATATAGTGATTACCTCTCTGGTAGCAAAATTTCTGGAGCAATCCTAACTGTTGCATGTCTTAATCAGACAAGTTTTGATTATTGGGTTATCAATAATCCGGATGATACCTATACCATTCTCATAGATACAAATAGTCTATCAGGTCTTGGTCGCTACTTCTTTTCAGCCAATTTCACATGGTTTGGTAGTCCGTATTATCGAAACATCACAGGATTAGCATTTAGTATGAATGTCAATCCTGTTTCAACATCTCTTAGTTTCGAATTACCCGAAGGTGTGACTTACTATCTTGGTGATACAATCTATGCTAATATCACTTACACAGCAATAGAGTTTGATACTGGCATTCCGGGAGCATTAGTACAAGCCGACTGGTTATTGACAGCATATAGCATCACCGAGATTGAATCAGGAGTGTATCAAATGGTTATTAGCACTTCTGGACTTGATGCTCAAATTTACAGATTTAATATCAATGCCACGAAAGCGTTTTACCTCTATCAAGAGATTGAGGTAGATATCCTACTTGCAGCAATACCAGTGCAAATTGAGTTGGAGTTCTTACCCACAAATCCCGTTTGGGGTGATACCTTAGAATTTGAAGCTAATGTTACAGATGCTCGATTAGGAACGCCAATTCTAGGTGCGAATGTTACACTCACACTTGATACTGTTTCAATATTGTTGACAGACAATAATAACGATGGTATTTACAACTGCACTATTCTAACATCTTGGCTAAATGCCGGGGAATACACTATCAGAGTTGAGTCAATCCTACTAAATTATGAAACACGTCAGAGAGATTTCCAGATTCGAATTGATAAAGTACCAGCCAAACTTACAGCTTTAATTGATCCTCAGTCATCTGTAAATGGTCAAATTATAGAGATTGAAGTCAACTATTTGATGTACTCCAATAGTTCTCCAATTGAAGAAGTTGGATATATAACATATAGTTGGGTGGGTGGTACTGGAATACTCTCATGGTCTCCCGCTGATGGAAAATATATTGGAACATTTATTGTACAAGATGCATCAGTTGGAAATCATCAGATACTGGTTCAAGCATCATCCCTGAACTTCCGAAGTGTAAGCATACAGATTACTATTGAAGTTACAGAGATTCAGACTGCACTCGTACCTGTTTCTAGCATCGTTGTGACAGTTAATTATAGAGACATTGCCAATATAACCGTCTATCTTGAAAATACAGATCTCTCTCTCCCTGTCACAGGTGCTTCTTTGACTTATGGAATCAGTGACTTCACAGGAGATCTTATAGAACTTGGAACTCCTGGGTATTATTATGCTCTTGTAGATACCTCTCTATTAAGTGTTCAAGAGTGGACATTATCCATTTCAAGCACAAAACCAGGATATACTCCATCACTCATTCAATACACCCTTAATATTGAAGAGATTGTAACAGAGATTCTAGTTCCTGAAGATGAAGCAACGATTACAGCATATTATGGTGAGATTGTCATATTCCATTTCACCTATAGTGATACTCATGCCGATGAAGGAGTACCTGATGCAATCACAAACTATACTCTTGAAAATATTCGCGGATCTTTAGTCGATATGGGTAACGGAACCTACACCCTGACCTTGAACACATCTCTTGTGTCTGCTGGAAGCATACCACATGATATCTCGGTGACATTCAGAAAAGATAATTATCAGTTTGCCTTTGGATTGGTCAAACTACTGGTGAAACCAATTTCAACGCAAGTTCTTGGTCCGGTAGAGATGATATTTCCAATTGGTGATGATTACTCTCTGCTTTTCACCTATCGTGATATCCTCAATGATGAATATGTCATAGACGGTCTTGCATCAGCAATCTGGGAATTTGCGCCTGTTGTATTGACCAATTTAGGAAATGGAAGTTATCGATTTGGCCCAACAGAATCAGGTTTACCATCTGGACTACCTGATAGATCTACTCCTTACAAAATCACTATTTCAATTTCAAGAGGTAATTATTCACGCGCTGACCTAGTTCTCTATCTTACGATTCGACAAATCGATACTCAAGTCCTTTACAATGATAACCTCGGTACAATCTATGTTGGAGAGCTCTTCTATGTCAATGTGACATTCATAGACAAAGATCATGACCTCACAATTGCGGATGCAGATATTAACTTCATCAGGATTGGTAGTAGAGTCGACGATGGTCTGATACGAGTTGAAGACCAAGATATTGACTGGGGCAATGGTACTTACTCTCTAGCATTTAGAGCTCCAAGTTTAGCCTTTTATTCATTAAGAATAGAATTCAGCAAGCTGAACTATCAAGTTGCTCTAGTAGAAATAGACATCTACACGGAACTTAGTCCTGAACAGGAAGCATTAGTTACGGGATTCCAATATGGAACTATGGCATTTCTTCTATTAGCTGCTCTAGCTGCTCTCTACATCAAAGTGCTCTCTGTTCCAAGACTACTAAGAATACTTAGGAGTATGATCGGTGCACTGAGCAAGGGTCGAATTCCGAAGCCAGCTGATGTTCCTATACGTAGAATGATGCTAGTTCAAATGATGAATGAAGACTTGGTACCTATGCGTATAACTAAGACTGAAGATGATGTTGCTCTATCTACAGTGGATATCACTGCGATGGATGTTGAAGAGCTTCTTGAACAACTTGCATATGTTGTTGGTTTAACTCCAGTTGATGTTGATATTCTCCGCCGAGACCTTGATCAGATGAGACCAAGTGAGCGTGCTGGTTTCATCAATGAAGTTCTGAAACAGGAACGTGCTAGGCGTGCTAAAGAGCTCGCTGAAGCTGATGTTACTGGAAAGGTTGGTGTCGGAGCAGAAGTTGAAGAAAAACTATCTGAAGAAGAACTTGTTCATCTCAAGGAACGACTAATGAAGATGGGTATCGAAGAGACCGAAGCTGATCTTATGGTTGAACAGGCGAGGAATCTAACGAGAGCAGAAATAGACGCTCTTCTTGGTGAGATAGGAGGGATGGAAGAATGAAAAACATCCGTCGATTAATTCCAATTGTATTCTTAGCAGTGATGATGTTATCACCAATATTCGTCCTGCCTCAGGATATGATGACTAATAATGGCTATGAACAGAGCAGCAATAATCAAAATGATGTTCGTTTGGTTGACATTGGAAACGGCGAAGTCATTGAGTTAGCTCCGAATGAAGAACTCCATCGATTCATCCTAACTGATCAAGGTTGGAATGAATGGAGTGGTTTGACTGATCCTCTTGTTGGAGCTGCATATGGAAATAGTATCAACTCATTTCCTGACCTACAAATGAATTACATGCCTGCAAGTGGCACTAATACTGCAGAAGCAAATATACCTATTGGAGCAAATTGGGAAGCTTATAGAGCTGAAGTCGCAATCTCATCATTAACTGAGAATCGCACATGGATTACAAATCCAGGTTTTGAAGGCGGATATACTGGTTGGACTCGTGTGGCTACTTCAAGCGCAGGTTATAGTACTGTTAGCGCTTCATGGATTGAAGATGGTCATGGATCAGGTAATGACTGTGTAGAGGTTGACATCAACTCAGATAGTTCCTCTGCACCATTTTATTATGATGCAGGTGATGCTGCATGGTATCAACAGGTAACTACAGTTAATCGTGGATCTGTGGTCTGGTCCGCTTTGAGATTGGATTTTTGGGCAGATACAGTTGATGATACTCACTATGGTATGACTGGTTCGTTCCGTCTCTATGCTAATATCGAAGGAGTAGATGTTTGGAGATTAGTTTTCGAGGATATAGATGCTGAGGAAACTTGGTACAATACTGGTCTTATTACAGTTAATCCAAATACCTTTGGGCTACCCGGAGATACGAGCATTACAACCAGGATAGGTCTCTTATCATTGGCTACGGTTGGCTATGCCCCTAATATACATCCAAAAGCAAGATTCGATAATGTTGAGCTATTCCTAAAGACATACGTGAATCCTAGTGAAATCAATCTACAGCTGAATGGTTTAACAGTCAGTAATAGTGGCTCGCGAGGTACATGTTCAATAATACAGATACCAGGAACTCCCTGGACAACTTCACCAGTTGCAATGACATTCTCATGGACTCCTATTCCAGCGACACCCAATCCTGATAATGTGATTTTCATAGACTTTGATGTCACAATAGACATGTATGCCAGACGGTATGATATTCCAAGTCATTATGAAATTAATCCTACAACTTATGGGGAACGGTTCACGATTGTAAACGGATCTGCAGCTTACTTCACCTCTTACTTTAGAGCAGTTATTCCAACAGGGTATGCAGGTCTTTACTTCTTTAACGAAACAATCCCATTCAATCGTGACGTATATTTCTTAGCAGAACCCCTCGCTCCGACAACCAATCTTCTCAGTGGGTGGACTGGAGGAAATCCCGGTGATGGCTATATCAATGTATCAACTTATGATATCACAAGTGAACCTGGACGGTATGGATACTGGCGAGTTCTTAGTACATCACCTAACATGATTTCCAATATGGAATTGTACGATCCTGATTTACTTGATTGGACTGCCACTGTGAATCTCCGTGCAGGCGACACTTCTCGCCTCCGTGTCTATATTGGTAGTCAATTTGAAGGATCTCAGGTTAATTTCACTATCTACAAACCAGATGCATCTGAATGGCTGAGCTTGACAGCAACCGTTGATGCAACAGGTTATGCGACAACCACAACCTTCACTGTAAGTGGTGCAACTGCTCCAGCAGGTAATTGGATGGTTCAAGCAGTGACAAATAACATTGGAGCTGATAGTGAGTGGAGTTCAGTTGGATTCTTCAAGAGATCATTTAGCATTACTCATTCTGCAGATATTGATATTTTCTATCCTACAGATGCAATTGGAACAATGATCACGAATGTTACCTATGGGGACTTGCTTCTTATTATATTGAATGTGACAGATACAGATAGTTCTGTCAAAGTTCCCGGAGGAACAATGGCTCTTGATTGGGTTCTCGGTACAGACACCTTTGATGACAATGGAAATGGCCAATACACTAAAGTCATTGATACATCTTTACTTTCAAGTAATGGTCAGTATATAATGGATTTAGATTGGACGCATCCTTACTTTGACCCTGATTCAACAGCACTAACAATCAATGTGAATTATGCAGCTACTCTAACTTCACCAGATTATCCTGGCATATCAGGTCCAGTTGGTGATGATCAGAGTTTCACTGTTTTCTTCAAGAACATTGATGGGAATGGAATAGATGGAGGTAATCTATGGTGTTCATGGGTTAATCCATATACAGTCACTCCTATGAGTAACGGAGAATATAGATTCCTTCTTGACATGACCGGTGTTGAAATTGATAATTATCCTGTAACCGTCTATGCTTCCGGTTCATTTATAGAACCCCAATCCATGCTCATCTATGTTCAGGCTCGAGAGATATATACCTCAATTAAGTATACATCAAATCAGTTGTCAATCCCTGTTGGAGAAGCTAAATCATTCCTTCTGACCTGGACTGATACAGACCACAGTATTCCAATAACTGGTTCCGCATCTTTCATATCATGTAATTGGACGCCCCTCCATTCATCTGGTGATACAAACTATACGGTAGTTGAAACAGTAACACCGGGTACGTATAATATCACTATCTATACAAGATCAGATGATGCACTTACTGGACCTGATGATCTTATTACAGTGACTTTCAATGTGGCTAAGGATGATTATCTTAATCATACCTTTGATATTGGCATTGAAATCCGTAAGAGAAATACTTTGTTTGTGCTAGATGCTCCTATTACTCAAACGCCATATGGAAGCGTAATCTCAATATTGGTATTTTACCAAGATACAGATTTAAGAGTGGGAATTACTAATTTTACGGAAGAAGTAAAAATCACAGTCACCTCTTTGGATTCACCAACTCTAATCTACTCGAGCACACAATCGTCTCTTGGTCAAGGTCACTACAATATCACACTCCTCAGTGATCAATGGGGAAGTATAGGCTGGAAAGATCTTACCATTACAATTGAATGGATTGGTGCGGTTGACAAGTACTACAGTCAAGTCATCGAGACCTCTGTAAGAATTACAGGAACTAACACTGATTTGTATTTGGAGCTGGCTCCTACTGCAACATATTATCTTGACTCATTCACATTCACTATTGTTTATTGGGATGTGATTGGTGCCCAGAGAATCAGTAATTTTTCTGGCAATAACGTAGTGTTGTATATCACGCCACTTGATGGAGGACATTCTGTAACACAAAGTGACTTCCTCTATTATGAATCTACAACTGTCCCAGGAACTTACATATTTTCACTTGATAGTTCTCTGTTTCCGAGTACTGAAACATTCCGATTCCAACTTGATTTCATGTGGAAGAAGGGAGTTTCACCTCTTTACGAGAACCGTACTATTACTATTTCTCTTAAAGTATTAGACCGTCCGACCTATGTTGATTATTCCCCAGTTGCATCCACACCATTTGGTGAGATAGCTGAATTCAGATTTAGCTTTATTGATACACTGACATCAACTAAGGTACAAGACTCAATCCAATTAGATAAACAACTGAACGATCTCGGAGTTACATACTGGTTCACCTACAATGGTGCGACACGAGAATTTTCTTTATGGATGGATACTTCAACACTTGGTGTTGGAGCTCATGTTCTACATCTAAATCTAACATGGACTGGGGCACCATTCTATGCATCTATTACCAGTAAGACATTTACAGTGAATGTGATACTTAGAGCTACTCAAGTATCTCATCTCTCATTTGCACCTGGTCAATGGGGTAATAATATTACGATTGAGTTTATCTTCACAGACATTATAGCTGGTACAACAGTTGGAATGACTGGTACCTTGACACTTAATGTGGCTGCTGACAAGTATTCAGTCGTATATAGTCCAGAAGGGCATTTCATTGTCATTCTAAATACAACTGCTTTTGCTACAGACGGTCTATACTCCTTGACTGTTACAATTGAGCATACAAATCCAAATTATGCAACAGCTATGGAAACCTTTGATGTATCAATACTGAAAAGGTCCACTCAACTTGGATATGATAGCCCTGACCCAGCTCCATACCAGACCTATCTGAGCTTCATAATAACATACACAGACGATAGTACAGGTGAAGGAATTCTTGGTGCGACAGTTTCCCTTGATGGAAATAGTACCATTTCCTTAGTGCTCAACACTAACTATTGGGTGACATACATTTCTGATGGTCAATATATGATTGAGGTGGACACAGTTGCTCTAGGTTCTCCGGCTGTCTATTTGCTCCAAATTGATGTTAGCTTTTCTGGGATGCCGTATTACTTGGAAGGAACACTGAACATTATTGCTCGTGTGACTCAAAGAACCACTCAAATCCTTATCACACAAACACCAGGAGAGGTGCCGTTCCAAGAAGATGTAGTAATCAAATTCAAGTATACAGACTTCCTGACAGGAGCCAAAATAAACATTAATCAATCCCACATTACTCTGACTCATGGATCTTCATACACGGTTATTAGTTCAGGACAATATTCTTTCTTCGATCGAGTTTCATATTATGAGATTGTCTTTAGTTCAACATTGATTAATCCTACGATCCTAGTCACAGGTCATGAGATTCAGATTGCCATAGACAAAAGCGCTGGTGTACCTTATTACGCTCTTCGTAGTACTAAGACTTCTGTTACTACAATCGAACGTTCTACACAGATTTTAATCCCTCTTGTTGAAGATACTCCTTACTTTGACAATATTATCATCGAGCTAAGCTATATCGACTATCTGACAGGAAATGGTATCGATGGTGCAATATTGGAAATAACTAGCAACAACTGGACAGTTCCTGATTATGCACTTGAGGAAGAGGTCGGGGGATTATACAGGATTATCATCAATAGTAGTATCTTTGGAGATACTGGATTCGTGTATTTTGATATCTCATTAAGTAAATCTGGTTCCCCATTCTATGCTTCTAGGACCACTCTTGATTTACCTGCAAGAATCAAAGAGATACAGACATCCATGATTGCAGAAGCACCTGCTCTTGGTTCTACTGCTGTTGGTGTTCCTATTGTCATCACCCTCACATTGAAGGATTTTGATCATAATATCATCCTTGAGGGAGCAACGATTTTGACAGATTGGTCTCTGACGAGCTATTCCGCTGTTGAAATAGGAGACGGTATTTATACTCTTACAATTCAGACTGTAGGTCTTCTCGCTCAAAAGTACACATTCCATATCTATGCTGAGAAGACATTCTATGAGACCGCTTTAGCTACAGTCTCAATTCAACCTGGCGCTGCAACTGTTGAAATCTATCTTGAAAAAACAGCATACTATGCTGATTGGGGCGAATATGTTAACATTACCTTTCAAGTGAGAGAACCATACTATGATACTCCAGTCACTGGAATGACTGCAACTATGATTTGGAATGGAGTGTTGTACACATTTAGTGAGCTTGAGAATGGTTACTACAGCTACAATCTTCTTACTTCACTAAATAACTTTGGAGTATATCAACCTTCAATTACAGTATCAAAACAATATTATCAAGATAGACAAAAATCTTTCACCCTTGTTGTGTCCAAAGCAACTGGGCAGATATTGCCGGAATCTTCAATCTACGAAGTTGTAGTTGATACTGATTTTGATGTACAAGTCTTCTTGAATGATACCATATCCGGACTAGCAATCACGACTGCAACTGCAACAATGGAATTCAATGGAACCATATATCCTCTTACACATGTCGGTGGAGGATATTACACAGGAAATCTCGATGTAACTGGTTTTGTAATTGGACAATATCCACTTACAATTAGAGCAGTTACTATTAATCATGTCTTCTTAGAAACTCTCATCGATATCCAAATTGTGCCGATCTATTCTGATCTAAAGTTTGCAGATGATAGAACTGTCATCACTGTCTACTTTGGTGATGTTGTTTCAGTCTTAGTACTCTACAATGATACCTACTATAATGCATTGATTGATGGTGCTAATGTAACATACACTCTTGGTAGTCTGACCGGCAAGTTTACTGAAGAAACTAACCATTCTTACAGTGCAGTAATTGATATTAGTTCTCTGGCATCGCAATCAATCTATCTACGAATTACAGCATCAAAGGATGGCTACTTTACTGCTATCAAATCAATTATCGTGACAATACTTCCAATTCCCACTATTGCACGAGTAGATGAAGCTGATGCTCTACAGAGCGGTTATTATGGTGATATTTTAGAATATACATTCTACTATGAGGATCTCCAACATAGTGTTGGTGTAGACGGAGCGAATGTGATAGCAAGCTGGGAAGGTGGGATTTCGGATGTCACCATGTTATCAAATGGAACCTATATGATCACTGTAGAAATTACTGTTAGCACTCCTGGGGTCTATGACTTATTTGTAAGATTTGACTTGACCAATTATACAAGTCGAACAGTCGTTGCTAAAATCCAAATCTATGCAACACCAGCTACAATCTATGGTCTGAGAACTTATTCAATTGCTATCAATGATACTATTGAACTCGAGTTCTATATTGAAAGTGATCTGGATCAATCGCAAATTACAGACATCAATGGATTGGCTATCTCGACACAATTAGGCACCTATGATTTAATCTTAAATCCCAGTGGGAATTTCACATTCACTCTACCTGGAACTCTAACCTATGGAACATACATATTTGATATTTACTTCCCAACAGCAAAATATGTAATTGCATCAATTGTAGTAGAGATAAGTGTTAGACAAGTTTTCACTGAATTACGTTATCTTACGTTGGAAATCCCCACATCTCCCAATACTGGCTTCTCTATACCCCTAACCTTTTGGGATTTAGATCACAATGAAGGTATTAGTGGTGCAACAATTACTCTGACCTACTCGAATATGAGTATATCCTATCTTGATAACCTCTTGCGAGTCGAGGATGGAGTGTATACTCTGTACTTTAGATCACTCAAACCAGGAACTCATATCATCGAAATCAGCTTTAGTAAAGACGGATATTATTCACAGGTTATAGAAATTAGAGTCCAATCTGATGTATCAGCACAACAGCAGTTCCAACAAAACCTAGCTATAGGCGGAGGATTTGGTCTGCTCATTGTAGCAATGCTAATTGTTGGATATGTCAAAGTCTGGAGTATTCCAGTTCTAATACGTGCACTAAATAGAATGATACGAGCACTCGGGAAAGGAAGAGTTCCAAGAGCACCAAAAGTATCGTCACGTCAACAAATTGCGATGGTCATTGTAAATGAGGATTTGGCAGCTTTGAAACTGCAAAAGCCTCCTGAGGATATTGCTCCTGAACCTATCATCACGACTGTTCCTGAAGTGAATGATTTGTTAGAAGAGCTTGCATCAATTACTGGACTTGGTGAATCCGAGATTGAGGCTTTTAGAGCTGATCTTGCTAGAATGAAAGCCAGCGAGAGACCTGGATTCTTGAAAGAAGTGATTGAGCAAGAGCGTGCCCGAAGGGCTGATGTCCTTGCAAAGCCTGTGAAGGAGAAACTAATCCCAGACCATATTCCACTTCAGGATCTTCCTGGAGAACTTGAAGACCTTCGAAACAAACTCCTCAAGAAAGGTATGGCTGCAGAAGAGATTGACATCATTCTCGAAGAGGCAAAAAGTCTTTCAAAAGCAGATCTTGATGCACTTCTAGACAGTCTGGGTATAGATTTAGATTAAAAAGAAACAGCTGGTCTTGTAACCAGCTGGCTTCTATTTCTTGAAGGTCTTCTCAACCTCTGCCAAAATATCAGAGTGTGTCTCAAAGTACTTACGAGCTGGTTCAAGAAGCTCAATTAGGTAGCGAGTAACTGTACTCTTCACATCCATGGGATGAATTTCTTCCTTCAAGTAAGCTATCTCAAAGGTTTCTGCATTCCTGAATTCTATGTCCCCTCCAAATTTCGCACTACGTTCAATGACAATCTTCTCAAATCTGGGAAATATTATATATCGGAGTGTACTGGTTATCGGATTTTGCTCAAGATCAGCAGCTGGGCAATATGCCTTTTTGATTGTACTTTTAATATCTTCAATTCTGTCAGTGACTCGTATGTGTGTAGAAGGATCACTAGCTGACATCTTTGCTCCTCCTCCCTTTAGTGACGGAAGTAATGGCATAAAGATGTAGCTTCCTTTTTGGTACCCTACACTCTCTAAGAGCTCTCTTCCCAACATGTAGATATTTCTCTGATCAATTCCACCAACTGTGATATCTGCCCTTAGATATTTTACATCAAGTATCTGTAGGAGTGGATACATAAGTCCTGAGACCTTGGCATCTCCACTCATCCTCACAACTTCACTCGCTGCTCTCAATGCTCGAGTTGTTGTCACTTTAGCTGCTACTTTGAATAAGTCTTCGATGTAATCTGGTTTATTCTGATAGGTCGACCCTCTAACAAATTTCACTAATTTGGCATCTTTGCCAAAGACTCCTCTAATGCATTCTTCATAATATTTCGAACGAATGTCCATCTGTTCAAAAGATGTCTTTTGGTCATCTAGATGAGCGTGATAATCGGCCAACAGGATGGTCCCGTTTCCACCCAGCTTGGCCAGCTCAATGAGTTTATTGAGTGGAATCATGTATGCAAAGTGAAACGGACCTGTTGGTGCAGTGCCATAATAGAAGTTGAAGTTTGGTTTCTCTTTGAGAATATTCCTAACCTCATCTACTGTTACAACTTCCTCCGCATTACCTACGGCCGTTTCTAGTGATTCTGTCATTTGTTTTCACTAAGAGAGCAGAATTGGCTTTTCGTTTTAATCTTGCTGTGTCTCCTGCTTTCTTCTACCTGCTCTTCGGGTAACTATTCCTAATGCAATGAAACCTATGATAACGCTAAACCAGAGTGTCATGACACGAATCAAAATTGTAGCTGCACTTTGAACTGTTCCACTTGTTGTTACTAGTAGACCTATGAGAGCTATCGAAGTAATTTCATACATTCCAACGCCTCCAGGTGAGAATGTGAGTGCACCGATTATCGAAGCTGCAGTATGTATGAATGTTGCAATGAGAAGTAGAGATAGTGACAAGGGTTCACCTGATAAAAGAGCAAGCAGTAACCATAATTCAAGGCATTCCATAAACCAACCTGGAATGCTTATTGCAGTACTAACTACCAGTGGTTTTGGACTGAGTGTCTTAGTCATAGTGTCCTCAATAATATCAACACTATCTTGGAATCTCTTTAGGGGTCCAAAGGAAGTCATCTTCGAGAGGAATTTCTTGTAGAATGTTTTTGAACCAAGAACAATGGCTCCCCCTAGAACTGCACCACCCAGTAGAATGACTGTTATTAACTGATCTCCGGTGTTCACGCCAAGTGTAAAACCAACAAGAGCAAGCATGACCATAGCAAGCAAATCTGTGACCCTCTCAGACACAACAATTGGTATTGTTTTGACTATTGGAGTGCCATCAATTGCATTTACGAAATACCCTTTTACAGCTTCACCTATCTTCCCTGGAGTTGTAGTAAGAGTGAATCCTGAAAGGAAAACACTGAAACTATCCTTGTGACAAAGGTTTACACCGATTCTGTTCAAGTAATATTGCCATTTGAAGTATCGGAAAATATAATTGAGAAAAGACAAGGCCATCATTACCGGAAGTACCCAATACCAAGGAATAGAACTTAGTGCCTGTAGTACCTGTGCCGGATCTCCGTAAACTCCAACGATACCAAAGACTATCATGCTGAAGATTATGAAGAGAGCTATTTTTCGTGGACTGATGAAAGAACTAGCAGTTGCTTCAGTGGTCTCTTCACCAAGCGTCATATGCAATTCTCCTGATTCTTTGCCAAAGTATGGTTGGAATGTGAACCATGAAAAATGAAGGATAACCCGAGATTTGTGTTCTACCCTGTTTCAGTTCATTGTAGATATCTTCTGCTGTTTCTATGTCTTGAAGCCAAGTCTTGGCATGTCCCATCTCTAAGAATGAGTGACCATCACTTCCAGCTGTCATAGGTTTCTCCAAGCATCTTGCGAGCTCCTGAGCTCTTGTGTTGAATAATTGAATGAAACAGCGTGAATTAATGCCTTCAATCAAATCTACATGTTTTTTTATTAGGTCTATTGGTAGACCGCGTCTGACTGCGGTATATTTCCTGAATGGATCCATTGGATGAGGTAGGACTATGAGTCCATTCATATCATGTACATCTTCTGTAATTTCTACAAAGGTTCTATTCTCAATATGTTCAGATACGAAGAGACCTATTACTTCTCCAAAATCACTTGATTTGTACTCACAAGCAGGAATGATGAATCTATCGTTTCTCTGAATCACTTTCAACGTTGCAGCTCTATAATGTTCAGTTGGTGCAACACCTCGTAATCCTTTTTTCTCCATCATTTTGAATAATGAGTAAGGACTCTGAAAACCATCTTTCGAGTGGTATGTATGCATATGAAGATCAAAGGCTGAAAGACGGTTCATCATTTTCTGCACCTAGATAATGAATGGTTCAATGATGCTCTCAACAAATTCAAAGACCATACCCCAGAAGAACAAGGTCCAAGCAAGTATGATGAGAAATAATACTCCCCCAATCAAGATACCTTTGTCTTTGAAAGCTAGATGCGGTTTCCTTCCGACAGGACTGCCAATATGAATTAGGTACACATATCTCAGAATAAGCCCTGCAAGGAATGGCACCGTTAGCATAACAGGTTGTTGAGCCATCCTCTCCCCAAATACATTGTAACAATACATTGTGTAGAAGAAGACGAACCATGTTGCTGACATGCTAATACTGTGATCTAGAATAGTATCTGTATAATATTTGAATACTGGTTTATGATCTGCTGCATCTTCTTTGAGATATTGAAGTTCATTCTTTCGTTTTCCGAAACCTAGTACCAAAGCAAAGAAGAATACTCCAATTACCAACCATGATGTGAAAGGAGCTCGAAGAAGGAGTGCACCTGCAATTGCACGAATAACGAAGCCAATTCCGATTGTGGCCACATCAACAATTGCCCATTTTCTAAGATATGCATTATATAATTGTGAATTAACAATATATAGAATTACAGTCAAAAAGAACATCCAATAAAGTATCAATGATAAAAGGATCCCAGCAATAAGGAGCACAATAGCTAGAACAAGTGATGATTCTCGAGACACTGCACCTGAAGGAAGAGGTCTGTGTTGTTTTTCTGGATGAACTGCATCTGCTTCTAAATCTTGAATATCATTAATTATATATGTTGCACTCGAAACTGCACAAAAAGCCACAAATCCCCAGATTAAGGGAATATATTTCGTCCAATCGAGAGCTGGTGGAAGCACTGGCCATGGCCAGACATCAGGGACTTGATAGAAAACGATAGCTAAAAACACTAGGAGATTTTTATACCATTGCGAAGGTCGCATAAGTTTTAGATAATCACGTATCGGCATCGATTTTTCCTCTAATCATTCTGAATAGGAGCTCCACAAAGCTCCCCAATCGGTTTCCTCTAGGAACCATTTTACCCATTTCTTTCCCTTGAGAGGTAGCCAAATACCGTCATGATATAGGCCACTGAGCTGAGTAGGAAGCCACATGAGTGGAGACCTGAACAAGAATGTTTCCATTCCTGGAAATCTGAGAAAACCCCTGTTCCAAGTAATAACTGGACTTTTTCCTGGACTAAGATGAAAGTTTGGAAGGTCTTTCCAAGATTCGAAATCACCAACAATCTCTATATTGTCTGGATTTGATTCGCCAAGCCCCATTGCACTGGCTATCTGTAACTTGTGGACCAAACATTGTTCTATACCCATTAATCTTGTCTGGACTGTATCTGCTGCAACCATATCAGAGGTGGCAACCAGTATATTTCCTACCTTAGGAACCATTGTTCTTGGACCAGCTCCATCACCTACAATAGTTCCATCGGTGAGCACAAATTCTGAATGAGAAATAGTCTGTTGCATAAGTAATAGATCAACAAGTACTTCGTGTATCTTTAGATGGGCGAGGTGTCTATTTTTAGTGAGATAAAGTCCGAAGCTATCTTTGAGCGCTCCAGTCATTTGAGTATGACCATGAGTCTTAATAGTTGGCAGATGAATGATATTTGTCCCGAAAATTTCCTTAGGCGCTATGGTTTCTCCGAAGATTTTTTTAAGAACTAATGTTTCTCTTGGGAGATCAACATCAACATAGGTTGCATTGATGAGGGGGAGGAATTTGATTCCATGTTTTTTAATTACTGGATACCAATTGTTGTTCTTTACACCAGCAAAAATATTCGTTACAACAGTTTCATTCTCAACAGCTTGGATTTTTCTGTTATCAAAGCCATCTGCTATGAGCTTTTTCAACAGACCATCAAAGATGTATGGATTTGTTGAACATGCAGGATATAATTTACTCCATGATAAGTTCAACTTAACAGAAGTAGGCACGTCTTTGGAAACGAACTTGTCATAATCAGCTAGATCCATAGCTCTAGCAATATCTTCGTCTATTGTCTTCGGAGTGGTCTTAACCACAGCAACCTTAGGCATTTAGAATCAACTCGCTCTTTTGACAATCCCCGTATTTTATCCTGTTGACTTGACTTTGTTCTTAATAAGTTGCCTCAATGGTCACCATTGTACTATTCGCTAAAGTATTCCAGAAATCTATTTTCTGAATTAAAACAGGTCTATAGGTTCTATCTGAAAACCCTTACCAAGACGAATTATCTTTGGAAGGACTCGTGTTCCATAGGTAGCACTGAATACACTAACAAGTCTTCCTTCAAAGAAGGTTTGATATCCATTTGGAAAAACTTCATGGGCTCTGAACATTATCTGAGCGTCAATAGCTTCCATGAATGTATTGAATGCTGATTGACCATAATATCTTGCTCGTGAGCTCCTGAAGTTAGGTCTGAATTTAAAATCTGCTTCTTGCGGGTCGTTCCATACTAGCTGAAAGATTATATCATCTGGAAAGTTCGAATTTCGTCTATTACATCCCTGTATTTGCTCGAGCGTAGTTACGTCCTCAGGAATCCCTCCATGGCAAGCAAAGATATTATCCTGACTGTACGCCCCAATAGGTAATATTTCAAAGACCCTTGAATAATGTTTGTAGACATCAAATGAATAAGTGTGAGTTACTACATTATAGAATCCATATCGTTCTGCAATCTCGTCAGACTCGTGATTTCCTCTTAGCATAAGCACCCGATTTGGTTTCGAGAGCGCAAGAGCCATTACTAGATTGAAGGTTTCAATTTGCTCAGGTCCTCGATCTGCATAGTCTCCAAGAAACACAAAGAAATGATTGGTATATTTTTCGATATAGTGTTGAACTGATCTTGCACTCTGTAATTCACCATGAAGGTCTCCAACAAATATGACCTGATTTCCTGGTATCTTGACGACATTTGGGCTCTCTCGATAAAGGTCCTGAAGATCCCCACATAGAGACCAAATTTCATCACCAGTCAAGTTTGTTTTACCTGAAAGGATTGATTTGACAAGGGTAGTCATATCATCACTTATTCCCATCTGAGTTCTCTAAAGATGATATCCAACGCCTCTTTTGGTGATTCCGCTGAATGAATCTTATCATTTCTACGGTTGTCTATCTGAGTACCTGCAAGTGTTTCAGCCCAACCACCAGACTTAGCCAGAGCAACTATAACTCTATCTGAGAACCAAGCAATGGCTATCTCACTGAGCGTGCCAGCAGCACCATCAATAGCAATCACTGCGTCACCTGATTTGGCAACTAGAAAATTACGGGCATATCCAAAACCTGTTGGTATTGCTATATCCACAAACTTGTTTGCATCCTCTTTACTATCTGAGGGGATTATTCCAACAGTTAACCCTCCTTGTTTTTTGGCACCTCGACAAGCTGCTTCCATGACACCACCAAGGCCACCACATGATAATATGAGCCCTCTTCGTGCGATTTCTTCACCTAACTCTTCAGCAAGTTTTAGTATATCTGGATTAGAATCAGAACCGCCAATAATTGAAATAACTCTTGAAGCCATAGAGATCTCCCATTTCAGCTCTGTATTGATTTCTTAATTGAATCAAGTCTACTTTTCAGCATATTGTATGCTGTTACGGATAATCTACCTTGGTTCATTCTATCTGCTGCTATATCAAGAAGGGATCTTGTTGGGTAATTTTGCTTATTGAGATGTGTTCCTAAGAATAAAGGCAATTCTTCTTTTTTAAATGATGAATCGATGATTAATCTTGAGCAAGTACAAGCTCTTTGAATTTGTTGTTCTACATGGTTAGGTAGAGTTCTTTCATTCAATGCAATGACTTTAGCTGTCGTTAATAATCCCTTTTGCCCGATTCCTTGAAACGACCAGCCCGAGTCTACAGCAATGATGCAGATACTGTTTTTTCGTTTGCAGTCATTAATACAATAATTACAGATAGCAGGCTCAAAGCTCACAGACCCTGTCCTAAGAGACACAAACGCTGTACCTTCATTTATTTCCACAACACATGATTCGTCAATTACTCTTAGTCCCTGGTCAAGAAGGATTGTTCTTATTTCATCAACATCAGCATCAGAACTTATCAACTCAGTTCTTTTAGTTTCAATTGATTCAAAGATTGGACAAGCTGTTTCGTCAAGGATAGTAACAATTGGGTCCTGGTTGGAGGATTCTTTTGATAAGAGCCTCTTTGCGAGTAGCTCAATAAGATCATCAATGTTTTCTACATCGCAGATTTCAGATTCACCTATTGCATCAATCAAAGGTGCCAAATCGATATCTGGTTCATCATTAGACCTAATTATTGTTACAACAAGATTGGAGTTGTTCTTTACACAAAACAAGTCAAGTAAATTGGAAACATCTTCTAGTTCATTAGACCTAACAACCACAATTGCCCCACGATGCCCTCTCATGAAATTTGCAGTCAGACCTGCTAATCGTTCATTTTGTGGAAGAACCCAAAGCTGAATAGCAACACTAATGTCATCTCTTTGATTATTTTTCGCTACTCCAAGACTTACTCCTAAAGTATTGAAGAGCTGTGTTGAAACATTGTTACCAGAAGCTCT
>SDOA01000125.1 GCA_004524595.1 Candidatus Thorarchaeota archaeon | reverse complement strand
TATCCCCTAGGAGTACATCATTTGTTACTTGATGATCCCAGAGTATTCTCGGGATTGCTTCTTGGTGCAGCTTTGCCTTGGCTATTTTCCGCAGTGAATATTAAGGCAGTTACTCGGGCTGCTGGTGAAATGGTTAGAGAAGTACGCAGACAATTCAAGATACCTGGTATTCTTGAAGGTACTGTCAAACCAGATTATGACAGAGCTGTTGACATTTCAACGACTGCTGCTCAAAAGGAACTTATTTCACTTGCTACTCTAACCGTCTGTGTTCCAATTATAGTTGGAATTCTGTTTGGTGTGGCTGCATTAGGCGGTTTTCTCTGTGGAATTATTGTATCTGGTCAACTGCTTGCTGTTTACATGTCTAATACTGGTGGCGCTTATGATAATGCAAAGAAGTCGATTGAGGATGAACCGTGTGATCCCGAAAACAATAGAGGGAAAGGTTCTGAACGTCATAAATGCGGAATCGTAGGAGACACAGTAGGTGACCCCCTCAAGGATACTGCAGGTCCTGCACTCAACCCCATGATCAAAGTTGTCAATCTACTTGCGTTGATTCTGGCTCCACTATTGGTCATTCTAGAGACTTCTGGAACTGTTGAAATGCTGATTGTTTCAGTGATAGCATTAGTCATACTCTTTGGATTAACTGTCTGGGCACTACGAAAGAGTATGAAGGAAGCTGACTTTGGAATAATCCATGAAGAAGCAGCCGAAGTAACCTATTAGATCCCTCTTGATAAGTTGGTGGTGGCACTAGGTGCCATTCACCTCTTTTCTTTTTTTAAAATCCAAATCGACAACTTTTTCTGTTTTGATACTTATAGTAGTCTACTAACTAAGAGGGAGAACAAGACTTTGGATGGAGAGCTGACGCCCAGCAATCACATGGAAGGACATGAATTCACTGTTTGGTCCCTAGCAATCACACCTAATGGTCAAACAATTTTGAGTGGTGGCCAAGATGCCACAATCCGCTCTTGGGATTTTGCGACTGGTCGAGAAATTTTCAAATTTGTTGGACATGACGGTCCTGTCTATCGACTTGTTGTGATGCCAGATGATCAAAGATTGGTATCAATAGCTGACAAGGATCTTGCTGTCAAGATATGGGATATAGATAAACACGAACTGATTAGTTCCCTTGCTCCAAATTCTGCTCATGTGACCTGTCTTGCAGTCAGTCCTGATATGCGTTTCATAGTGACTGGTGGTGAAGATGGAACGGCTCGATTTTGGGATATTGATAGAGGTGTTCTCCTCAGGACTGTTGAGCATGATCGCCCTCTTTACAGTATGACAATGAGCCCTGATGGAAGACATCTATTATGCGGAAGCAAACGAAACCCTGGCGAACGTGACCCTGGAGTTGTATGGATTTGGGACTTTGAGCTAGGGGTTTTACTCAGAACTCTTGAAGGGCATCGAGGCCATGTCACATGCATAAGTACGACTGCAGACTCTAGGTATATTCTGTCAGGTGACCAAGATGGAAACCTCTACCTATGGGACCTTGAAACTGGTACTTTACTCAAGACCATGTCCGGACATAAAGGCCCCATCTTGACAATTCATATCACTGGTGATATGCAACATGTAATTTCTGGTTCCATAGATGGAACTGTTCGAGTCTGGGTCTTGCGTGGTGGTGTTTTACTTGCAGAACTAAAGCACACTGAGAATGTTCACTCTATGGTGGTATCTCCGGATTGCAGACATGTGATCACTGGTTCCATGGAAGGACTAGTTGAAGTGTGGGATTTTGCACTCGAGAGTCCATGGATTGACACTTCGATGGAGCTTGCGGAAGAAGCAAAAGCTGAACTGGAAGCATTTCGAATGGTTCAGATGAAGAAGGTCATGACCAGATATGAAACCCTACCGCTCTTTAGATTAGCGACCCTACTCCGTTTCAGCAGTCTTGAAGAACTTGAAGATTGGCTTCTTGATCTACCACCAGAGATGTCTGTCAAAATTGATGGTCCTCTACTTGTAATTATTAAGTAAGAAATGAGGGAATACGGGTCCAGTTCAGAAAAATTAGGGAAAGTAGTTCCGAAAAATTCGGAATAATTCGCGTGGTTAGGAGGGGAGTTTGAAGTTCTCCGAACTAGACCCTACTGTTACTTCTTTTATTCTTATATTAAGGATTTTGTTAGGTACATTTGTAAAAATTAATTTGAGTAACTACTCATTATTGGGATATTATAGAAGAATCAGACACATTCATCATCAAATGTGATAGGATTCGATTCTTACAATGAAAGATACTGATTCTCATCAGTTCATTATCGCGTGGTTTAGGAGGGAGATTGAAGAAATCAATGAACCGAATCCTGAGCATGTATTATCCCAAGGCGTAATAAATCTATATTTAACGGTAAAAATTAATATTAAACAGTTGAGGATAAACACATGTCTATAGTGTCCACTAATAGTGAGGGGATGCAATTCACTCTCTAGTATCCCCACTCCTGCCCTAGACGCTGACGGTACCATCGCTGACCTCTCTTTGTTAGAGAATATTCTCCGCTAATCTGCATTACAAGGTCCATGCTCTCCATTCCTTGTAATACACCAAAGAGCTTGTCGTCAGATGCACCTGTCACTTCTCTTAATTTAGAGAATGACATCTTTCCATTCCGTTTGAGGTGCTGGGCAATATCGAATTTACCAACAGATCTTGACTCAGTTCGTGTAACGATATGCCCACAGTTCGTACACAGAAGATCTCCCTTATGATCATCTCGGGCGACCTCCTTACTTCCGCAAATTGGGCAGGTCGACTTTGCAAATCTTAATGAACGTCTATCTGACATGATTTCGACCAAATTGTCCTCTTAGATAACCTTGATAAAACTAACGAAGAGGCATCTAATTTATCAATTCTCTGCAAGGTCATTGAAGAACGCCTCATAATCAATCTCAAATGGTACTCTCGTGCCAAGTCGCACCTGTTTCTTATCCTGACTTATCTCTACATACCTCTGTTCTTGAAGGTCTCTAAGGTCTTCCATGATTCCTCGTAATGCTTTCTTTCTGAATTCTCTGACTCGTTCAATGCTTACCCAACCTCCCTCTTGGTAGGCTAGTGTGATTACAATCAATAAGGTGGCAGCCAATTTATCTGGTAATGCTGTAGTATCTTGAGCAAGATCAATTTCATATGTTGTATCTATGTAAAAGACTCCTCCAACAGGATTATGCTTCACACAGAGTCCGAGAGGTCTTATTTTTTCATGCAAGCTGCTCAGTCGTTGAAAGAGAAGATGCCTTCCTGTATCTTCTGGAAATCTCAAGGAATCAAGCATATCTTCTACACTTGCACCAATTGGATTACCTGTTCTGGTCAGGAGCTTCACTAGAATAGCATACTCGTTCATGATCTGTTCCAATAATAATTCTAAAGCTGTATAAAGTCTAGCCTATTGTGGTTAGAAATGGCGCTTAAAATAGTCACATCTTGTGACTTCATGTTGTGTCCCTAAAAAGTGGCTTCGGTATATATACTAATTCTGAGCAGTATCTCTTGTGAACTATTATGGCTCTAACAACTAACAACCCATCACTCTTGAAAAATCGAGCAACCCATCGTGTAATGAGCACTGATGCAATAACCTATGCTTACAATACAGTTGTGAGGTAGATGAGAATGAAAATCGCTGAAAACAGAACAACCAATATCGTTGCAGATCCCACATTAATTGAGGATTGGTCACCTAGTGGCCGTAGAATTGGTCATTCTAGCCCAGAAGTAGTATATCCAGTGACCAAGATCTAGGAGTGTGTGAACGACAATGACAAAAAATACCACACTAACAAGACAAGTTGCTCGTGAATGTTTCATCATTAGAATTCAGTCAACAGATGCTCTGGCTCGAGCATTCACTTCCAAATTGAGGTGTTAAGATGAGTCTCACAAACTTTGGACCTATTACGCGAAAATGGAACATTGAGAAATCAATGATCTCTACTGATGCAATTGCGAGAGCATACTTTAGGAGATGAAAGCTTTGGCTGAGTTAGAGTCAATTCACACTGAGCTTCAAGGCGAGAAGCAGATTGGTTTTCAGACCGTACTTGGCCACCGTGATTTTGCACGACTGTGGTCTGGACAATTAGTCTCGAATATTGGAACTGCCGTCTGTTCTCTCGCTCTTATGTTCTATGCATATGGACTAACTGGCTCTCCCATGGCAATGGCTATCCTTGCAATGGTTCAAACAATTCCAGTTGTTCTCTTTGCTGGCTTTATTGGCGTATATGTGGATCAATGGAATCGTAAGAAGATAATGGTTGCATCTGATATTATTCGAGCTATTACTATCCTATTTATTCCGTTGACAATATACTTTCCATCATTTATTCCTACCATATACTGGGTATATTTGCTTACATTCATCTTTGCCACAGCAAACGCTTGGTTCTTTCCGGCAAGGAGCGCATCTATTCCAAATCTTGTTGAAGGGAACGAATTAGTTGCTGCAAACTCTCTATCTCAGATGACTTTTCAGGTTGTTCAGTTGATTGTCCCTCCTCTCGGTGGTATTCTTGTTGCGCTCCTTGCCCCAGATTATTTCATGGCATTTGCAATCACAGCAATGACATTTCTCATCTCAGCTATTGCACTAAAGGGAATAGAAACAAATCTGATACCTTCTCGAGATGTTACAGATCGTGATACTCTCCGAGCACAAATTATCCAAGGAGCGAAATATGTTGCAGGAAACTCTATTCTCTCCTTCCTCTTTGTCTTTGCAATGTTGATAGCTATTTCCTCTGGTATCTTGAATGCTCTCTTTATGCCTTATCTAGAGGGTGAACTCAGTCTTGGGTCTGCTCAGATTGGACTCGTCTTGAGCTCTGGAGCTGCCTCAGGAGCTGCTACTGCAATTTATTTCAGCAAAAAGAAGAGAATTGACAAACCTCTCTATTTGGTATCTTTTGCAGGATTCTTAGCAGGTATAGCAGTCTTTGCGCTTATTCTTGCATTCGATTTAATTACAGTCATGCTCTCCTGGGCTATGATTGGGGCAGTTGATGTTGTGCTTAATATTCCCCTTACTGTTCTTATGCAGGAACTGGTTGAAGACAAATTACGGGGACGTGTATTTGCACTTCTCAATGTTGCATTTACTGCGATACAAGTAATGGGAATGGGTATTGGTGGTTTTTGGGCTGAATCTGTTGGATCCACAGGTCCTCCATTCATTGGAGCTGCACTAGCTCTTGTCTTCGTATCACTTGTTGGTTTCGTGGCAATTGCTAAATTCAGTCTTCATTCGAAAATTACGAACAAGAATGATATTCCTGAGCCTCTTGTGGAAGATGTCTTGGTTGAAGTTTCATCATAACCATGAATCAGGTTGCTTCAGGAGCAATGGGTCTCCAGAGCTGACGCGTAACAGGATTATAATGGAGTCTTCCTCGTGAAACAAGGATGATGATGTATAAGAAATTCTTAAGGAATACATCAAATTCCTTGTCTTCTACGATGTCATCAAAAATTACCTTTCCATCATATGGTATCGAGTCAAGGAATGCATCAATGTCTTCCATAAACACAGCATCTTCTGTTTCCAAGACAAATCCATTTGGTAATCCTATACTCTTTGGAATGTTCTCCTCTTGAGGTTCACGAGATAGTGCATCTATAAGTTGCATAACACGTTCAAGGGATCCATTCAACGAGTCGTATTCAAGATCATTAAAAATGACAGGTTGCCTAACTCTCAATAGTTTTGCTAGGTCCCTTGTTGATTTTCCTTTAAGTCGAGCTACATATATTTCTGGAGACGCTAGAACGCGAGCTAATTCTTGCACACGATTTACCTTCGCTCCAAGAACCTCGTTTAACATTTCATCAATGTCAATCCTGTTATCTAGCTCTGCGACGAGTTCTTGGAGTTCTCGGTAGGAATCAGTCAAACGTAATTCCAATGGATCAATATTCCCTGAACGTACAGCTCGCACTATATCATAGACCTTTTCTGCTAAGGTGCTAATATCATTCATTTACTTCTCTCCTACTGCCCCTTGAACTTTGGACTTTCAATGATAATAGAGGGTTCTACACCGTTTGGCGAAACCACACCAAGTATCTTATCAGCATGTTTTAGAAGATGCGTACTTTTCGCTGGAGTAAGCAAGACAAATTGGCTTCTTCTCGATGCATCATGTAAAAGTCTACTTACAAGTTCTGTATTTGTGGCATCTAAGAAAGTATCCACTTCATCAAGAACATAGACTGGTGCAGGATTGAATCTTTGTAGAGCAAGGATTAGAGAAATCGCAATGAGTGATCTCTCCCCACCAGATCCAGCGCTGATTTCACCATAGCCTTCTGCTTTAATTCTTGATTTGAATTCAACTCCGTAATCGCCTTCTCTCATCGCAAGTTCGAATCTTACACTTCCAGGGAACTGAACAGTACCGAGTACATCATTAACACCCCTCTCGACCTGCCGAAGGGTATCGTTCATGCCATTGTGGTATTGCTCTCGTATATTTTTGACAGCTGCTTCCGCCTCATCAAACTCTTCTTGTAGTTCATCAACTCGTTGAACAAGAACTGTTAATCGTCCTTTGAGTTGAGTCTCAGTATGTGCAACACTCTCAGAAACATCTTGATAATCATCAAGAATATGACGAAGCTTGACTAGTTCATCTCTCACTTGATCAAGTGGTCTCACAAGACTCGGTTTTTCTAATTGTTGAAGTTCTCGTTCAATATTTTCAAGGTCATATTCCATGTTCGTCAATTGCCTTTTTGCTTGAAGAACCTGTAACTTTCGTTCCTTTCCTATCAAATTCAGCTCAACAGTCCGTCCACTGAGCAGACGATTCACTTCTTTCAACCTTGTTAGTTCTTCAATGACTGTTTCTTTTTGCTTGCGTATTGCCTCTTGACTACTCTTCATGACTTCAATATTCTCAAGAATCTCAGAAGCTGTATTCTTGTTTTGTTTAATCTCTCTTCGCAACTCTTCCAGACTATTAGTTAGGACATCTAGATTTTCTATTGTTCTCTTTAGGTCTTGTCGTTTTAGTTCCTCATCTCTCTCAGCTGCATTTGCTCGACCATCTATTCGACTCAAATCTGTTTGCAATCGCCTTTGTTTCATTTTAAGCGCTGAGTCTTGTCCGATGAGTCTGCTTCTCTCAGGTGGTTGTGTGTTATCCAATTTTCGAAGTTCACGTTCTGATTTTGCTAATTCGTCTTGGAGAATCTCAAGCTCATTGCCCAATACAGCAAGTCTTTCTTCTTGTTCTGGAATGGATTCTAAAAGCTTCTTTCTTCTCTCCCAAGTTCCACTCCATCGAGTCATCTGACTTAACAGGTCTAAAACTTGTTCTCTTTCATTGGCTAGACTATCAATACTACTCATTGTGTCTGTAACTTGTTTTCTCACCACAATTAGATCTTTATTTGCTCTCGATAGACGTGCTTGTAATGGAGCTGTAGAAACCATGCCTGAGGGTTCAATTTTAGGATTGCTCACTATCTTATCCTCGGATGGAATTATGATATGCCCATCAATTGACACTGCTCTCAGGTTTTCTTTCACTGCAATCCGATTTGCTATTTTTGCAGATTTTGTAAGCACATAATTTCCAATTGCTCTTTGCAAGAGACCTTTAGTCTTATCATCTATGTTTAGTCTTTCCCAAAGCCATCCCTCAACTCCAGTAGATGCAGTTAGAGAAGGTAGTGATATCGTTTCAGTTTTAGAGTTCAACAGAATTAGTGGTGATGGAGCGTTTAAATTATCTCTAAGCTTCTGAAGTATTTGAAATTCAGATTCTTCCGTGACAATGAATGCTAAAGCTAAGTTGCCATCTAGAACAGCCTCCACGGCAGTAGAAATCGAATCATCAGCACTGAATAATTCTATTATTGGACCTGATACCGATATTAATTTGTGCTCCAATACTGCCTCTTTAAGTTCTCTTACTGCTTCTGGTATTCGTTTAGAGGTCTCTGATAATCTCACCTGAAGCTCATCTATTTCCTTTTGGAGCTGCGACATGAGACTACTTTGTCGAAAACGCTCTTCATTGAGAATCGAAATATCTCTCTCAATCCTTCCTTTTCTTAAGGTGAGTTCCTTCTCATCAGCTTTTTCCATCTCAGTCCATACTTGTGACCATTTACTTTGAATTGATTCAAGCTCTGCTTCTTCAACTTGGAGTCTTTCACGCACACTCCTCATGAGCAGGTCTTTTCCTTCTATTTCAGCCTGAAGAGCCTTGTATTTTCCATGAGTTTCCGCTCTCTTTGTATTCCATTCTGCAAACGCTTCGAGTTCCTCACGTATTTCTAATCGTTCGTCATCGATCTCTTGAAGTTCTTCTCTTACTTGACGTTGTTTCTCCATGGTCTCTTCTTTTGTAGAGCATATTCTTTCAATATCTTCTTTGAGTTTCTCTTTCTTTCTGCTTTCTGATTTTACTTCTTTTTCTAATTCTTGAAATTCATTTACTTGATTCTGTGAATCTCCTTTGATTCTGCTGAGATTTCTATTCTCTTCCTCAATTTTAGCTGAAATTCTCCCAATCTCGGTTTGCAGCCCTGAAAGTCTTGTATCCAAATCCTGTGTCTGTTTCTCATTGTCTTCGACTTGTTTCTGAATCTGAGCCTGTTCATCGAGTATCGAAATTAGTCCTGTTTCTTTATTCTCAATTTCTCCTTTGATTGTCTTGATCTTCTCAGTTATATCATAAAATGATGCCCACTTAAGATCCAGTTCCAAGATTCTCTCTTTTTCTTGTAGGACTCGTTTTTTCTCAAGTCTGTCTAGATCATGTTTTAATAATTCCAATTCTCTCTCAACAGATTTAGATTCTGTAAGCGCTGCAGTAAGTTTCTGACGGCTTTGAATAACTTCGGTTTCCTGCAATACAATTCTATCCCTCAATATGTTAAGTCCAGTACCCTCTTCTACTAATTTTCGTACTTCATAAGGATCCATATCGCGAATTGCGTTGATTCTCTCTTGAGGAATAAACACCAAGGGATTATCAGTATCTAAACCAAAAGAATCAACGATTAATCGGTGTTCAGCAGCTTTTACTCTTCGCCCATCAACATATGCTCTAGGAATTCCATCACGATCTATTTTCCTCAGAAACTTTCTATTCTGACCATTCACATTTACTATAACTTCAACTTGAGCAGTAGAGGCTCCATGTCTGATGAAGTCACTCCATTTGACATAACGATTCTCACGCTGATTTGATCCAAGACCAAACTTCAGAGCGTGAAATATGGATGTCTTTCCAGAACCATTTGGTCCAGCAAGGACAGTCAACCCTTTATCGAATATAACTATCCCTGAATAGAATGACAGAAAATTGTCCAGTTTTACTGATTCAATATACGCTCTGATATTTCCCAAATGGTATTCCCCTAGTTAACGTCCCATAATTCTTTGAAGCCTATCGCTACTCTTCTTTGCCCTGAGAAGTCTTGTTAATCGGTCCTCAGGAGACCCGTTTAGAAGATACGGATGCCTAGAGAGAAATTCGTGGTCTGGTTTTGACAGGGGCATTCCTTCGTTAAGCACTTCAATCACTCTTTGCGTATTCGCATAATCTTCACTAACTGCAAGAAGATAGAGCTGATCAAGAAAATCATCAGGATATTCATGATATAATTCTTCTATCTTTGGTTTTGCTATCCCACTTGTCCTCTGTGAGAGCGACGATAGGAATTGACTGTTTGTCAATGGTATAACCCCACTTTCCTCAATCAACTCCTCAATCCTGTTTCGTGAGATTTGATCTGTGGTGTCCCTCTCCTTCATAAAGAGACTTATAGCTAATCGCTTGACATCTGAAAATCCCCAGTTATCTGTCAGTTCAGCTAGCAATGTGGGATCGATATCTTCTCGATTCTTCAGAATTTGCTCAAACACTCTCACTCGGTCTTCCATTGTAGTGGAATCGAATACATAGGTCCTATCAAATGATTCTAACGATTCTATGTCCAGATCTTGGGGTCTGGTTGTTGTGGCTACAACCAGAATCTCATTATTATCCCATGATGTGCGTTTAAGTTCATCTTGAAGTATTGCTGATCTGATACTCTTTTTTGGAATTATCGATTCCAGGCGTTCAATCAATACCAATGCTGGAGTGTGTCGACGAGCAAACTCAAAACCAATGTTGATCAGACTAGTTTCTCCCTTTGTTTCTTTGAGCATCTCCTCCATTCTGAAGCGCACCATCTTTAGAGGCACCTCCCGACAGAGATAGTGCGAAAACGCTTCAAAATCAGTTCCTGGGGGCCCAATTAGCAATGTACGTCCACCAAACTCGAGTCCGTTCTCAGTCATTTCTTTCTTTATTGCGTCAAAACGTTTTACTAATACATGCTGTTCCATCGCTTTTGTTGCTACAGAATACTGACTCAATCGAGTTGGCAATAGATTCTCTGGTTCAACCAGTGAAACCACTTCAGCATACGTTCTCTCTTCGCCCAATTTGCAATCCCACTTTTTTGGCTCTCGAAACTTCTCATGAAACCATATTACATCTTCGGAGCCGGTACAAATACGCGCCCTTTACTATACTATTCTACGCACCATTATTAATCACATTGGAATTCTATCTTCTCTTCAAATACACAGATTCCGCGCCTCATACTGCGATGTTCATAAGTGTTATAGACTCACTGTATCTTTGCCTGTGATAGAATGAACTCACCATCAACTAAGTTACGAGAATTAGTCCGAAGCGTCATAACAATTGTAGAGAGTAGAGGTCTCTTTGTACACTCCACAGATTTAGAGATAAAATATTCAGTGACTGGTGCAAAGGATAAAACACAGTCAACACGGCTTCCTTTGATTGTGGGGTCTTGTGTTCTCAATGCTCTTGTCCCTCGCTCTGCTATGTTACTAGTTGGTGGGCATGGTGGCGGAAAGACAACACTAACTAAGATTCTAGGTCGCATGATGACTGGGAAAAGCCTTGAGGAGATAGAAGATGGGATTCTGAGAGGGCATCC
>SDOA01000026.1 GCA_004524595.1 Candidatus Thorarchaeota archaeon | reverse complement strand
CAACATCTAACTGTGCTCTCTACCCTACATCTTGGACCGACACCTTAGCGATGTATTCTTGAGATTGCTCAACAGTGATGGGCCGTTTCAACCTATCCGAACTGGTCCTCAACAGATTCGAGTCTGCATCATTGTCGTATCCAATTCGGGGGTGTCGTTTCTGTTCCCAGAGCGAGGCTCTCACCTCCTTCCTTTCGTCAGACTGCCGTCGGTTTGAGTCGGGAGTTTCCTCAGCTGTCACAAGTGACTACCGTCAGTTGCGCTTCTGCTCCAGAGCCACACATCTTTCTAAGAAGTAAAATGATAAAAAGTTGGTTAATGGTCCTGTCACTCATTTTTTTCGGGATGTTTCTTCCACATCTGAGGATACCTTCCTCTTACCATGAGAACCCGTTCGCTATTCGCAATGATTCCACTCTTTGCTTTGGAGATTTTTTCACTGTTTTCAGTACATGTGGCTAAGGCTATCGCTTCTCCCTTCAGTGTCTTTAGTGCTACCAGGTCTCCTTTCTTTAGACCACTACTTAGCTCAACAACTCCTGTTGCAGCTAGATCCGCTCCATGACAGATCGCATCAACAGCAGAATCACGAATTTTGATGAATGGTAAGTGTCCAATTCCGTACTCAACAGGTTGAATGTATCTTCTAAGAAGGCTATCATCCCCATCTTCTTTCCAGAATATGTAAGCATCCTTAAGGTCATACAACGAACACAAGTGTTCATCCTCTCTGAAGTTTCCTACTCGGGTTCTTCGAAGTTCTCTCATATGCCCCCCTACTCCGATAGCTTCTCCAATATCAAAACAGAGTTTTCTAATGTACGTTCCAGCCTGACATCCTAC
The DNA here is from genome assembly GCA_004524595.1 of Candidatus Thorarchaeota archaeon. The sequence continues at coordinate 37,419 of SDOA01000026.1, read as the reverse complement.
GCGGAATAGAACTATTCTTCCTTTGATCTCGATAATGTCGTTATAGTATATCTCTCTGACTCTGAGGACCCGTTTGACAGAAGATTTGAGGGGTGGCTTCTGATACAGTTTTCCAATGAATTCATTTACAACTCGACGAATTTCAGTTTCTTCTACATTTTGATGAAGTTCCAAGATACAGACATACTCCTTTCCAGCATGGAGTAATGCCTGCATTGCTTTAGTAGCATTACCAATTCCTGTTGGTAACACTCCTGTAACTCCGGGGTCAAGTGTGCCTCCATGACCGACTCTCTCAGCACTCAGGATTTTTTTCACCCATGTCACAACTTCATGGCTTGTCGGCCCTGCTGGTTTGTCTAATGAGATAACTCCATTCTCTAGTAAATACTCCATTGGTAAATTATCCAGAGAAGAAAACCCGTAATCAGGATTTGTGGAATCTGATGCCTTCAATATTACTTCACGAGGTTGGTCTGCTGGCAATATGCCTTTCATAGAAACAGACTCTCCTAATACGGGATCTTCTTGTGTTATTATAATCGAATTTTCTTTTGGAACTTCTCAGTGAGCCCTGCATCAGCAATGGCTTTTTCTACAGCCTTATCATCCGCACCAGATGTTATTGAGAGTACAGTTTCTAAAGGTTCCAAATGTCTAACATTGCAGATTCGTCTTCGGATACCAGTGAGTTCCTTTGGACCTGTAATAATAACATAGTTCTCTTCTTTATTTTCAACAATCACACAATGGCTTCCTGCCTCTCGACCTGCCACTTTTACACATATTCTACCTGGTTCATACAAAGTCATTTTTTCACACCTCGCCTTGTCCGAAGTCTACATCTGAGTCGCCTCAGGGTATCATCCCTATAGACTGGGAGAATATTCTTTCTTGTTTTTATTAGCAATAAGAGGTTTCCGCTAGAGCTGGAAATGAGTTGAATCTACTTTTGAGAAAAAAAAGTTTCAATTGCTTTTGCTATGATCTCAGTCACTCCTTCCAGATCATATTTTCCTGTATTGAGAATTAAATCGTAGATTGTCAGGTCTGAGATGTCAACTTTGTAATATTCAAAATATCTAGCTTTTTCACTACCTTCACGAGCAATGGTCTCTCTTTTTGCGAATTCAAATTCTGTACCATCTCGTTCTGCTATCCGGTTTATCCTGACCTCCACCGGTGCAGTAAGAAGAATCTTCAAATCTGCGTAATCCCCAGCCATCCAGGCTGCTAATTGACCATCAATTACCGCATTCCCTTCAGCAGCGGCTTTCTTCTGAGTACTGTCGATTAATTCATCAATTTCTAAATCGCCTTCTGCAATTCGACTAAATTCTTCAAGAGTCATTCCTCTTTCTTGTGCTAACTGACGAAAAATGACTCCAGCAGAAATTCTTCTCAATTCAAATCTCTTAGCAATGCTATCTGCAACTGAACTTTTACCTGTCCCATGAAGCCCGCCAATAGTTATGACTCGCTTCATCGTGCTACTCTCTTATTTTTTTAATCAAACCACGACGCATAGCTTCTGATGATAAAACACCGCCATAGGGTCGATTTGGTCGCTTAGCTGATTTACTCGTTTTTTTACTAATGCCAAATACTGACCCACGAGGGAGCTGAAGTTTAGAACCAGTTATGTAACATGTTCCAGAAGTCTTGTGGAATTTTTGTCTATGAGTCACTAATCGTCGTCCAGGGGTCTTAACTAAGCGATTGGCTCTTCCTCTTGTAAGTTCACCAGGTCGTGCCATTTTATACACCTTTCTTTACTGTTACATTGAGAACCTCTTTTGTTCACTTTTAAGCAACGCGGTGAGTCACTTGTACCTCAACTATCACTGAGGTGTTGTCATTACTTGAGTGCCCATAATGCGTTGAAGGATACTTGAGAGTCCGAGACCAACAAGAAAATAAAAACCCCAGAAGGTCATTCCAAACCCTGCAGCTGTTGAAATACCCACCATTCCTCTAAGAAATGGTAACACTTTATCGATATTGAAGGGTATGATTGCAACTATCATGTCTCTTCCATCTGCAGTAGTGTAAAACCCTCTCAATATTGTAAATATCAACATGAATGGAATGATAAATATCAGAGAAGGCTTACATCTTGAACTCATCTGTTCGCGTTGGATTCTATCTATGTATGCTTTTCTTCTCTTCACTTTTTTCATGAGTTTCTCATTCTGAGTTCTTCTGGCCTCTTTCTCCATCTCTTGAAATTGCTTGATCTCAGCCTGATATCGATTTAATCTACGCATGTCTGAGAATCTCCTCATGGCAAGGTTACTTAGGGTCGACACCGATACGGAGACCAACATAATAAAAATCCCGGAATATGGCGGTGTACTTGCCGCGTCAAATACAATGCGAAACCAATTCATGAAGTCTAAGAAGAGATCTTGCATCCATTTTCTACTCCATTATAGTATTTGCTAGTTCTAAGGCTGCCTCTTCAACTTTGCCCTCTCTGTTCATGATCCTTCTTACTGTTGCTCCGGTAATAGTACCTACTGCAACCGCAGCCGCTCGGCACATTTCTTGATGAATTTGAATATCCATAACTGACTGCGCATCACGAGTGCGTGTCTCATCACTGCTTCTGCGTCCAGCAATCTTCTCTGAATCAGCTTCAACGAGAACAACCGTCTTCGGCTGAATAGCCCTTATAACCCACTCTGGGAGCCCTATGAGATACCCATTGTTTGTCTGGATAAGGGTATGAGTATCAACAATCACTCTGGCTTTTTTGCCTTTTTTTGCTATAGATTCACCAGCTAGTTTCTGGTTCTTTCGTTGCTGTGAAGTAGGCATCTTCCTCATCTCATCACGGTCCTTTACTTGGCCTGCCTTGACCGCTACTTCGAACATCTCTGTTCCAAAGTTTAATACAAGTACTTCTTCACCATGTTTTTCCTTGACCAAATCAACTGCGGCGTTGATTACCGTGGTTTTTCCAACCCCAGGAATCCCGGTTACAATGATTACGTTTCTGGCTTCACTCATCTACTGGATTCACCTTAGCTAGTAAATTTGGTCGGATGGTCAAGTGAGGTGGTTATAATTCCTTCTGTATCTCTACCTTGTACATTCACTGTACAAAACGTTGCAGCATTCGACAGATTGCTAGGGCAACCCATTGGTTATAGTTCTTCTCTCCTCCACTTCTCAAGAGATGAAATGACCAACTTCCATCTTTCTTCTGTTGCTCTGCAATCCAATCAATAGCCTCCTTGATATTTGGGTTGTCTGCAGGAAGCCCCAACTTCGATAAAGTATCTAATGTTGACAGGATGTCTGTAAACCAAAAAGGAAAAGTAATCTTTGTCCAGTACTCTGGTGCTTTTCGGTCGGTGTAGCTATCTGCTTTGAACATTCGTGATGCAAGTTTCTCACCAGAGCGTATTATGTCTGGATACCTGTTGTACTTTGGATGCGCCGCAAAAGCGCGAAGCACCACTCCTGTAATCATATGTGAGAATGGCTTATCACGCTGAGGCTGGATTGGTTCTGTTAATCTCTTCACTTCGCTCCATCTAAGATGCTCAGTTCGCAGAGGTACCACCCATCCTCCATCATCTTGTCGAATTGATAAGAGCCACTCAAGACTTCGCTTAATGGTTTCTTCATTAAAATATCCTGCCTTGATTAGAATCTCCAGAAATGCAGCTGTATAATTTGGACTATATTGGTCTAGATAGATGCCTCGGAAGTCTCCCTCTTCAGTCTGACATCTGAAGAAGAACTCTGCTGCGCTCTGTATTGAGGGATGTTCTCTATTCAAGAGATATTTTTCGACAAGCACCCCAAGTTGTCTGAAGGTTTCCAATTGTCTGTATCCTGATATCTCTCTGGGGTCCGTCTTTCGTTTAGGATATCTCCAAGATCCATCTTCTTGCTGCTTCTTCAATATTCTTATGACTGCTGGTATTGTCCAAAGTCTTGATGCTAACCCTGGATTCTTCATGTAAAGGTCTCTAGTGACTTGATATTGTAATGCATCGTCTGCAACTCCTTCAAACTGAGGGAGTGGATCATACCTTAGAAATTGTTGCCAAGCCATTAATATCAAGTCCCTTATGGATGTCTATACATCCAGTGAAGTGTAGATGTCCTCTATCTATTTTATGGCAGTGTTCTGCAAATGAATGGTGTAGAAATACAACAGAAGTTAATCCTTTATTGTTTGTCGAAGCGGTCGTCTGCAATATGTGGATGTTCTTCAACGATTTTTGTTCTTGCTAACCATCTTGAAGTGGCTGAAAGTCTATTATCAAATTCAGGCACAAACGGTTTGATATCAATCAATGGGGTTTCATCAAGCATATCAACACCTTCTATATTCGAACGATTTCTATCAATACTGTCAAGTCTGACGATTGGTATTCCAATAGAATTTGGTCGTGATGGAGTCCTTGTTGATAAAAGACCATGCTCTTTGGTATCAAGATATGGCGCTAGAATGATAGGGGAAAAACCACCTAATGACCTATGAAACCATCCTGATATTCTGAGTATATTCCGGATTACTCACTCCGTTATTTTGTCTCCAAAGATTTACGGCTCACGTAAAAATAAAGCATAAGGGGTCATACAAGACCCCCCTTCTTCTATTACAGGATACCGAGAAGTCCTGCAACTCCTTCGCCGCCCATCTCAGACAGTTGTGCTTTAGCTATCTGCTCGTAGTATTGTTTTATGATAGACACCATCAGCAGAATACCTGTGCCGCTGGCGAGTGCACCCATAACATCTGCAGCAGCAGCGAGTATACCAATGAGGAATCCACCAAGTCCTGCAACAACTGGGATGTATCTCTCAAGCAAGCGTTCCATTACCTTCTCACTGGTCCTGAATCCAGGCACCATATAGCCCGAGTTGAGGAGTTGTCGCGAAACATCTCGAGGTGCGATACCACTAATGTCAACCCATACCTTTGAGAAGCCCCAACAGAGGAGAATCATGAGGACTGAATAGACGATGACATGAATCCACCCATCCCATTCTGCCAAGAGACTGAAGATTCCCTGTGGCGGCGTGATATACCGTGCCAGACCAGAATCTGCAATCATCCTCCCTGATGCCTCGTCTTTGTAGAAGGTTCCAATCCAATTCAAGAACGGGTTATTATTGTCCCTGTTCCATGCACTCCAGATCATCTGTCCAAAGAACAGAATGTTTGCATAGAGCGCTTGGGCGAGAATGACTGGTATGTTTGAAGTGTAGAGGAGCTTTATTGGATATCTTGCTTTCATGCCACGATATTTGGCGTATTGCAAAGGTATCTCGACACGGACTGATTCCATCCATATGACTGCTCCAAAAATTATGAAGGTGACAATCAATGAGAGGATAGTCGGAGTTAGACCAGTACCGTCTCGGATGAAGAGCCATGCTGCATCCACAGGAGGGCCACTGGCTGTACCAATGCCTAAGGTGCGCATGATATTGGCGATGATTGATGCGATAATACCTTTTGGCAGTCCAGTCGCCTGAGGTTCTTCAGGATTTGTTCCTACATAGCCAATTGGTCCCGTACCCTCTGTCTGAGTAAAGTCTAGCATGTTGAACATGACCTGTCCTGCAACATTGGTCATGATGAAGAGCGACACTCCTGAGCCAAGTCCCCAACCCTTCTGCACAAGTTCATCCATCAGGATAACAATGATCCCTGCTACGAAAAGCTGAAGGAACACTAAGAGTGCGCTTGTAGGGTCAAGAGGACCATATGCTTGACCTGCGATATATGCAATAGCTTGAAAAGCAGTCATAAAGAGGGCAAGCACCTTCTGACCACCAGTAAAGAGTGCTCGGTCTTCCGGGTCTCCAAAGTCCACACTAATTATCTTAGACCCTGATAGAAGCTGCATGACCAGACCTGCAGTAACAATTGGTCCTATACCTAGCTCCATCAGTGTACCTCGTGTGCTGGCTAGAATGACTCGCATTGCCCAGAGGTAGTCAGTTCCTACAGTCCTGTCCACACCGTATAGAGGCATGTGTGACATGATGAGGAAGATTATCAGCACAATAGCTGTCCAGACAAATTTCTCGCGAAATGAGACTTCTCTGTCTGGTGCCTTTACTTCAGGCATTATCCTTACAAATGGTGATAGAGCTTTTAGAAACGTTGAGGTCAACTGTTCAGTGCCTCCTGCAGGTTCTTTTCGGGTCGAGATGGGCTATCCCTTTAAAGATACCTATTCTTCGGGTAGGTCGATTGTCCCGCCTATCCCAGTGACCTTCTCTCTTGCCCGTGCAGTAATTGCTTTGACACCAGTCAGGTTTAGCTGGCGTGTTACTTTTCCTGAGCCAAGAATCCTGTCAATACCTAGTTTCGATACATCAATACTGTATCGCTTACCGGTCTTTGTGGCAAGACCTCTCTCTACAAATCTATCCGCAGCCTCATCAATTTCACCAATGTTAAGTGTACTTGGATTTTCAAGTAGCTTTTGAGGTCTCTTGAATCCCCATTTACCAAAGTAACGTGGATTCTCAGTCATTACTTTGATGTAATGATGTTTCTTTGAACCAGCCATTCCCTTTCCACCGCGCTGTCCAGCGGCTCTGTGTCCCTTTGTAAAACCGTATCCGGCTGATCGTTGACCTCTCAACTTGTTGATTTTCTTAGTTTTTCTTCTCTGCATGGCTGCAATCACCTGTTTATTCTTTCTTCAATCGTACTTCCAGCACGCCGTTGCGTATTGCTGATTTTGCTTCATCTTTCTTCACTCGTGAGGGTAGTTCGATCACTTTGTGGTATGGTCGATCGGGATTATCTGCGTGAATCGTCAATGTTTTTCCCTTGATGCGAACTTTAATCTCATCTCTCTCAACACCAGGCACCTCAGCAACAACGATTATCTCGTCTTCCTCTTCCACGATATCAACCAGTGGTTCGAGAGTGTGCTCTGTACTACCCGGGGTGTTCCCAAATCTCTGAACAATGGGTTTTCCACCGGGTCCCAGTTTCAATGAGAAGCCAGACATGAATGGATTGATTCCCTCTTGATTTCTAAGCATTTCTTGAAATTTCTCGGGATCAATGAACATGCCTTGATTCATCTCAGTCATCATTCTCTCCATCATTTCTTCTATTAGCTGGAGCATTTCTTCTGGGATGAAGTCTCCAAACCATCGACGCAAGTTCTTTCTGGCTTCATCATCATTATCCCAAGACATTATCTTTACCTCAGATCATTTTTCCTGCGAGTTCGTTTATACTTTCACCACGATAGCCGCTGACACCGCCCATTCCCACCTGTACTTTCTTTAGACCGCTGTAACCTTTTGATGGTGGTGTGAGCCGGAAGACTGGCTTTAATCCTTGAACATCAGATACTGCACCCTTTCCTGAAGCAATAGCTTTTGCTAAAGCTTTGATGCTACTATGACCTGAGTTGTTTTTCACATAGCTGTCAGTAAGTCTGGCATTACCTGGAAGACGACCTCTCTTTGAGAGCAGTTTTTCAATTATCTCCTCTGTGGGTTCTCCCCATGTAATGTAGTCCTTGACTTTATCGATCATTCCATTTATGCTGGGTGAAGTTGTTAGAATCCTTGCTTGATGCAGACGACCAAGTCTAAGTTTTTCTAGAGTATCTTGAATTTGAGGACGAACTCTAACACTACCTCTAATTCTGATTGCAAGTACGATTTTTTCATTCTCACTCATTACTCAGTCCCTCCTGATGATATCCACTCTTGCGGAGGTAACATCTTGTAGGTCTTTGTGAGTGCATCTACAAATGCTTTCGCAAAATTCGATGATGTTCGGGATCGGCCTTTTGTAATGGACCAGACATCATGAAGCCCTGCAATGCGCAGAACTACCTTACCAACATCTGCAGTAACCAGACCCGTTCCTTTTGGTGCTGGTCTCAATGTGACTTGTACAGATCCTGAAGTACCATTAACTTGGAAGGGAATACTGTGCGGGTCGTGGCATCTGCATTCCCATGAACCGCAACCTCTTCGGAACACGGTAATGTTCAACTTTGCTCTGGACTCTGCCGCCCTAACTGCTGGTACGAATTCTGGTGCCTTACCGACACCAATCCCAAGTACGCCTTCACCATTGCCTACAACTACAGTCAAACGAAAACTCTTTTGTTGACCGCTGTCTGATTGACGTTGTACCATACTCACATCAACAACTTCCTGTCTAAGATCAGGAAATAGTGCATCTACAATCTCAGGTTCTCTGATTCTGTAATTGTTATGCAGCATCTCCTCTATACTATTGATGTGTCCTTCCTTGACAAGCCTGCCAAGTTTTGTCTTTGGAATCCACTCATCAAGTGGGCTAACTTCGGCTCGAGGTGCTCTACGCCTTCTTTGCTGTTTGCTCATCACTAATCATCCTCTATTTCTTAGCCTTCCTGCCTTTCTTGCCCTTGCCTTTTGCAATCAGTTTCTTGGGTTTGGGTTTTCGTGGCACAGCACGCGGTGGTTTCTCCGCAGGCTTCTCTCTCTTGGCTTTCTTCTCTGTTGCAACCTTCTTTGTTGGGGCTTTACGCTTCTTAGTCTTCTTCAGATCTGCTGTTGGAATATCAAGAAGTGTTTTCTTCACGGTGTCGACCTGTTTTGGAATAGTTGTTATGGTGGTCTTTTTCTTCCCAAGTTTAGTGAACATTAGAGTATCTTTCTTTCCAGAGTAGTAGTCATAACTGGCAACAATATGTTCACCTGAAATCCTTGACTCATCAGGTAGTACTTCTACACTATGAGGTACCTCAAGGCCTGCATCAACTACTCCTTTTAACGCAGCATAGATCCTACTACCTTTGATAGGTGGATTGAGTCCTATATCCAGAATTGCTTCTTTTATACCACGGCTTTTTGCACGTAATCCTGCTAAAAGTCCTGTCAGATATGCTGCAGGAAGATTTCCAGTAGAGGCACTCCAACCATAGTTTGAAAGCTCCGTTGCAATAGCTGATGCTATAGTTGTATCACCTGTAACATTTGCATTGATAATCTGAACTAATGTGCTTGTATTCGTCTTTCTTACAACAAGTCTAGGGCGTCTAGATTGTAGAAGAGATCTGCGTCGGTAATAGTTAGTCTTGCCTTCTCTTCTTCGTCTGAACTTGACTCTATATGTAGGTCCTTGTGCCATTACTTAGACACCTCCAGTTTACGTTCACTGATGTATGTTTTCAAGTGTGCAGTGTTTCTGAACGCATTACCTTTGGCCTTCAAGTATAGTTCTCTGTAGGTCTTTCGGGATATCTTACCTTCGTCGCGTAGTTTCTTTAGTTCCTTACGCATTGGGCGGATTTTCATCATCCAGCGTTCTTTACCACTAAGATTTGTACTGGCTTTACCTTTCTTGGTGCCAGGCCCTTTTCTTTGCCCTTTCCTCTTCTGTTGGAGAACATATCGAGCTCTACCTCTGCTCACACCTGTGGCGGGTTTCTCCTGAATAGCTCCCTCATCTACAAGACGTCTGATATCCTCTCTCGTAATTGCTAGACTGACTTCGTCCCCAAATTGGGGATCTATCCAAACTCTAGATACTCCGACTTTCATTACATCTGCTGCTAGTCTTTTTTGTGTAGAGAGTTTCATTATTAGTCCTCCTCCAAGTCAAGTTCGGTGAAGAGATCCTCTTCAGCAACCTCTTCAACTGTGCCAGGATTCAACACATGCAATGTCTTCATCTCAGCTGCTGTGAGAATATCTTGTCGTTTTCTTGCTCCAACAGTAGATGAAATTCGAACTGCATGTATGTCTGCATCAAGCCCCTCAAGGTCTGCAGGTCTGTACACTGGTACTTCAATATACAGTGATGGATGCAGATTTCTAATCGCCTTGGGTGTACGATATCCTGGTGAGACCATAGCAATTCTGCCTTTCTTTTTCTGTCGTGCATAACTGTCTATACCGCGAAGTTTTCTCCAACGATTGCTTACGCGTTTCCATCGATGCGCTTGATCAGCATGAAAATTGGGCATTCTATTCTTCTTATTTTGTGCAATTCTAACAAGTCTCTGGTCTAAATTCTTGAATCGTACAGGGACTTCTTGCTTCTCTTTTACAATTTTCTTCTTTGGTTTTGGTTCCTTAGCTTTGGCCTTTTTTGCCTTTTTCTTAGCCGGTTCTTCAACCTTTGGCTTTTCTGCCTTCGGTTCAGCCTTTTTCTTTGCTGTTTCAGTTTTTGGTTTCTTTGCTTCAAGCTCAGTCTTTTTCTCAGCTTTTGGTTTAACCTCTTTCTTTACTGCATCTTTCTTTGGAGTAGTAGTTACCTGAAGCATTTCCTGAGCTAGAGCGATTAGATCAGCCGCTCTTGATTCACTTAGCCCATCTACCTTTTCGGCAAGCTTGTCTGCTTTCGCCCGTGACAGATTAAGCACTGTCTTAATCCCAGCTTCTCTAAGCTTCTCTTCTAGTTTGGGACCCAATCCGGGCATATCTATTAACTCTGGCTTCTTTGACATAATGTTGCCTCCTATACAATGGACTTTGTAGTGTCACCTTTCCTCTTACGAATGACATAGATTCCATCAAGAAACACTCGTCTATCTTTATCGCGAATCTTGCAGGCTTGTTGGATGTTTGCTGCACTCTGTGAAACATGTTCGATATCCGTTCCACTGATGAATATCTCATCTTCTGTCGTTCGAATGTCAACATTGCCTACAAGCCGTGCTTTTCTAACACCACGTTCTCCAATGAAGTTCTTGATAATCATCACTTTATCTTTAATCTCCACGGTGATTGGGAAGTGGCTGTAGACTATCTTCATCTCATACTCGTATCCTGATTGAACACCCAACATCATATTGCGAACATGTGCTATTACTGTGCCAACAAGTGCTCTTGCACGTTTTCTATTGATATGGGTCGAAACAACCAACTCATTTCCTTCCATAATAAGCGCTGTCTGTGGTTCTGGAAATGATCGTTCAAGTATTCCTTTCGGACCTGTAATAGTGATAGTCTTATCATCAAGAGATACCTGACAATCACTAGGAATCTCAATCCGTTGATTATAGACTGATTTTTCAGACATTGTCAGATCACCTCAATATACGTATGCAAGCAGTCTTCCACCGATTCCTCGGTCCTTAGCATCCTGGTGAGTCATCACACCTGCTGGAGTGGTCACAATAAGAATTCCATAATTATATGCAGGAAGGAAGCGTTTCTCATATTGCTCAAAACTATCCCTTCTCACTGGAAATCTTGGTTTAATCACTCCACATTTGTTCGTTCGACCCATGAGTTGAATGCGGAATCTACCCGCTTTTCCATCATCGATTCTTTCGAACTCACCTATGTATCCCTTTGATTGCATCACATACAATACTTTTTCAATTAGGCTTGATGCAGGTGAAATGACCACTTCGGCCTTTCCGACAAGCTCACTATTGTAGATACTTGACATTGCATCCGCCAATGGGTCTAGTAGTGTCACTTTCTCTTAGACCTCCTTAACCATATTTTCGGAATCCGAGCTTCACCGCTGTTTCTCTAAAACAACGGCGGCACATGTTCAGGTTATATGAACGGATAATCGCCTGGTGTGTGCCACAACGAACGCATGTTCTGCTGCCTTTGCCCATTTTCTTTGATTTTCGTGTCCGGTCTTTCTTTGTACTCATTCATAATCACCTCAGAACAGATATGTCCTCTCACGCTCCTTTTCGAGTATCTCGATACCGAACTTGTTCTTGACAAACACCATACTTTCTTCAGGCGTAATCCTGTGTCTATATGGCACCTTTGCCTTCTGTCTGCGTCTTCGCTTTACTCTAAAACCTGGTCGTTCAATACAGACAGTGATATTCATTCCCTGAACTCCTAGTTGCGGATCATACTTGATACCTGGAATATTGATATGCTCACTGATTCCAAATGCAAAATTACCATCATCATCCCAGTTTTTGATCAGTAATACATCGTCCTTTGCCTTCATTGCTCTTCGAAGGAATTTTTCAGCTCTCTCATGTCTCAGAGTGACGCGAACTGCAATGGGCTCCTTTCTTCGAATGCCAAAATCACGTATTGTCTGACGTGCTTTGGATTGAATCGGAGATTGCCCTGTCAGTTGTTCTAGAATAGTAGCTGCTCTGCTTAGATTCTCGCCACCACCAGAACAGATGTCCACAACGACTTTGGCAATACGAGGCTCTCTCATCGGAAAAATTTTCCAGTCTTCTCTATAGACCTGTTCATTCTCAATGCTCATGAAGAACTACCTCCTTCCGATTGAAGGCTAACTTCTGGTTTATTTTTCCCAATGACAAACACATACTGTAGTGCTGTCTGGAATCGATTTCCTTCTGGGTTTTCAAGTGTAACAGTACTTGCATGAGTGCCATGGCGTTTCTCAATCTCTATGATTTTTCCCTCGATACCAATGTTCTTCCCTCGAGAAACGATTGCATAGACTCCCTTCTCAAGTTGTAGTGAACTAACAAGCTTCTGTTCTGGAATTGCCACTTTCAATGTATCAAGGGTGCTATAATTAGAGGGTTTTTCTCCCTCTGGTAATAACATGGTTCGACCATCATGCAGTCCAAGTTGAATCTTACCTCCTTTGACCATTGACTTATTCTCGATTCTGCAGAGCTTGAATTTTGCTTCCGCATCATCAATACTCACCATACGCAACCCTCCACGTTTTTTAGGAACAAGTCTGAAACGTTCTCCAGAAGACTCGATTTCGATTACATCCATCACCCCAACAGGGAATCGTGGATCTTTGCGAATTTGACCATCTACTTTGACTTGACCGCTCGAGAGGATTGCCTTGACCTCGCGCATATTGTCTGCATAACCAAGAATTTCTCTAAGAATTAAAGCAAGTGTTAAAGCATGATCTCTTGCATGTGGCCCTGGAATTACTCGTGTGGTAAACTTGGTCATCTTCCTTTTAATTGGCCAGTATTTTGGGGCTGGAAACCGCTTTAGATGCTTCTTCTGACCTCTTCTCGTCATTTAGTCTTCACTCTCCGCGACCTTCATCACTTTCTTTTCAATGAGTCTTTTTCTTTCCTCATCTAATTGCAATTTAACAAGCATCAGATTTGACGGGTGTATTGGGATATTTGCTTCTTTACCATCAGCTTTGGTGACTGTTGCATTATCTAGATATACCCGGATGTCTGCGTAATCTACTCGGACAATCTTTCCCTCTGTGTCACGAAATTGTCCTCTCATTATTTTGACCAGGTCGCCTTCCTTGACAACAAGCGATCTGAGACCATATTCTTCCTGAAGGAATTCATCAAGTCTGCATTTGAGTCTGTTTTTATTGGCATGAATTGGTGCAGCATGAACTAGTTTCCGCTGCTTCTTTGGAGCCTTTGAACTTATTTTCTTCACCATCTCTTGTCCCTCTTACACAATTTTTGAAGCGATTGCAGCAACGCGTGGCCATTTCAGTGTCACTTCTCGCGCCATTGGGCCTCTAAGTTCTGAGCCTTGAGGCTCACCACCTGGTTTTACCAGTACCGCTGCATTGTCTTCAAACTGCATCCATGTTCCATCCGGTCTTCTGAATGGTTTTCTTTGTCGCACAATCACAGCCTGAAGTACCTGCTTTCTAAGTTCCTGCTTCCCTTTTAGGACTGATACATTAACGAGGTCTCCAATCCCAGCTTTACCAAGCTTTCTCAGCTTACCTTTATATCCAAAGACTGTGATGAGCTGAAGTTCCTTTGCTCCTGAGTTGTCTGCACACATGATAGTGGCACCAATAGGTAATCCTCTAGCAATCCTTGGGATGAATTTTCGAATTCCTCTACCGACCTTTCTTGACATCTATTACTCCTCCTGTACTACTTCAGATTTTGTAACAGCAACAACAACGCTTGATACATTCTTACTAAGTGGTCGACATTCTACAACCTTTACTGTATCTCCAATCTTCACATCAATACAGGGCGGCAAATGTGCAAGTTTTCTGGATCTTCTTCTCTCATATCTGGAGTATTTCTTAACGAGACTCAGAAAGTCTTGCTGGAATGAGATAGTTTTGTGCATTTTTGCGCTTGTTACTATTCCCTCCACTACTCTTCCTCTTACTGAAAGGTCACCATGGAATGGACAATGAATATCATCACATGTCTTTTCAGGTGGTTCCACATTTGGGATACCAATGTTTCGAACCTTAATCTTAGTTTCAGTCATGCTCACCAGCTCCTATTGAGGCGTTTTTTCACTCTATCTTCTGGTCTTCCTACCAGTACCTCTCCATCAAGACGAACAATAGATCCGTCAGGGAGAGTCATATCAAAGACACAGATTCTCTTTGGTACTTGCATCTCACCTCTGGTAGTATCAAGGTGTAACATCTCCTTTGATTCTCTAAGGACGCTTCCCTTTCTACACATGAAATTTGGGTCACGTGACTCAATGATATGAATTGAGAGACCTGTGAGTTCGTGTCTTAGGATATTCTCTGGCGTGATTTTCATTTAGACGCCTCCAGTTCTTCTTCTCTTTGAATTGTCAGTATTCGAGCAATTGCTCTTCGAACAATCCTGATTTTATAGGGATTCTCAGTGCCACCGCCAGTGGCGGATTCTATTCTGATGCTTGAAATCTCGTTGTAGAGCTCTGACAGTTTCCTCTGACGTTCTGTGGGTGTCAATTTACGAATGTCCTTAGCTGTGAGTCCCGCCATTAGTCGGTCTCCTCCTTATCAATTGAGTCGAGTTCTTCAAGATCCTCTACAATACTTTCTTCGACATTTTCACTCGCATCAATGTCCGAATCTGAGGACTCTTCAGTTACTTTCTCTACTGGTTTCTTTTCTGGTACCGGAGTATCATCGTTCGATGTTACATCATCTACAAGCTCGAGCCCATCAAGCTCTTCAAGTTCACGTAATTCTTCGATATTTGTGATTCCTTCAAGAGACTCTTCCATGGCTTCTTCGTCGGAGGTCACTTCATCATCTGGTTTCTTCACTAATTCAATCTCTTCCTGTTTCCTTGGTTTCGGTGGTTTAATATGAACAACGCCTGGTAGTTTCGATTCAGGCCTCATTATTCGCACCTTAATTCCAATGACTCCCGGCTTGAGCACTGCTCTATCATCTGCTTCATCCACGAATACATCAGCAGGTTCTCCTGTCTTGGCAATAGTACCTTGTTTGAATTTCTGGTAACGAGCTCTTCTGCTTGAGAGTTTGCCTTTTACAATAATCTCGCAACCAATTGCACCTGCTCTCATGACTCTCCTGAGTATCCAGTATGCCATCCTGCGGAATCGGACTCCACGTTCGAGCTGCCTTGCAAGTCTTGATGCCATTACTGCTGCATCTAACCATGGATTCTCTATCTCACTGACCTCAACCTGAACATTCTCTATACCAAATTCGTTCTCAAGAATGTATGTCAGCTCTCTAATTTTTGCTCCACGACGTCCAATGACTACACCTGGCCTTGAGGCGTGAACAACAACCTCCGTCTTCATTGGCATCTTTCTAATCTCAACACCGCCATATCCTGCTGCATTGAGTTCTGTAGCCAAAAACTCATCAATCGCAAGTTTCCGTGAATTTTGTTCAATGAAGTATTTCACAGCCGACATTTAGTCCACCTCTTCCACTACGATTTCCACATGGGAAGTCTGTTCAAAATAGGGTGTACTTCTACCAAAAGCCCTCTCAATATACTTCTTGTAGATTCTACCTCTATGAGTCACTGCATGCATGATCTTTAGTCGATCTATGTCTAGACCCTTATTATCAGCATTTGCCTCGGCGTTCTTCAGTATCTTCAGGATATGATTCGAGGCTTTTACTGGATGACCTCCAGGACCCCATTTTTTCATTCCTGAATGATGACCTCGTTTTTTGTAATGACGCCTATAGGGAATCCATGCTTTCTCTTCAACAACGGCCTCTAGTAGTTCAATAGCCTTATCTAGATTCATTCCTCGAATTTCTTTGCAGACTTCTCTGCATTGTTTTGGGGAAACCCGCATGTTTCTTCCGCTAGCTATAGCTGTCCTATCCGGGTCAATGCCTATGATTGAGTATCCATACGTTGGCATTTTGCCTCACTTCCGATGTGGGACTTCTCAAAGCTCACTTCGTGTTGTAAGCTCCAAGTCTTCATCGCGTTTTGCAACCACTCCAGTCCATTTGGCACACGTCTACAGGCTGTTCTCGCGAGCAGAACTAAGATGCCTGTACTGTCTCCTCTGAATCTGAAACAGTCGCGTCTTAATTGCGACTAGTCGGTTTCGGAGATATTATCCATTTAAACGTTGTCACATGACCTGCAATAGGACATCATGGATTATTACCAAACTCAGCTGTAACACGTTTCAATACAGGAGTTCTGACATTGCTGTTAACGAGCTCAATTCCTGAGTCAGTTAAGGTTCCTTTGATATAATGGACTCCTGCTGATTGGATATAGACCAACCCCAGTCTCTTAAGTTTCTCAAGGCTGCCTAATACTATCTGCGTGAGTTCTTCTTCTGTGATATCCAATCCTCCTCCAGGGACTTGAAGGGTCTCTGACATTTTTAGTACATTACGCATAGAGCTTAGTTGTCGTCTATGGCTGTCATATGGATTGGAATACATCCAAAGAAGAACTATCATGTCGACAATTTCGAGACCAAGGCCTGGATTGTTTTCCAGTACTTTATTGGCTACTAGTTCGACTATTGGCATTTGACTCACTACTCTTTAACGGTGAAACCTATTCAATGAATTGTATCGGTCATATGATGCTCACAAGACCTGGACTTGGTTGAAATAGCTCACCAGCACGCATCAAGCGTTCTAATGAATTTTCGATTGATGTTTCAGATATTCCCTTTTCGGAGAAATGTTGTATTATCTCATCTACTCGTACTTTGCCACCTCTTCCTCGCAATAGTTTCATAATTTCATTAGAAACATCCTTACTCGAAGTTACAGTTTCATTCTCTTTTTCTTCTGCCACCACGAGCTGGACTGTCCAAGGTCGAGGAAAGATGAGCGCTCCATTATTAGATAAGAATTCAATCTGTTTTTCAACCCACGTCCAATCAAGTCCTTTTGCCTCGCTTAATTCTTCAAGTCTATCCAGGCTACAAGATTTTCCTCTTGCTTCTTTTTCTAATAGTGCCATCAATATCCTTCTCTTTCCTTGAGGGATGGGTTGATCATCTCCCTCTGTAATATCTTTGGCATTAATTGGTCTGGAAGGCATTAACGATTTTATACGAACTCGAGACCTCTCTACTGCCTCTTTGAAATCATCTCCTCCTTTGGAAGCATTGAATTCTTTAACTGCAGCAGAAGCCTGCTCTGGTGAGTCAAAGACTGCCAAGTTTGCCTTACTGATGTCTATTATACTGCCACAATAGCTGCAGCGTCGTCGCTTCTGACCCACTGGCGCATTAGTAAATCCTCTACATTTAGCACACATAAATACGACAAACGGTTTCAAAGGAATTACACCTACGACACATGACTATCTATTCTCAAGGTATTAAATTTCCCCTATCTCTGGTCCAATGAATACCGTTATATTTCTGAGGCATCGCGAGATGATTGGGATTGAACCAATGCCACG
This sequence comes from Candidatus Thorarchaeota archaeon, assembly GCA_004524595.1. The sequence goes on along the minus strand of SDOA01000026.1, from coordinate 19,876 downwards.
AAAAGCCAAGCAAATCGATATTGATCCAAAGATGTGCAAAGGCTGTCATATCTGCATCTCTATCTGCCCTCAGCACGTTTTCGAGAAATCATCAGAGGTCGATAATCGTGGGTTCTTTTTACCTATCGTTGTCAAACTCGAGGCATGCAAAGTCTGTCGGTTATGTGAATTAGAATGTCCAGATTTTGCTATCTCCGTCGTAGAAGCCGATTAGTGAGATTAGATGATTGAATTTTCATTTATGTAGTACTTACTCGTTTTCTATGAGCACTAATAATACAACGAATGATATATTCTTAGATTACCAGTTGAATAGTCCGCAGTCTATGTAGGTGAGTGTATTGGCGACCCCAGAGATTCAGGTTCTACTAAATATCAGAACAGAACTAAGTAAAGAGATAGATAGGCTGAAAGATATGATAGCTAGATTGGAACAACACATCGAGACCCTAGACGCTCAAATTGCACGAAGTAGCTTTACCACAGCAGATGCTGTCCTTCCTGCAGCCTCTCGAACAACTCCTCCACCTGAACGCGAAATGTCAACAAGTGAAACTCAGTCTATAACATTAGTAAATAAGGCTGGAAACCTTGAGTTAGGAACAATCGAAATTCTTGAACAGAGTCTGCGAGTCATTCCTGCAGAACATGCCATATATGATATCACGCGAGGAGCCTTCGCACGATTCTTTGTTGAACGTATACTAGGAAAATATCAACAAGAAGATCGTCATCGTGTTGAAAATGGGGAGATTGAATGGGATGATGCATTTGATTTTGAAGTAAAAGCTGAGGACAACATTCTTGATGAGATGATAATTCGAAATTTTGGTGATGAATCTCGATTCTTAGATATACAGAATGCACTTCGATGGGCTCTTGAAAAAACCTATTCTGCCCGATAGACTTATTGATGGCGCCCTTGGGAACACACCTTGTCTTCCTTTGCAAAAGAATATAACTTACAAGGGAATTCTACATATAAGCGAATTGCAGCATTGCCTTTTGGAGTGGAACCTGTGGAATCGCATCATGCACTAGATAACTTGGCTGTAAATCCTCAGGTGATTGTCTCAATGGTCCTTAATGCACACGAATTCTTCAAAGAGAAGAAGATTGATGAACGATATGAGAAAATGGCTCTTGACTTAATTCGAAGATATGTATCCACGGAGGGTTTGCCACGAGAGGAAGATCCCTTTTTTGCAGCCGCGCTCTATATGGTTACACGTCACCCATGGAGCTATCCTAATCCACTAACAAAAAATGCTTTTGCGACTAAGCTCACCATGAAAGAATCTAGTATTGAATGGTATACTGAGAGTATTATTGATAAATTAGGTTTCTATGTGCTACATGATAACACACAACTTCCCTTCTTTATGGATCCTCAAGGAATTATTGCTAGTGTTGTAGTATCTGTTGTTCGCACTTCTGTTGGTGAAGAGGTTGCTAGTAGTATCATAAGTCGCAATGTGGATTCACCAGAATATCTTACAGAAAAGATTGTTGATCAACTCTGTAATACTGTAAAAATAGTACCTGCAGTGTTTGAACAAGAACTCTACACACTCGTTCGAAAGAAAATTGATAGTGAGAGTAAGAGGCTCTTTGATCAATTGAATCGTAGTTAGACTTTTTTATGTGTTCTCTGGCTGAAGTGAGACTTCTTCAACAAATCTTTTTCCAGCAACAACTTGGTCAATTGAGTGAATCACAGCTCCAGCTTGCTCTAATATTTCTTTTATCGAGTCATAATTCAAGTCATCACCCTCGATGGTAATTGTGATGCTCTCAGTGTTTTGATCTACTTCTTTCAATGAAATGTTTAGGCCACTAACTCGCTCATATCGTGTTATCATTAATGCCAGATCAGTCAATCGCGGACTGTGCGGTTTCAAAACGTCTAATACAATTCTCCGAATACCTTGAGATAACAATAATAATCCCCGTATTTTGACCAATTGGTCTTTTTTTTCTAATTGAAGGCTTTAATATTGTCTTGTTAAACCTTACTACATAGGAACAGATAGGAGTATTTCATCTCTTGAAGATGAGCTGCTACTTTTCGCGCTACTTCTCAACGTTTGAGAGGAACTTTAACAATGCTTATATCACTATCAAGTAGAGTCGTATATTGTACCCTCATGGGTTACGCCGGGAAAATTACAGGTTGGACGCTACGTTGAAACAGGAGAAGCTACTTAGACATTCATTGGATGACAATCGTTCGACTGATACATTGCCAAATGTACGATCAGTCAAGTACGAATCGGGTCGAACAATCGATATTGATGTAGCTGATTTCAAAGGACACCCTCTGTGGAAAATCCTCATTGAAACAGCTCGTAACAATCCTCTCTTTCCTGGTAATGCTGGTTATGCCCATACCCACATAATCCCACAAAACCCAACTATCACCCCAAAGCAATTAGCCAGCAAACTCTCAATTACTGTTGGAGAAGCTCTAGCGATTTTAGAGGGATACGAGGAAAAGCCAAAGTAATTAGTTGCCACAAGTCTTCACTTTTATGCATTGTCGATATCTGACAAAGTGGGTTTGAATTGATGAGTGAGCCGACCAATTTTCGAAATGCACGATATGCCAAGACTCTCACTAATGAGATTAAGACTCTTAGTCAGAATCGAAAATTACGGATAATTCACGTCTGTGGGACTCATGAAGATACAATAAGCCAACATGGCATTCGTTCAATTCTTCCTAAGAACCTAGACCTTGTCGCAGGTCCTGGTTGTCCAGTCTGTGTGTGTGCTGCAGAAGATGTTGATATGGCAATTGAGCTATCACGTCAGGGTCATATTGTGACAACTTTTGGAGACATGTTCAGAGTGCCATCCACTGAGTCCTCTTTGGCAAAAGAACGTACAAGGGGCGCAGATGTTCGCATAGTCTATGGTGCTAATGAGGCTATTGAGATTGCTCTTAAGAATCCAAACAAAGATGTCGTATTCATTGGTGTTGGTTTCGAAACAACTGCACCAACAATGGCTTTAGAACTTCTTCGGAAGCCTCCAGAGAATTTCTCGATTTTGACATCTCTAAAAGTGATTCCCCCAGCTATGGATCTTCTAATGAATATTGAAGGTTTTTCAATAGACGGTTTCATTACTCCGGGTCATGTATCTGCAATCATTGGAACCAATGCCTTTCAGCCATTCGCAGAGAAACATCGCGTACCGTGTGTGGCAGCTGGCTTTGAACCACTTGATGTTCTTGAAGCAATTCGTATGATTCTCGTACAAATACATGATGGCAGAGCTGCATCAGAAAATGAATACACTCGTGTTGTAAGCGCTGAAGGGAATATTGCTGCACAAAAAGTGCTCGAGAAGACATTTCATATTGCTGATGCTCCTTGGAGAGGACTCGGAGTCATTAAAGGATCTGGATACTTCATAAAGGAAGAATTCTCTGAGTTTGACGCTCGTGTGAAATTTGAATTTCCAGAAATAGAATCGGTAGATATTCCTTCCGGTTGTAAGTGTCACGAGGTTATCCTTGGAATGGTTGATCCTGTTGAGTGTAACCTCTTTGGAAAACGTTGTACTCCTGAAGATCCATATGGACCATGTATGGTTGGACATGAGGGGACATGTAGAATTCGCCACGAGAACATAGAATTATAGCAACTCGAAAATAGGAGAGTCTGCACCTCACTCCTGAGATAAAAGGAGAGATTGTAGATCCTAGGATATTCGGCGTGCCATAACTGTCGGCTGGTGCAGAAATCTCCTATAGTGCATGATACAAGAGGTTGAATTAAAATTCCCTTGTGTTCACAGAAACAATTAGATTCTCATTTCTTCTGCTTCATTTTGCTCACAAATGTCTTTAGCTCTCTCTCTGTATTGAAATTCTTGAAGGTTTCTAAGTTTGGATCAAATTGTTTGAGAGCTTCAGTGGAAACATAAAGCACATTATGAATACGATCAAGAAGTTCGCTCATTTTGTAGATGCTCTGTTCCACTAGTTTAAGCCCAATGGCATATGCATGCTCTGCAAGATATACAGAGTGTAGTGGTTCGATATATCCTGAAGGCCAAGATGGAACAACAGCTCCGTGACCAGCTCTGAGTCTGAGAAGTAATTCGAGCAAGTCAATACTTGCTAAAGGCGTATCGATTGGTAGTAGTAAAGTATACTTTGTTTCAGTATGTTCAAACGCTGTCAATGCACCTGTCAGAGCCGATCGTTCTTCATTCTCCGGGTCTACCACTGCTCTGGTGTTTTTTAAATATGGTTCAATCTGATGCATCTGCTCATCGTCGGATAATGCAATGAGAACTTCTGATGTTATCCGTTTAGCAATGTCCACCATGTGAGTCACAAGAGGTTTCCCATTTAGTTCCACAATCGCTTTCATAGAACCAAATCTCTTTGAATTTCCTCCTGCTAGAATTGCTACAGTCACATCTTTCATATTATCTGCTGCCTTCCATTTCACTCTGACAAGAGATTCCTTCTGTTCTTATGGTACCTCTTCTTTAGGTGCTAGGTATTCAGTAATCATCGCAGCAATCTGTCCATCTGTGTAGTGTTGCGAAGCTATTGCTCCACTTGCACAGGTTGATGTACAAGTCCCACACCCCTTACACAATGCTGGGTTTACCTCCGCGAATCCTCTCTCGTTAAGATGTATTGCATTATAAGGACAGACTGAGATACAGACCTGACATCCTGCACACTTGTCCTCATCCACAACTGAGTAGTAAGGCTCTATATTGATCTTACCTTTTCCCATTAGTGCCATTGCCCCAGCTGCTGCAGCTTTCGCCTGCGCAACAGTATCTGGAATGTCCTTTGGTCCCTGTGCCATTCCTGCTACAAAGATGCCATCGTTGAATGAGTCAACCGGTCGTAGCTTAGGGTGTGCTTCAAGGAGGAATCCATCTGGTGAAAGACTGAGGTTCAAAGCGTGTGCAATCTTCTTCGCGGATTCTGGTGCGACCACCCCCGTGGATAGCACGACAAGGTCAACCTCTTTCAACTGTATTGGCTTTCCCAGTAGCGTATCTTCACCACGTACGGTCAGGAGCATGGTATTATCATCCTGCAGGATCTCCCCCACGCGTCCTCGAATGAAGTTGACGCCTGCTGATGCTGTGCTTTCATAAAACTCCTCGTAACCTTTTCCGAAGGTACGCAGGTCAATATAGAATATGTAGATTTCAATACCGGTTTTATCACGTACCATTCTCGCCTGTTTTATTGCAGTCATACAACAGACCCGCGAGCAGTATTTGTTTGTGAGTTCATCACGGCTTCCAACGCATTGAACATAGACAATCTTCTTTGGTTTTTGAAGATCTGATGGTCTTACAACATTTCCTTGAGTTGGTCCAGCAGAGCTTAGCATCCGCTCGACTTCACCTAGATTAACAACATTTGGAAAATGACCATAACCGTATTCCTGCTTTATTGAAGCATCAAAGAGATCGAATCCAGTTGCAACAATTATCGTTCCTACTTCGAGTTCGATTATCTTTTCTGTATCATCATAGTTGATTGCACCCGCATCACACTTCTCAAAACATTTTCCACATCTGACTGCATCAACGCCAAGACAGTTATCCATGTCAAGTAAGTAAGTTGATGGAACTGCTTGTGCAAATGGGATGTAGATTGCTTTTCTGTACGAAAGATTTGCATCAAATTCTGAAGGGATATCTACCGGACAGATATTACTACAGTCTCCACATGACGTGCATTTTTGAACATCAATGTACCTTGGATGTTGTCTTATCTTTACCTTGAAGTTCCCTACAAAACCGTCTACTTCATCAACTTCTGCTAGAGTCATAAGCTCGATGTTGGGATGTGCTCCAACCTCTGCCATTCGTGGAGTGAGGATGCAAGAACTGCAGTCGAGTGTTGGGAATGTTTTGTCCCAGCGTGCCATCTTTCCTCCAATGCTAGGTTCTTTTTCTACCATGTATACTTTGAATCCCGCATTTGCAAGGTCGAGCGCTGCAGAGATACCGGCAATTCCTGCACCTACTATGAGTGTAGATTTCTTTATACTGACTTCTGGTTCTTCAAGAGGCTGCAGAAGTCGTGTTCGTGCAACGGCCATTCGTACTAAGTCAATGGCTTTCTGTGTAGCTGCTTCAGGATCATTTGAATGAATCCAGGAGTCATGCTCTCGAATATTAGCAATCTCGAGAAGGTAAGGATTGATTCCTGCCTCTCGCATTGCCTGCCTGAAAGTAGGCTCGTGCATTCTTGGACTGCATGCTGCGATTACCACTCCATTAAGTCGATGATTTTTGATATGATCTTTCAATATCTGTTGACCTGGCTTGGAGCAGACATATTTGTAATCATCAATGATTTCTACGTTCGGGAGTTCCGCGATGGCCTCCTTCACTCGTTCGATGTCAACTACACCAGCAATGTTACTTCCACAGTGGCATAAGAAGACACCAATTTTTTTGTCTATCATTATTTTTTTCCTCTGATTCATTGCAGCCTATCTGTCTATCTCATCGCACATGTTATGAAAACTGGCGAACAGATACTCGCGCCGTCAGCTTAACCCAATAAAGTGTTTCGGGAGTAGGTGATAACTTATCACCAAAAGCGTAAAAAGCCTAACTGAACCGGTTGCTAAATTGCCTGGAGGCGTCATGTTGCCCGGAAAGGTTTGGAAATACATTACAGAGAAGTTACAAAGCGAAGGTGCACTTCATTTCTCGCTTCTTGATCCTGATCCCCTCTCGACCACTATTGCTGAAGTGGTGGAGATTGCAAAGCTAGCAGAGAAAGCTGGTAGTGATGCAGTGATGATAGGTGGAAGCACGGTCTTCGGTGTGATAGATGAAGCTGTTTTAAAGATTAACGAGGCTATTGATATACCAACCATTCTCTTTCCTGGAAACATCACAGGGGTCTCTGAGCATGCTGATGCTATGTTCTTTATGACCCTCTTAAACAGTACAAATCCCTACTGGATCATTGGTGCTCAGGCTTTAGCTGCACCAAAGATCAAACTCACTGGGATTGAAACAATTTCAATGGCTTATCTCATGGTTGCACCTGGAAAGACCGCTGCTTGGGTTGGCGATGCAAAACCCTTCCTTCGTGATAAACCCAAGATTCCGGCAATGTATGCTATTGCTGCAGAACTTCTAGGGATGAAGTTAGTCTATCTTGAAGCTGGTAGTGGAGCTGAGGGTGGTGGAGTACCTCCCGAGATGATTTCTATGGTTTCAAAGTTCATAGAGATTCCAGTCATCACGGGCGGCGGATTTAATGATGCAGAATCTGTAGTGCGCGCTGTTGATGCAGGCGCTTCAATTGTAGTACAGGGGACATATCTAGAGAAACATATCCAGAAGGACAAAGGCGAAGGGCTCAAAAAAATAGTCCAAGCACTCAAGGATGCTGGCGCCAAGAGAGTTTAAATACTTGACAACTCTCTACCACTCAGATTTACTGGGAGGTATGATATAATTTGTCTTCAAAGACCGAAATGCTGAAAGAACTTCTTCAAGACTTGAATAGAGCCTCCCAAGGAAATGTGGAAGCGAGCGCAATCATTTCAAAGTCACAGGGACTTCCAATTTATTCGTTGTATCCTGAAGGTGTAGATGACAAGAATATCCCTGAAGAAGATGTAATCGCAGGTAGAGCTACGCAGATACAAGAGGCTACGAGAAAAGTGTTCAAACAGCTCAAACGTGGCCCCTTAATTAGAATGCTCATTGAAGGTGAGACTGGGTATGTCATCATCTGTGATGCAGGCAAAGATGCAATTCTCGTTGTTCTTACAAATAAACGAGCAAACATAGGGTACATGTTCTTTTCAATGTCAAGGACCTCTAGACGAATCGAGCAGGTCCTTTCGTAGTTAAATGTCCCATCGTCACTTTTATCAGTCCTTCCAATGAGGACTAAAAAGGTCAGTGATTATTGTGGGTGATGAGAAACCTCAAGAAACTAAGAGTGGACAAGAATCAGAAGATGTCTGGGAGAAATGGCATCGTGCAGGAGTGGTGGCACGAGAAGCTCTCGCATTAGCTCGTCCTATGATTGAGCCAGGTATCAAAGTACTCGATATCATCGACACTGTGGAAAATCATATCCGTGCTAACTCATCTGGTACTTCTTTTCCCTGTAATATTTCACTAAACAATATCGCAGCACACTACACCTCACCACTGAATGATGAAACAGTGATTGCAGAAGGTGACCTTGTTACTGTTGATTGTGGTTCGCATGTTGATGGTTGTATTGCTGATACCGCTTTCACGGTTGCGCTGAATCCTGACCATGCTGACCTTGTTAAAGCAGCTGAAGATGCTACAAAGGTAGCGATACGGATGATGCGTCCTGGTGCTAAGTTGAACACTATCGGAGCGCTCATCGAAGACACAATCAAAAATGCTGGGTTCAATCCAATCAAACAGCTTACAGGTCATCAGTTGAAAGAATATGAACTTCATGCCGAAAAGCAGGTTCCATGTGTGTCTGGAAAATCTGAAGTTCTCGTGGAAGAAGGAGAGGTCTATGCTGTTGAAACCTTTGCAAGCACTGGGTCTGGTAATATCACCGATCTCCCGAATCCGACAATATATCAACTCCTTCCCATACGAGTACCACTACGTTTCAAAGGATCAAAAGAATTTCTTGGCATTGCTCGAAGAGAATACAAAGAATTCCCATTTGCAGAGCGATGGTTGGCTGAACGGATGAAACATGCATCGCTCAAAATGGCAATCCGTGAGCTTAGACAGAATGGTGCACTCTTTGCCCATCACATACTCGCTGAGGAAAAGGGTGAATTTGTTTCACAACACGAGCACACTGTCATCATCACTGAAAAAGGGCATGAGCAAACAACATAATCATTATTCACGCAGATTTTTCTCTCTCAATTCGTCAATTTCCGATGAGATAATCGGTCTACACAGAAGTGTTAAAAGTCTAGGATTTATTATATTATTCTGTGGGTCCCGGGAAACTGTCATCGGTACTTTGACTTGGCATTGAATACTGGCGGTCAGGTCCGGCACCACTTGTTGGAGGAGAGAGATTGGATCCTACACACAGTGCCGATGATAAGAAAAGTGGAGGCGTTGAGCCCTCACTTGAGATTGTTAAATGTCCTGAGTGTGCTTCAACTTCTGTTGTTGAGGATTTGAATCGCGGCGAGAGAGTCTGCGGGAGTTGTGGTCTCGTTCTTTCTGATCACCGAATAGATACTGGTGCTGAGTGGCGCGCGTTCAGTACTGAAGAGAGTGACTCTCGGAGCAGAGTTGGATCTCCTATGCGTTATACTGTACATGATAAGGGACTCTCAACTGTCATTGATTGGAGAGACCGTGATACCTCTGGAAAAAAGCTCAGTCCTGCACGCAGGTCAGAAATTTACCGTCTACGAAAATGGCAGATCCGGTCAAGGGTTCATAGTTCATTAGATCGGAACCTAGCACAAGCCATGAGTGAGTTGGAACGGCTTGCCTCTCAGCTTGGAATACCTCAACCAATCCGTGAGCTAGCTGCATTACTCTACAGAAAATCGATAATTAAGAAATTAGTCAGGGGTCGCTCAATTGAGGCGATGGTTGCAGCTACTCTCTATGCTGCATGCAGAATTAGGCAGAAACCTCGTCCTCTGGATGAAGTGGCTGATGGTTCTAGAATTGACCGCAAGAAGCTTGGGCAATGCTATCGATTACTTCTTCGGAGCCTAGAAATCAAGATTCCCCTATCTAATCCCATTGACTACATCTCTCGGTTTGCATCCCAGTTAGCACTATCAAGCCCAGTTCAACTTAGAACAGTAGAGATTCTCCAGCAAAGTCGTGATATAGGCCTTACAATCGGTCGTGATCCCTTAGGACTCGCAGCAGCAGCCATCTATGTGGCATCAATTATGATGGATGAGCGACGAACTCAGAGAGAGATTGCAGAAGTTGCACGAGTCACTGAGGTCACGGTAAGAAACCGGTATAAGGAGATTGTCAAGAGATTAGGTATTGATTCCATGACAATTGGATAGGACTGTCTCTCGACCTTAATCTCACTTATTTTCAGTACTATGATTGGTCGAAGGAACTTCTAAGGATCTAGATGTGCTATTTCCTTCCTTTCATTTGGAATGACCAATCTATTTGGACCATTTCTTCAGGGAATCCAAGTTTTGCAAGAACCCCGCCTACTACTCCTCGGTGGTCACCTTGGAGTTCAATATGGCCGTGTTTTGCAGCCCCTCCGCAGGCTAACTTGGCTTTCAGCTTCGTCGCTAAATCACCAAGATCAATGTTCTTATCAAAACCTTCAATGACCGTAGTCAGACGACCCCATTTTCTTCGTTCAACAGTTACAGAAATTCTTGCCTCTTCCTGTGCAATTGTTTCACAGACACACAGGTCCTGAGGCAAACCGCAGTTCGGGCAGATTCCGCCTTCGTCGTCACTCACTAAGTTATGTACTCCTGACATTTAGTTTGTAGCAAATGTGCTAACCGAGAAATGCACTCTCACACATATAAGTTCTGCTTTGTGAAGTCTTAGAAGTCATCAAACAGACAAAAACACAAAATCTGAAGGAGTTCAGTAGTTGCTTACAAAGAATATCAGAATATTATGAATGGTAAAAGTAAAGAACCGACAGTATATGTTTCATTGTGACGATGTCTAATCGAATACTTGTTATTGATGCACTAAGTGCTGGTACTGGCATCCGACGTAGTTCTCGTGATTCCATAGGTTGTGGTCCAAGAACAGTATGTGGAGTTTTTGAAAAGCATGATATTGATTGTAGGATTATTCGCGTTGAGGATGTAGCCACAAAGAAAAACATGTTACGAAAATTTGACCATTTGGCAATTAGTGCAATGACAATGGATTTCCCTGCTGTATCCGCATTAGTAAAATTCTGGCGCAGGTCTAAAAAGAAAGGTCGTATTGTGCTAGGTGGCCCGATTGCTTCTGATTCTTCACTATTGAAAGACCTGAACGTGGAGCTCTTTGTTATTGGAGAGGGCGAAACTACCCTCGAAGAACTTATTCTGAAAGGGTTTTTTGAAGAAGATATTGATCTCACTAAAATTGATGGTTGTGCGTTCTTACTAAATAACAAAATTCATGTGACCCGTAATAGGAAACTACTCTCCTCCGAAGCACTATCAATCGAATACCATCCCTCTACAACACGAATAATTGACTATCAAGCCTATCAGGCAAGCAAAGTGTATGTAGAGGTGACTCGAGGATGTTCCAATTTCAGAAGAACTACTCTCCCAACAAAAGATGGCTATCAATGCTCGGATTGTGGAAATTGTGATTCAAGCGATCCTCACACTCGATTGAATTGTCCTGAGAATATTCCCCCTGGTTGCGGGTTCTGCAGTGTTCCAAGTACTTGGGGGTTTCCTCGAAGTCGTTCCATAAATACGATTGTAGAAGAGATAAGGGAACTTGTAATTCTTGGTGTTCATAGAATAGTACTTGAATCCCCTGGTTTCCTTGATTACATGCGGGGGATGGAGCCATTGACTGACCCTTGCTATCCTCCTGCTAATCTGACTGCTATAAGAGAATTACTGGAAAAAATCAATGCCCTTCCACAAGTCGCGAGCAAGGAGGTTCATATTGCAATCGAGAATATGAAAGCATGTCTTTTTACTGAAGAAGTGGCTGGAACTCTCGTAAAAGCACTACCCCTTACCTCACCAAATATTGGGCTTGAAACCGGCTCTGAACAGCATATGCGAGAAATTGGGAAGTGTGGTAGTCCTTCTGATGTTATTTCTGCTGTCGCAATTGCGGCCCGTTATGGAATGAAACCCTTTGTCTATTTTATCTATGGACTTCCTGGTGAAACCCCCGAAAGTGTAACAGAATCGTTAAACATAATGAGAGCGGTCAGTAAAGCTGGAGCTGAACGAATTATACTCTATGGTTTTCGAGCATTACCGGGGTCTGCCTTTGAAGGATATCCTGATTCAAAGGTCAAGGATGATCTCGGATTGATTCTTCGTCAGGAGGCGGACCTGATTAATCGACAAAAGAAAGAGAACTATCTTGGTCTTGTCTTACGCGGTGTTGCTGCGGAACCATCATGGAATAGTCACGGTTATACTATGATATATCCCTTGGCTGAAGGTCCACTCATGACTGTACATGGAGGATATTCACCTGGAACACTACTCTCTGTTCGTATTACCAAAGTCTTAAGTGGAGGCCTTCTAGAGGGCGAAGTAGTCCAAAATCCATAGCTATTGAGAACTTGCCTTAAGCAAAGGTTCATATTGCTGAATTAATCGAGAACCAGTTGGTGGAGCACTGTGGTTTATACTTGTCATAGCTGCAATCGAGAAGTAACCCCTGATGGCCTTAAAACCCTACCCGGAGTCAAATGTCCATACTGTGGTGGTAGAATTCTATACAAAGTTCGTCCCCCAGTTGTCAAACGTGTAAAAGGGATATAGAATCTCTCTTTTATTGCAACCATCCGAGAAGTAGCATCGTTGAAACTACTGCCGATACAAGTAATATGAGTAGAAAGACGAGTGAGTATATCTTCTTCTTAGTTTCTTTTCTCACAGTTCTACCTCCTCATCACCAATCAATATCTCACCAAGCTTTGTAAGCCCTTCGACACCTCTTATTTCACTATCGAATAATGGCACTTGAATGATGTCCATATCTGAATATAATTCCTGAATATCTTTGAGATTAGATTGTTGCATCTCGTACCGTTTTGTACAGAACTGGCAATTAGGATTAGGTGGTACAAGTTGATTCACAACCATCTTATTTGCTGGAATATGCCATGAGTTCAGATTCGTGAGAAGTCTCTGTGTTTCAAATACTGCCATTGCTTCAGGAATCATGACTACGACAAATTGGGTTGTGTCTGGGTCAGATAGCTCAATCCTTGCAGCTCGAATCTTATCTTTAGTCTGTTGAATCATCTTCCACGAGTTTTCCTCATCTTCCTGTCTTCCTCCCAATAGACTCCTGAAACCTCCCATCATTGAACTGAGTCTTTGTCGAAGAGTAAGTATCTTACCAAGCCAGCTATCCAACAGATCTGGCAACTCAAGGAGTTTTAGAGTATGACCGGTCGGAGCCGTGTCGAAGATTACCCTATCATATGATGAATCTTCGATGAACTCCAGAATCTTACCAAAAGCCATAGCCTCATCTGATCCCGGTGGTGCCATGCCTGTCATGTCACCCATCAAGTTCGCAGCCATTTGAGCTTCAGGCCCAGCTGCTCCTTCTCCAATCACATCTTGGAATTGCTGCATACCTTTCTCAGTACTAATCTCCATCCCCCAAAGATTATCAAAACCTTCAATGGCTATAACTTCGCCGCCCGAAAGGTTCTGGTCGAAACTATCGCTCAGACTATGAGCTGGGTCTGTAGACAATACCAGAGTTCGAAAACCATGACGTGCCGAAAGAACTGCAATTGCTCCTGCACAGCTTGTTTTTCCCACACCACCCTTTCCTCCTGAGAGGATGAACTTGACAGAATCTTTGTAAACAACATCTCTGAGAGTCATAAGAGGTCCTCTCTCTGTCCTAACTACAGTACTCTCTTTAAAGCTTCCATATATTAAAGAAGATGGTACCCATTTCTTTTTTGTGAGAGAGCATGTCATATATAGACATTCACAAAAGGTTATTGAGGGTCAGGCAATAATAAGACTGTAGAGGATTGAGGAAATCGGAATGTCATATCCACAGGTACGAACCACTGCAATGGAGTTTCCATCAACGATATTGGGCTTTCTGGGACTCACTACACCTGAGGGACTCTTACCACCAAATCAAGAACTGCTATCGAAATTTAATGCAAAAGCAGTGGTTATGGTCGTAATAGATAATTTTGGCCTCTTCGAAGCTGTGGTCTACAAACCTGAAGCCCTCATCAAAAATATGGAAGCTCTCGCGCTCATAGAAACAGAAGATCCCTATGCAATACCTTTGATTCGCACATTATTGCGTGGTTCCCAAGATGGCTTTCATTTAATCAATCACGTTCAAAATAGTGGAAAGGCAACAAAAGTAATTTGTCGAGAGCAGGATATGCCTGATTTTGGATTCGATACAAAGTATTCAGTAAATCCACGTGATGATATGGCTACCTATATCGAGTCAACAAAGCACATCTTCAAAAGTGAGCTTCTCTATCTCCACTTTCTTGATTTTGAGAGTCTATATGCACAATACGGGCACAGAACACCTCCGAAGACCTTGCTTGAGAAAATTGTGCGTCGAACAGACAACTGGATCAAAGTCTTATTGCGTCAGGCTCGTGATGATACACTCTTCATTGTCATTGGTAATCATGGAAGGCATCCAATCCCATTAGATTATGATGGCAAACTTGCAGAGTGGCGGAAGGCAAACGCGCCTATTGCCATCATGTTTCAAAAACGTCCATGAGTCATGACAGTCTAGATAAATGCGGGAAGTCCAAAGAGTATTGCTACTAATGCCAATATTAGACACAGTTTCCAAAAGCTGACTTTCCTTGCCAGTCTCAATAAGAATTCCATTGAACCCAGTCCTACTACAAAGACAATAAGCTCGATGATTACCAAATCAACTATGCTGACACTGGCGGGAATTTGGGCTCCTGTTAAAATCTCTAAGATTAGAATTCCTAAGACTGCAGGAACGCTCATCAGGAAACTGAAACGCAGAGCAGTTTCTTTGTCAATTTTCTGCATCAGAAGAGATGAAATTGTGACACCGGAACGACTCAAGCCTGGCAGGACTGATGTTCCTTGAACAAGTCCTGTCAGAATAGCCTCTCTCTCACTCACTTCTTTCATTTCTTCATTGTGAACTACCTCGTCCTTTCTACGAGTTGGGATGTACAACATGAACGCGGTCACTAGAAGAAGAATCCCAACTAGTATATTCAATAATTCACCCTGAAATACTGAAATGCTGGTCTTGAGGAAAAAGTAGAGTGGAATTGCAGTGATTGCAGTTCCTGTGGTGGCTAAAATAAGCAGTTTCAGTAATTTTCTATCTTTTAATGATATGATCTCTATTATTGTTTTAGGGTATCGTACTATCACCGCAAGAGCTGTCCCTAGATGAAGCCAGATAACTAACGACATAATCTGTTCTGTTGGAACTGTGGTGAAATTGTAGATGAAGAATACAACTTGCCCCTCGCTACTAATTGGAAGCCATTCGATGAGTCCTTGAAGGAGTGCAACGATTATTTGCCATAGTTCCACTGTGAAATTCCTCTCGCCTAGCGATGTCCAGAAGTATTAAAAGGATACTCCACCCGACTCCAGCCCAAGAAGGGTGCATGAAATGGTCCTTGATAATGATAGATTCCTAACTTCCGAGCTTAGCAATATCACTCAGATGATAGAAGAACATTTCAGAGCCGCTCTGTCTGCTAGCAAGATAGTTGCAAATGCCGTATCTGATTGGCTAACAGGAAAGAATGAAATCAGTTCCGAAGACCTCGATAAGGTTACCGCGCTTGAGATAAAGGGTGATGATTTGAAGCGTACTATCCTTAATGAACTGGCTAAAGCTCATGCTCTCATGCAGAGAGAGGATCTTCTCCGCCTTGTACATTATAACGACAAATTAGCTGATGGTGCAGAATGGTGTATGCATCATCTGGCTGCTATTGTTGGTCAATGGACTCCCGAAGGTGAACTGAAGAATAAGATCAGAAAGCTAAGTGAATTAGTGCTTGAAGAAATCACCCAACAGAGAGAGGCGGTTCGGTTTCTTTCTATTAATATGCAAGAGTCAATGAAACGCGCCGATGAGATATGTAATCTTGAGAAACAGGTCGATGGAATTCAGAGAGAGATTGTATCTTTGCTCTATCCTTTAGATATTCCTATAGGTGTCCTCTTGAGATTCCGCGATTTCATCAATATGATGGAGGACATCTCCAACTTTGGAGAAGATGCTGCAATCACAATCAGAGCATTATCACTTACTCTAAACATGTGATGATGCGGGTGTATCAAATTGACCGACAGTATTTCTACAATTCCAGTGGCCACTCTTATTAGCGACCGAGCTATCGTCTGGAATCCTGAAGATGGAATGCAGCTCTATGAACAAGGATACTTTGGTCAACCAGTTGGAATCAGAAAACCAAAATCCGCAGTGTTTGACAAACCTCTTGAACTCTCCCTACTGGAGTGTGCGTATCTTACAAGAGAATCTAAACTCAAAGTCATTGATTCCAGAGATCGAACCCTCTCCTTAGATGAACTCATATCTTTAGGCGCATCGACTTCTGAAGATTTCAAAGATCGATTTTTAGTCTATAGTCAACTCCGCGAGAGAGGTTATGTTGTTCGTCCCGGGCTGAAATTTGGTACAGACTTTGCAGTGTATGAGAAAGGACCAGGTCTAGATCATGCACCGTTCTTAGTACATGTCATTCCTCAGAAGGTTGGTGTTGTTCCCTTAGATATTGTGCGAGCAGGACGGCTTGCTACAAGTGTTAGAAAACGTTTCATCATTGCTACGGTCAAAGAGAATGGTGAAATTGCGCATTATTCTTTCATCTGGCATCGTCCATAGCGCCATATCTATCCATGAGCAAAACAATTAAGTTCGCAATTATGTTGTTTGATATAACATCTAGCCCCGAGGATGAATCCTGATGGCTGATAAAGCTGAAAACGCGAAGGCATTTGGTGCGCTATTGGCAGAAGCATGGGAGAAGACTCCCTCCTTCATATGCTGTAACGACGACTATATCTACTGTCTCTTTCCGATTGATGATACGAAAACAAAGTGGATTGAAGCATCTCTCACTTTTCCTGATGGATCATTAGACAAGAAAGAGATCGATGCAATAAAAGCAATCGCACTATTAGTTGAGGAACTCAAAGTGCTTCCAACCTATGGTGCTGATACTATTGTGACGACAAAAGCACAGCTTGATGAAGTTGCCAGCCGATTAGGCACGCTAACATGAATCATACATTAGCCAAGTGGTCTGTTTGATAAGACCATTATTTGCTGTGGATGGAATAAATAATGCCTGAACCACTTATTGAATGTCCCTCTTGCGGTCATGAAGTACCCGAGGGAAAATTCTGCAAACTCTGCGGAACCCCACTACCTCTCCGCGAAATTGACAAATCTCTCGAAGGGAGCGACGCTCCTGCCAAAGAAATTATTGATTTCGATGTTGCGGTTGATGAAGTTGTTCCACCATCCTTACCTCATTTTGAAATACACATAGATGATATGGACTATGACTCATCAGCCATTTTACTATCCAAGGCTGAGTTAGAGGTCATTGATGATGAACTGAATCGAATTATAGAACAGACCAAGGCAACCCGGCAGGCACTTCAACTTCGACAGGCTAACAGAGAAGTATTGACACTTCGGGCTGAAACATTGAGAAACGAGTTTGAACGCCTTAAACAACGTAGACGTGAATTAACCTCAGTTACACAAAAAATAGTTCTAGAACAATTACTCGATGCTCTTGATAAGCATGAGAGCAGACTGACAAAACTCGAAGAAATCTCTGGTACTCTGAACAAAGAAGTATATAGCGAACAGCGTGAAGATATCCTTGGAACAATAAAGGAATTGAGGTCTAATCTCAAAGATGCAATTAAAACCAGTAAGAAATGGTCAAAGGGAATTAGGAAGACTTTGAAGTTGCTTCATAAAGAAACAAGTCGACTTGATGCCAAGTTCAAGATTGGCGACATTTCTAGATCCAAATATGAGGAGTCCAAGGAAAAGCTCGAGCGGGGTATTCGTATTGTTGAAGGAGGACAAAAGAGGTTAGATGAATTACTTGGCATGGCAACAAAAAGGTGAGAATCAATAACTTAGAAATACAAATTTGGAGCGAAGTGTTATGGCAACAGGTGATAAAGAATGTACAGCACTTTGTAAAAACTTCAAATGCATCAAACAGCCTTCTGCCCTGAAGATTCTCCAGAAGGGTGCAAAGAAGATTGTCTGGTGCACATGGATTGATGAAGAATGCGATGGAGCTTGGTGTCAATTTTCCAAATGTATCGAACGGCGAATGCGCGACGATGGCACATGCAAACCCGAGGTCAAAAAGGTCTTAGAACCAAGTATCTCCGCAAAGGATGAAGAATATCCTGATGCTATCCCAAAAGATATAGCAAAGAAGTTTCGAATACGGTAATATCAGCTGATAGAGCCTTTCAACAGTCCCAAAACGTCTATAAGTAACAAGAAGGCCAACGCAATCAGCGAAGGTGAAATAATATTGTTAGAAGAAATTCGTCCAGAGATAAGAGCACTCATCTATTTCATGATTGGAATCTCATTACTCGGGATTGGCATCATACTAGGTCAGACTGCCTTCGTGATAGATTTTATGAGTGGCCCATAGGAGTTAAGATGTTCATAACTGGGTGACTGTTCTTGACACGCCTAACTGATATTTTAGAAATGTTGCTGACTTTTGATGGAATCTCTCGCAAATTCGTACTTCCTTCTATTATCGATAAACTTCGTCTTGAATCGTTCAAAGGTGATACACCTCATGGCCTTGGAGAAGACTCTGCAGCTATTAGTACGAATTCTGATGATATGATTCTCTTAACGACTGATGCTATTGTTGAGGACCTCTGTATTCAGCATCCTCGTGCAGCAGGATTCAATGCAGTCCTCGCTAGTGTAATGGACATTTATGCCGCTGGTGGGGTTCCGACATCTTTTGCAGTGGCATTATCATATTCTGACCAACAAATTGGTGAAGCCATTCTCGACGGATTAATCTCAGGGTCCCATACCTTCAAAGTGCCTATTGTTAGAGGACATACCAATCCTCGTTCATCATCTACCTATGTTGTTGGTTCTGCCACAGGTGTTGTACAAAAAGAGTATCTTCTTACTGCTGGAGGTGCCCAAGTAGGTAATATTCTCGCTGTTCTATTTGACAGGAAAGGAATGAGAGGTGCTCATTATAATCTTGGATGGGACTCCGTCACCAATAGGACCTCTGATTCTGTTGTCAGACGACTCTCCGTTATGAACGATATTGCTCTCAAGAAACTAGTTACAGCTTCAAAGGATGTTTCTGTCGCAGGAATTGTTGGAACAGCATCAATGATGCTTGAGTATTCAGGAAAGGGTGGCATCATTGATCTTGATGCTATCAATAGATCTCGGCCAAAGGACATCCCATTAGAAGATTGGCTACGAATGTATATCTCTTTGGGCTTCTTACTTGCTACTACTGAAGAAAATATTCCTGAGTTAAAACAAGTGGCAAAGGAACATGGTCTGTCCGCTTGTAGAATCGGTTCGGTTGATGCATCCAAGATTGTCAAGCTCGCCTTGGGTGATGAACAAGGTATTATGTTCGATTTCACAAAAGGATCAGTTCTCACTCCAAGAAATGACCACGATTGAGCTTGTCTGCGTTATAGTTATAATGCTCAGTCACTCTTACACATTTGAAGTGTCCCAAGTGTCGTCAGAAAAGGAATGCAGCATAGTTGGTTGTAGAAAACCATCAAAGAGATCATTTGCAACAGTAAGAATTATGGAGAGTATAACAAGTTCTGGTCTAAAAGTGAAAGACGCAAGGGCAAGGAAGACCTATGTCTGTGCTGACCATTGGAAGATTGTGAAGAAGGCCTTCAAGAAGGAGACAAAACCAGAGCGACTCCGTTGGGGTCATTAGTATCTATTCACTATTCGGTATGAACAATCGCAATATTGTACTTGAGGTAGCCACATGTCCAAGAAAGAAACCAAGAGTAACTGGCTCTCTCCTGACTACAAATTATGGTTTGAGCAGGATGGAGATTATATTTTTGGGAAAGGAGCATGTGCAATATTAAATGCCATTCATGAAGAGGGAACAATAACAAAAGGAGCT